>JAYQQG010000021.1:0-32523 GCA_038145765.1 Verrucomicrobiales bacterium
TCGAGCACCTCCGGTTTTGGGGTAATAATGACTTTGGCCTTCATCAGTGGCTGCGCCCCTGAAAAACCGTATTTATTGCGCACCGGTCAAGGGGCATTTGTGAGTGTTATTAACAAAAAAAAGCCCGCTCCGGGGAGCGGGCCATGATTCACGTCCCTTGCAATGCTATCAAGCGTACTGCCAGCCCAAGGTCAGGGTCCAATCCCGGTCCATTTGATAACCGTCATAATTCTGGTAAACTGGCTTTACAAACTCAAATGCCAACCGGTGACCGTTGCCCAGGGTGTAGTTGGCCCCGAGACCGAGGCAGGTGACAAAGCCCCCCTGCATATCCTCGCGGGCAGTGGGCATCATGGAACGCATTGTGTCTGTGTTGTCCTGACCATCCACATTTCCCCACACGGCACTGTGCAGGCGAGCTCCCAGCGACAGGTTTTCGTTCATGGGTTTTTGCGTCCAAAGATGAGCATCCAACCGGTTGCCGAGCGTATAGTCATGGTCGTTGTCCCCCAACCGGATTGTACCGTGCGCCTGCGCTCCCCAAGACCATGTCTCGGCCTGCTGGAGATAGGTGACACCCGGCAGGAGATCGAAGGTACCTGAACCCAGTTGCATGGGGTAACCCAGCGTTTTGGTTCCGGCCGCATTCTTTTCATCGATCGCGCCAGTGGGCAGCGAGATTCCAATGGTGAAATGCGCCTTCGCATCTTCGGTTTCGTAGAACTTACGCATGCCGCTTAATTTCACATCCCCCCAGCCTTCGGATTCGCTTGAGGTAACCGTGCCAACATTGTTGATGCTCTCCATGGTCTTCTCATGATGCATGAGCATTAACATCAACGTCCATTCATCGGTGGGTGCGTACATGACGCCCAGCATTTGCATATGCATATCCATTTTGGAGGGGGCCTTGCGCATGCTTGCCATTGCACTAAATGTGGAATCGTTGTGGACGGCACTGGAAGCCACTTGGCTGTCGCCGTTCATCAGGCCATCCATCTCCATGTAACTATAGCGATAGCTGACCATCCATTCTCCGGAGTTGTGGGTGTGTTCCCCCATAACGTTGATGGGGGCATGGGAATCGGGGCGCGCGGAACTATAATCGTGCGCATTTAGGTTTAGGGCCGCAGTTGCGGCAAGAATCAAAATTGTCTTGTTTTTCATGGTGTAAATTTATGTTGCGACGTGGCATACGCGGCGCGTGCCTCATCAGGATATACTCAATGCGCGTGTGGCGGCACGCAGGGGGAATTTGGAATTTAAGCCGCGCGTTCGGGAGGCGGCGACAGGGGGGGCGCATGGATGCCCCATGGTCGAGTGAAGTTGGTGCGTGATTTAAATTGGCCTTGGACGTGCGACATGTACACCGTGTTGAGATCCATCACTCCCTCGATCTCCTGGCCCTGAATTACCATTGCCGCGCCTTGCGGCGCATCCCGGACATCCCGTTCATCGATCAACCGGCAGATCACGCAGGATTGCTGACCAGCCACAGCGCGATCCAGTGCGGTCGCCCAATCCATCGTCAGGGAATTTCGTGCGGTCATGCCGGCCCATGCGACCAACTGTAACGCCGCCCAATTCAATCCCATGCACAGGGCAATCGATCCCAAAAACAGGAATCGCCCGGGCCCGGACATGGAACGCAGCAAGGTCACGGCTTAATTATTGATGAGCAAACGAAATTCCTCGGACAACTGGCTGTTGCCCACCGGAGCCGGAATGGCGTTATATTTCCAGTTCACCTTAATTCGGTACCGCATCTCAAACGCCTGCTCGGGTACAGGCACGAGGGCTTCCCAGCGGTTGGTCACTTTGGGGGTGAGCTGCATGGGATAACTGTTTGTGCCAATCATTACCTGAGGCTCCACCGTCTCATGCCGTACCGCGCGCTGATTCGTATTCCATATGATTTCCACCGGATAAAACCCTGACCCGTTACGCGGCAGAGCGCTCGGAGTGAGGTTGGTGATCTTATGGTACATGCAGCCAGTTAATAGCAGCGGGACCAACAGGCAGAGGATGGCGCGTCCAAATCTCATGATTGTGGAAGCCGGAGCTTTGCACCCGTCATCACGCTTGTAAAGGGTTTTGGCGGCAATTTGAATTGACCGCGTGAGGTTCCTCCGGTACGACTCCGCGTTCCCTTTGGGCTAATTGTACACACTATGTTTGGCACCGTACGCAAGCACTCGCAGCCGCTCTGGATCGTGATCATTATCATGGTCGTCATCAGCTTTGTCGTCTATTTCACCCCGGGCTATGATCCCTTCGAAAACCGCGGCGGCACCGCCACCGAAGAGGATGCGAACCTCTCCGTCGCCCGCCAACAGGTGTTGCTGGAGCGGGCCATGATGATATCCCAACAGTACGGCAACTTCCTCCCCCCCTCCATCAACGCACAAGCCATCGCCGGACAGTTCCGCGATCGCGATCTTAACCGGGATGGCGAAGTGGATGTCGATGGTTTGGATTATGAGGCGCACCTGCGACTCCTGCGCCTCAATAAAGCCAAAACGATTGGAGTGATTGTAAGTGACACCATGGTGAAAGCCCGTTTGGAACAAATGTTTTCCAACCCCAATGACAAAAAGTTTTCGAAAGAAGCCTACAACGGGTTCCTGAACCAATACCGCAATGCCGGCCTGCTGGGTGCCGGTCAGGCGGGCGAGGAGCAGTTTCAGGAGTTGATTCGTGAACAGATCACCGTTCAGCAACTCGATACCCTCATGACCCGCAGCGTGGGGTTCATCACCGATGAAGCCACTAGCGGCCAACAGGCAATGGACAACAAACTCTTTACTGCTTCAGCCGTTTTTTTCGCAACCAGCAATCGCACGGACAGTGTCACCAATTTTGCCTCCATCAGCACGAACTTTTACCAAACGGTCCACAACAACTACTTTGTCCCTGAAAAACGCAAGTTAGCCTATATCCTATTCCCAACCGCCCCCTATCTTGCTGAGGCCGAGAAACAGATAAAGCTGGATGACTTGGTCCAGGCACGCATCGAAAAACATATGAGTTCGACCAACCAGGTGGATCATTTCACCGATGACAACGGCACCAAACTGGTCGCCGGGGCCGCCTTGGACGCCGCTGCATTGGCGGAAATCCGTGAAGCCAAGCAACCCGATCTCGACACCATCACCCTGCCTAAGGCCAAGGCGGATGCCATCGATTTCAGCAAGAAAATCGGTGACGAGCTATCCGACTGGACCCTCGCAACACTTCGCGCCCAGGCTCAAGCCGGCCAACTGGAAGTACGCTCGGCCATTACCGGGCAGGCCAACGCAGAGGCGTTACTCCCTCAAGCCGTAGTCCAAGCTGCATTCGCTGCAACAGCGCCCAGTCCCAATGAGCTTTCCACCAGGCCCGTGGCAGTACCCGGTGAAGGATTTTACATTTGGGGATTGGAGGAAGTGATTCCCGGCCGCAGCCGCAAGTACGAGGAATTAACCGACACCGAAAAAGCGGAGGTGAAGAAGGGATTCATCGCCGCCGAGGTGAAGAAACTCGCCAGCGAAGAAGGCAACGATTATCGCGACACCTTAGCCGAACTGGCCGCTGAAGGGGAATCCATCACCGACTTACTGAACCTCTCCAAACAAACCGTCGTCAACCTCCCGGCCATGACGCTCTCGGCAACCGACGTGAATGCCACCGCGCTGAAGGGCCTGGCCACGGTGAGCGAAATCCGAACCGTCATCGGGAATTTGGAACGCGAAAACCGCAGCACCGCCGAGCCCAACTGGCTGTCCAGCTATAATCCCGCCTCCACCGAGGGTGTGGGGGGATTCATCGTGTACGTTTCCAAGGTGGAAGACGGGGCCGCGCCTTCCCCCGAAGCATTGCGCACCTTTGCTGAACAACAGCGCAACATGGCCCGCAACTTTAATTCCAGTTTTACCGCCGACCGATTTGGGATTACGCCATCCTGGTTGCGCTCGGATGTGGAACAGCTCAACCAACAGCTCATTGTTGCCGCCTTGCAAAAACGCCAACAAAACATTGGCTTCGATATTCAACAGGCGACTGAAGAGATTTCCGAATTGAAAAAACTGATCGCCCAAGCCCAATCCAATCCGGCAGTACTCAAGGGCATTTCACTGAATGATCTGCAATCGGACCTCGAAGAAGCTGAATTCAAGCTCCAACAGTTGCAGGAATTGCAGGAAGCACTGCCTGCCAAGCTGAAAGAAGCGCAAAACCCAGCCGGCTCCTAAACGGAGCTTTTCTCCAGATCTGTGCGGGCCCGCCGCGGCAGCCAGGGGCGGACAAAGCCGTATATCAGGTAAAACACAAACAGCAGTGGCGCGCCGACCGGCAAGGCGTATTTTCGGCCGACCGTAAAGAGCAGGCCCAACCCAATCGCCCCCAGCACCATCACCAAAAACGGTTTGGACCCGCGCAAATTTACCTTTTTGAACGTCGGGTATTTCACCTTGCTCACCATCATGGCTGAGAGGAAGAGGAGCAACACCGGCAAAGCAAACTTCCAATTGCCTTTCACAAAGTCCCGCTCTTCAAACCAAATTAAAAAATAGGTGATACTGGCCACCAACGCCGCGGCGGCGGGAATCGGGAAGCCCACAAATTCATTGGCATGATCGGCCTGCTCTTCCGGCGACTTTTCCTCCGCCATGGCCGCCAGGCAATTGAACCGCGCCAGCCGCAAGGCCCCGCAAATCACGTACACCGAGGCGATGAACCAGCCCAACTCCGGCATGTCCGTCCGGAACACGTCACTCAACACCACACGATGCACCAAAAATGCCGGCACCAGACCGAAGCTCACGATATCCGCCAACGAATCGAACTCCCGTCCAAACGGACTTTCATATCCGCCCATCCGCGCCACCCGGCCATCAAAGGCATCAAACACACAGGCCAACAAAATCAATTCCAGCGCCCAATAGATCATGGCTTTGGCCGCCTCAAACTGGTCATCCATATTGCTGTATCCCGCTTCAAGGTGGTACAGCGATGGAGCCCCCACAATGAGTGTGAGCGCCAAAAATCCGCAGAAGAGATTGCAGGCCGTGAACAGATTGGGCAAAAAATAAATCTTCAACTCATCTGGCCCATTGGGGCCTTGCGCATGATGTTCCATTTTGCCCATCTGGCGCGGACGCTACGCGAAATGGGACGTGAATTAAAGCCGATAATTGGCCAGCGCAGTGTGAATTTCTTTTGGTTCAGACCATAATTCTTAAGTGGCTATAGTCCTCCCAAAACCCTTGGCCCCCAAAAGATGAGTCAGAACATCGTCTATTTCGATCTGGAAACCCAACGCTCGGCCAATGATGTCGGCGGCTGGAGCCACATCGATCGCATGGGCATGAGCGTCGGCGTGACGTACAGCACTGCGCGCGGCGGCTACATGGTCTACGGCGAACCGCAGGTCAATGACCTCATCCAGGAACTTCAACGCGCCGATCTGGTGGTCGGCTTCAATCACATCCGGTTCGATTACAAAGTGCTTGAGGGCTATTCCGTTTTCGACTTAAGCCAAGTGCCCTCGCTCGACATGTTGGTGGATCTAAACGATCGGCTCGGGCACCGGCTCAAGCTCGATTCCATTGCTCATGCCACCTTCGGCTGTGAGAAAACCGCCGAAGGTCTGCAAGCGATCGAATGGTTCAAGCAGGGGAAACTAGCGGAGATTGCCGAGTACTGCCTGTTTGATGTGAAAATTACCAAGATGGTTCATGAATACGGCGCCGCCTATGGACACGTCTTCTACACCAACCGGTTTGGAGACAAACTCCAGGCTGAAGTGGACTGGTAACTAAAGCGCCGCGGCAATGCCTTCAGCGAGCTTTTGGCGATACGCGTCGCTATTGATTTTCCGCGCCTCACTGGGATTGGAGAGATAACCCCCTTCCACCAAGATTGCCGGCCGTTTCTGCCCCTTGATCACCGTCATGAACCGGACTCGGCGCACGCCGCGATCGTCCATTCGGCAATTCACCAGCATCTGGTTGTGCACCCGTGCAGCCAGTTGAAAGCTCGCTTCGTCCCATGGGTTATTGGGCAACGATGAGCGGATTGGATCGGGATTACCTCGGGTAAGATGTGAAGGCATGCCGACCGGTGCAATGCAATAGGTTTCCAGTCCTTTCACCGGGGCAGCCGCTGCATTGAAATGCAGGCTGATAAAGATGCTCGCATCCACCGAATCGGCAAAGTTCACCCGCTGGGTGAGCGACATGGATTTGTCCTCATCGCGGGTGAGATAGACCCGCCAGCCTTTCCGCTCCAGCAGCGGTTTCAATCGCCTTGCCCAATCCAGTGTATAGCGTTTCTCGTATTCCTGATTAAACGTGCTGCGCGTGCCGCGATTATCCCGGCCATGACCCGCATCAATCACCGCCACACGCCCCAGATTCGGCATGCCCGCAGCCAGTGGCGCGAGGTGTTTCTGAATGTCCAGATGATGTACATACAAATGGCCGCCGATCATTTCCGGTCCAAACCCCATCCATATCTGCATGCCCTGACAGGTGATCAGGCGCTTCCGCGGACGCAAATCAAATCGCATCCCCGAGACCACCAAGCGGTAAAAATCTTCATCACCTTTTTGCAATCGACCAAACCAACCGTTGTGCGCCCGCCCCCACAACTCCAGCGACACCCATTCAATGCCCCCGATATTGACGCTGTAGGATTTCGCTTGTTTATCCCGAGCCATCAATTGTTCGCCGGGCAAGACAACCGGCTGAGCCACCGGTGGCCGGCGGCGGGGGGCTTCCTTTGGCGTTTCAAAGCTCGGCGACGCAGGCGGGATGTACCTCGGTGAGGTCGCCCGCGCCACCCGGGTGACCCGCTTCGGCTGAGTAGCCGAGGAAGCGGATCGGTGGTTCGTTGAGGTGGGTTGTGAGAGAGTCGGCCGAACTCGAGACGCCGGGACAAAAGCCGGCTGAGATTTAGCCACATAAACTTGCGGAGTATGCGTGGACGAAGTCGAATCACACGACGTCATCCCCATCCCCGCCAATAAAACGGCAGAAGCCCAAATACGATTATTCAAGTGCACCTCCTTGTTGCGTCAGAAAAAACGCAAAATGCAGAGGGCAACCTAGGCAAATTCCAAAAGGATGTCGAGGTTATTCACATAAGTGAATAACTGCTTGCCCGTTTGAACTCAGAAAACACATGCTTAACGCATGCGAATTCTCGTGGCCATCACCGGTGCTAGTGGCGCCATTTATACCCAGCGGTTGCTCGACCGGCTGGATCCTCAAGCGCATGAGATTCACGTCATCACCAGCAGCTACGGGCAGGTTGTTATGCAGGAGGAATTGCCTGAGGGCCTGCAGCTTCCCACCGGCGTGCCGCTCCATGCCGCCAAGAGCATGAACGTCCCCTTCGCTAGCGGCTCCAATGCCTTTGACGCGATGGTGATCTTGCCCTGCACCATGGGCACCCTCGGCCGCATCGCTCACGGCTACAGCGAGGACGCCCTCCAGCGGGCCGCCGATGTGATGCTCAAGGAAAACAAAAAGCTCATCCTGTGCCCGCGCGAAACGCCGCTGAGCCTCGTGCACATTAAAAACATGGAGCTGCTGCTCCAGGCCGGTGCAATGCTGCTCCCGCCCAATCCCTATTTTTATTCCGGCGCCCAAACCATTGAGGAACTCGCCGACACCGTCGTCGCCCGCGTTCTAGATCATCTCGGCGTGGAAAACACCATCTCCCCCCGCTGGCCCGAGGAACGGGATTGATCTACCACAACCAGAGCGCAAGCGATCAAACTCCCTACTCCCTCCCCAAGCTTGTCATTTCCCCCCCAATCGCGCAGCTTCTGCCTGTGGCGCGAAAGGAGAAACGGGCTTCGAACCATGCACCGGAGCAAAACCGCCCCCCTTCCCTTTTGGAGAAGTGGGCGGACTTTGTGAAATTGTCGCATACGGTCTTCGCCCTCCCCTTTGCCATGGCCGCCACGGTACTGGCCGCACGCGCTGCCCATGCCCATCTCCCGGAGGCCGAACAGGCCGCCCGTGTCGCCTTGGAGCGCGGCTGGCCCGGCTGGAAATTGTTCGGGCTGATCCTGATCGCCATGGTCACCGCACGCACGTGCGCCATGGCCTTCAACCGGATTGTGGACCGCAAATTTGATGCCGCCAATCCGCGCACGCGCAATCGGCACCTGCCCGCCGGCACAATCTCCCTCATCAGCGCCTGGACGCTCTGCATCCTGAGCGGCGCCTTATTCGTCGGTTCGACGTACGCCATCGATATGGTTCGCGAAGTCAATCAAGGCCGACTGATCTGCCTGATGCTGTCACCGGTCACCCTGCTGTTCATTCTCGGCTATTCGCTGACCAAACGGTTTACCGATTTCACCCACATTGTGCTGGGCATCGCGCTGGCCATCTCGCCCGTCGGCGCTTGGCTGGCCGTCAATGGGGCCTTGGATTTCGGCGGACCGCTCAAGTACAGTGCCGTGATCCCCGGCTTGTTGGCCCTAATTGTGGTGCTGTGGTTAATCGGGTTCGATATCATCTATGCCATCCAGGATTTTGAATTCGACCGTGCCCACAAGCTGCACTCCATCGTGGTGCGCTGGGGACCGGATAATTCTCTGAACGCTTCCCTGCTCGTCCACATCGTCATGGTCATCCTACTGGTCGCATTCGGCCTTTTGGCCGGCTTCAAGATGGCCTACTGGATCGGCATGGTCGTCATCACAGCATGCCTCGGACTCGAGCACTGGATCGCCCGTAAGCGCAGCCTCGACTGGGTGCAAAAAGCCTTCTTCAATCTCAACGCCATTATCAGCCTCGTGTTTATGGCCATGGTGGTGACCGAGGTCAGCATCGTGCCCCGCTTTATTTCGTGGAGGTTATGGTGAGCGATTTTATTCTCCAGCAAAGCGAACTGGCCGATCTCGCCGAGAAGGTGGAGGCCGGCACGCGCTTGGAGGCCGATGATGCCCTGCGGCTGTACCGCACGCCGGACCTCAATGCCCTCGGCAGGCTGGCCATGCTGACCGCGGAACGCAAGGTGGGTAACCGCGCCACATACATCGTCAACCGCTACATCAACTATTCCAACTACTGCATTCTCTCCTGCCAGTTCTGCAGTTTCGCCCGCAAGAAACGGGATGGGGATGGGTTCGAGTTGTCCATCGAGGAAATGCAAACCAAGGCCCGTGAGGCGCTGGCGCTGGGCATCACCGAGCTGCACATCGTCGGCGGGCTGCATCCTTCGCTGCCGTTTAGTTATTACACGGACATGCTGCGCACGCTGAAGGCCGTGGACGCCAATCTGCAGCTCAAGTGCTTTACGGCCGTGGAGATTTATCATCTCGCGCGCATCAGCAAACAAACGATGCCCGAGGTGCTGGCCGAGCTGAAGGAGGCCGGACTGGATTCGCTCACCGGCGGTGGCGCGGAGATTTTTCAACAGGACGTCCGCGACAGCATCGCCAAAGGCAAGGAGACCGCCGCGGAATATCTCGAAGCCCATCGCACTTGGCATCAGCTTGGCGGCCGCAGCACTTGCACCATGCTTTTCGGACACGTGGAGACGGTTGAAGATCGCATTGATCACCTCGCGCAACTCCGCGCCCTGCAGGATGAAACCGGCGGCTTCACCGGCTTTATTCCGTTGCCGTATCAACCGGAGAACAACGCCATTCCCGTGACGCATCCGCCCACCGGCAACGACGCCCTGCGCACCATCGCGATCAGCCGGCTGTTCCTTGATAATTTTGACCACATCACCGCCTACTGGGTGGGCCTCGGCATGAAGCTCGCGCAGGTGGCCCTCAGCTACGGCGCCGATGACCTGCACGGCACGATCATTGAGGAGCACATTTTCAAAATGGCCGGAGCCGGCGGGGGCGGCGGGCAGGCCGAGGCCGCATTGGTGAAGGCCATCCGCGAGGCCGGCAAAACGCCCGTGCAGCGCAACACGTTTTACGAACCGGTGCGTGAATGGAGCGGTGACACCCCCGAGGCCGGCGATGATTCCGCACCGCCCGCGATCCTCGATGATAACCTCGCTACCGCATGAGCGACTGTGACGCCAACCGTGCTGCCAACCGTGCTGCCGGCGCCCCGCCGGCAGGCCCAACGCCGCCGCCTGCCAAAGATTCTGCCGGCGAGGTGCCGGCAGCACGCAAGCGCATCGGTTCGGTTCCTTATCTGAACTCGGTGCCGCTCACCTGCGGGATTGAGGCGGAAACCGAATACATCGTTCCCTCTGCCTTGGCCGAGAAACTCCGCGCCGGCGAACTCGATGCCGCGCTGGTCAGCATCACCGAGGCTCTGTTCCATGAGGGCTACGAAATCCTGGACACCGTCGCGGTCGCGTCCCAGGGCCCGGTGAAAAGTGTGTTCCTCGCCCATCGCCAACCGCTGGAGGCCATCGAGATCATCCATTGCGACACGGCCAGCCTCACCAGCGTGAACCTTCTGCGCGTACTGCTCGCCGAGCGTGGCCTGCGCCCGGCTTTCGAGCCGTTGCCCAATTACACGCAGGCCGCCGCGCGGGATAATGTGCTGCTCATCGGCAATCCCGGCATCGATTTCCTGCGCGCGCCGCATGACCACACCATTTGGGATCTCGGTGAGGCTTGGCGCAAATTGACCGGCCTGCCTTTTGTTTACGCCGTCTGGGCCCTGCGCCGTGGGCAACATGACCCTGCCTTGCGCGAAAAATTGCGGGCCGCCAAGACCAACGGCATCGCTCATTTGAATGAAACCATCGCCGCTCACCCCGATTACGACGCCGAATTCCGCCGAGCCTACCTCGGCGGCCATATCCAGTACGACCTGGGCGATGAGGAAAAAGCCGGTCTGGCCAAGTTTGTGGAACTACTAAAGCGCCACAACAACCAGCCAGTCATCGATCCAATTTTCGTGTAGCGGGAGGGGCAAGTTCCACCTTGCCCCATTTTTGGTTTCTCTGCGCTTCCGCGGCTTCGTGTGAGACTATTTCCGAAACATTGCCCCCTTCGTGAATTTCTCTCCAAACACATTCATAAGCCCGCCGTATTTATTAGGGACGAGGTGGAACTCGTCCCTCCCTTTAACCCCAAGCCTCACGGGAGGGGCAAGTTCCACCTTGCCCCATTTGGGCGAGACACGGAATTCCACAGATTAATTTCATCTGTGGTAATCCGTGAAATCCGTGTCTGCACTTGGGTCGAGGTGGAACTCGCCCCTCCCATGGTGTACACTTTCCTCATGGACGAGCTGCTGCAGAAAACCTGGAACGGCGAACGCATTACGCCGGCGGAGGCGCGGCAGCTTTATGATTTGCCGCTGGAAACACTCGGCGCCCTCGCACATCGCCGCCGCGAACTGGCCAAGGCTGAGGCATTTGATGGGCGCGGCAATGAGATCGTCACCTACAGCATCGACCGCAACATCAATTACACAAACGTTTGCAACGTGTACTGCAAGTTTTGCGCGTTTTGGCGGCGCGAAAATGCGGCGGATGCCTACGTGATCACGCACGACGAGATTGATCAAAAAATCGAGGAGACACTGGCACTCGGCGGCACGCAGATACTCATGCAGGGCGGACATCATCCTTCGCTCAGCAAACAATGGTACCTCGACCTGCTTTCCCACATCCGCGACAAATTTCCCACCCTCAACGTGCACGGTTTTAGCCCGAGCGAGTTCGTGCATTTCCGTGAGGTGTTTGATGAACCGATGGAAGACCTCGTGCGCGACTTTGCCGCGGCCGGCCTCGGCTCCATTCCCGGCGGTGGCGGCGAAATCCTCGTGGACCGCGTGCGCCAAAAAATTTCCCCCCTCAAAGCCATGAGCGATGATTGGCTTGAGGTGATGGCCATTGCCCACCGGCAAAATCTTGCCACCACCGCCACCATGATGTTTGGCCACGTGGAAACCGTGGAAGAACGAATCGAACACCTCGACCGCGTGCGCGTGCAGCAGGATGAATCCCGTGCTGCCGGCGCCCCGCCGGCAGGCCCAACACCGGCGTCCACCACCAATTCTGCCGGCGCGGCACCGGCAGCACCGCACGGCGGCTTCACCGCCTTCATCGCGTGGACCTTTCAAGCAGAGAACACCAAGCTCAAGGCGCCCACCGTTGGCTCGCACGAATACCTCCGCATGCAGGCCCTCGCGCGCATTTACCTCGACAACATCGAGAACATCCAAAGCTCATGGGTCACACAGGGCCGTGAGATTGGTCAGATTGCCCTGCGCCACGGCGCGAATGATCTGGGCAGCATCATGATCGAGGAAAACGTCGTGTCCAAGGCCGGCACCGTCTACTGCATGGACGTCGCCGACATGCAACGCCTCATCGCCGACCTCGGCTACGAACCCCGCCAACGCGACAACTGGTACACCCTCGTCGACGCCCCGGCAGCCGCGGCTTAATTGTTAGAGGGATCGGCAGGCTTTGCCGTAGTGTCGCCCCCATCCACCCTTTCAGTTGCCGGCACAATTCGGGTTTCGTCTTCGTCCAGATGAACCTCTTTGGGCAAAGTCGGTTCCAGACTGAACACGCCATTCATCACCGCCTCCTTGGTTTTCCAAATCATCGTCATGGTCGTTGCGATGATCAGTGTTGCCATCCACAGCACCGCACCCTGTAAAGCATTCTCCAAACCCATCGCGCTGCCAAAAAACTCCGCCATGCCGGGAGCTTTGAGATACATCAGACCAAAAAGTTCATGACTCAACCGCACCAACCACATCGCCGCCAGCAATGGAAAAAACAGAATGAAGTTGAGGGTGACGAAGAGTTTGATGTCCGCCCGCAGGATGGGATCCGGCAACATCTCGCCCAGCCGCGTCAGGACGTGGTTGAGGTTGAGCAGAAACATAATGCCTGCCGCGCAAAAGATGATGGTTGAGTAAATGATGTGTTTTTGCCCGGAGGTAAACCCGGCCACCGGCAAATCAGGCAGTGTCTGGATCCAATGCAAAAACGGGGCCAAGCCCGCCAGCACCACGGCCAGCACCTCGGTGATTTTCACCGCGTTCTGCCAAACCCCTTCCTTCGGCTGAAAATATTTTAAACGCGATGCCCCGAACCAGAGCACCCCCATGGAGAGCATCAGGGGCATGACACCCCAGGATTCCCAAGCCGGCGCGAGGATTTCCTGCACACACACCAACAACGCGAACGGCAACGCCCAGAACAACAATTCCAAGCCACGCACCAGTTGGCGCAGAGAGGGCATCAGGTCGGGGTGCAGTGGTGGCGGCGTGGCCATGCGCCATTAGAACGACAGATAGGTGTAATCGTCCAGCCCGCGTTCATAATCCTGAAGCATTTGCATTCCTACCGATGGCTGCACCCGATCAGCCTTAATGGCCGCATCGATCTGGCGTTTCATCTGCCGCGTCAATTCCCGCCGATCATACTGCATTGTGGTCAGGCTATCGCAAATGGTATGACCGCGCAGGGTTTCTTCAATGTAATAGCCCCCCGGCTCATCCGGATCGAGAAACACATGCATTTCGTTTACGCGCCCAAACAGGTTGTGCAAATCGCCCATCACATCCTGATACGCGCCTACCAGGAAAAACCCCAAATAATATGGCTCCATCCCGCGGCCGTTTTTCTTGAGCACATGCAATGGCAACGTGTCGCGGGTGCCTTCCAGATCGATAAACTTGCGAATGGCACCATCCGAATCACACGTGATATCCACCAGCGTCGCCTCGCGTGTCGGACATTCGTCCAACCGCTGCAGGGGCATGATCGGGAACAATTGCTCAATAGACCAATGATCCAGCAAACTCTGAAATACAGAAAAATTGCAAACATACTGGTCACTCATCTGATCCTCGAGCGCCGCAATTTCCTCCGGCACGTGGCCTTCGGATTGTCTAAAATGCGTCACCACCCGATCGCAGATCTCCCAATATAACGTCTCCACCTTGGCCTTGGTTTCCAATTCCAAGACACCCAGAGTGAACATGTTGTGGGCATCCTCCTTGCAGTTCAGGGCATTGTGATAAGCCGTCAACTTACTGGCCCGCCCCAGATTGCGGCGGATTTTCAGCAAGGTTTCCACCAGCGGATGTTCATTGGGGCCATACTGAAACCGCGTGCGCTGGGCCTTACTGTTGGCCCCGAATACCTGCACCACCAACACACTGTGATGCGCCGCAATTGCCCGGCCGCTTTCGCTGACGATATTCGGATGGGACACATTTTCTGCATCACAAACCTCAGCGATCGTTTGCACAATGTCATCGGTGTATTCGCGCAATGAATAATTCGCCGAGCTTTCAAAAGCCGCGCGACTGCCGTCGTAATCCACCGCCAAGCCGCCGCCGACATCCAGATACTCCACGGGAAAACCTTCCTGGCGCACCTTGCTGTAAAATCGCGCTGCTTCCTGCACCGCCTTGCGCACGGTTAAGATATCCGGCACCTGTGAACCGATATGCGAATGTAACAAGCGGAGGGAACTCTCCCAGCGTTCAGCCCGCAAGCGCTGCAAAGCCGTCATTAACTGAGCCGTGTTCAGGCCAAACTTCGCATCCTCTCCGCCACTGTCCGCCCACTTCCCGGTGCTCCGGCTCAACAGGCGCAGGCGCACACCCAACTGTGGCTGGACTCCCACGTGATTGGCCACGCGAAGGATCTGCTCGAGTTCATCCAGTTTCTCGATCACCAAGATCACCTGCTTCCCCAATCGCGTGCCGGTCAGGGCCGTGCGAATAAAATCGGCATCCTTGTAGCCGTTACAAATCAACAACGCATTCGGCTGGTCCTGCAACGCCAGAGCCGCACATAACTCCGCCTTACTGCCCACCTCTAAGCCAAACCCATGTTCGGTACCGGCGTCTATGATCTCCTCGACCACCTCGCGCAGTTCATTAACTTTGATCGGAAACACGCCTCGATAACGCCCGCCGTAACCGCACCGGGCGATGGCTTCATCAAACGCCGTGCATAAACTCTTAACCCGGTCCCGCAAAATATCCTGAAACCGGATCAGCAGCGGTCCATCCAGATCCCGGGTTTTCGCTGCATCAATGACCGCACTTAACTCCACCGCCGTTTCGTCTCCAGGCAATGGCTTTGCCACCACGCGGCCTTTCTCGTTAATATCAAAATACCCCGCCCCCCAGCGGTCGATGTGATACATCTCACGCGCCTGATCAAGGTTCCAAGGCTCTGCACTGGGGTTCATGGGAGCGCGCATCATAGTGAGCGACGGATGAATTGCAAGACGGTCATTGCCAAATAGCCTTGTCATAGGTTTCCTTCCCTCATGCCCAAGGCAGTACTCCAAGAAATTGTACGGCACTGCGACCGCACGCTGAAGATCGATGAGATCACCGATTACGACGGGGCCGTAAACGGATTACAGGTTGAAAACAATGGCAACGTCAGCCACATCGCCGCCGCCGTCGATGCCTCACTGGCTACCGTGCGTAAAGCCATCGAGGCCAAAGCCGATCTGCTGATTGTCCATCATGGCCTCTTCTGGAGTCCGCAACAGCCATGGATCGGCAAAAAGCGCGATCTCATTGGCGAGCTGGTGGAGCATAACCTAGCCGTTTATAGCGCCCACCTGCCACTGGATCTGCACCCACGTCTTGGCAACAATGCCGGTTTACTCCGGGCACTTAAATTCACCAAACCCAAACCTTTTTTTGAGGAACGCGGCCAGTTCATCGGGCTACAAACCCAAACCCGCCTGTGCCGCGATATCCTGGCCAGTCGCTTGAAATCCGTGCTGGGTGCCCCGCCCGTCCTGATCAAGGGCGGTCCGAGTGTTTGTAAAAAAATCGGTATCGTCACAGGTGGCGCCGGTGGCAGCCTAGCCAAGGCCGCGGCGGAAGGGGTGGATACGTTCATCACCGGCGAAGGAGCCCATTGGACCGCTGCCCTGGCCGAAGATCTGGGAATCAACGTTTATTACGGCGGCCACTACGCGACCGAGACTTTCGGCGTGAAGGCGCTTTCGGCTCATCTGGCGAAGAAGTATCGTCTACCGTGGACGTTTCTGGATCATCCGTCGGGATTATAGCCTGCGGTTTCCGATGCGGCCCAAACATTAACCAGCCCACCACCAACGCCCCCAAACCGAAGCCCGCCAAACTCACGCGAATACTGCGCTCGCTGGGCGCGAACAAGAACTCCACCGTATGGTTTCCAGCCTCCAAATGCACCCCGCGCATCAGGTAATTCGCCCGCAATAACGGGACCGGTTTACCATCAACTGTCACCCGCCAGCCCGTGTGATGTTTGTCATTCAATAACAACACCGTTGAGGTATCCGCCTCCGTGTTCAGCACGATCCGTTTCGGATCATATGATTCAATCCGAACCGGTTTCACTGTGGCATTGGAATCAAGACTTTCCGGAGTGGGAATGGATTCAGAAATCAACACCTCCCGATGAGGGTTCCATGTCTTCTGGGGCAAGGTTGCCAGCACTTCCCCATCCTCAACCCCACTACGCCATTGGGCAAACAAGCCCGCCCGTGGCAAAGCCCCTTGAAACTCAATCAATGCCAGCGGCCCATTTGAGCTAACTGTCGTCAGCACATCTTCCACCGTCCGGATCCCCTGCCCGGGGAGCTTGGCTCCCAGACTGAAATGGAGCCGCTCTTGAAAAACACCGGCCTGACCATAGATCCCGTCCAAGTGCTTGGCCCCACCTCGGCTCAAACCCAACAGATAACGCGAGCTGGTCAGCTCACATAAACGCAAGGCATCCACATTCAACGCCTCGCGATAAGACTGATTCTCCGGTGCCACTCGCGGTTCCTGAATCACATCCGCTGATTGGATTTGGTAAAACGGAAAATGATGCTGCGCCCACAACACCGTGTATACACTGTTAAACAATTGCACCTGCTGGAATCCTTCGGCCAATGCCTGCATTCGCTGTTGAATCTGCAATTGATCCGTGCGGTTGGTATCCTGCAATTGCTGTTGTAATTGAACAAATTCGTTTTGTGCCAACACGGCAGCGAAGCGGCCCGGAAAAAGTTTTACCCGCTGCTCATGCGGCGACTGACGCAACAAATCCACCACCGGATTCGAGGCATACTTCTCAACATAGTTTTCGTGAATCAAATATCGGCCATGTGCCCGGCCAAAATCCATGACCATGAACAATCCGCAAGCCAGCCACACCCAACGAGCGCTGCGCCCGCCCCAGACCCCCGAGATCATCATGAGCATCAGCCACACGCTGCCCACCAAAAACAAAACCGCCACCCCCAACATTTTTAAACTGAACCGGGAGATCAACACCGCATCACTGCCCATCTGCAGTCCTTCACTCAAATGGCTTTTCAAGTCAGACTGGATGGCCGCATAGAATACCCAAGTCAGCGCCCCCAATACGATACACCCCAGCAAACCCAAACAGATCGCCAGATTGGGGCCTTGAGTTTCATTCCACCAATCATGAATATGCTCAAAGAAACCTTTCTTCCTGGTTTGTTCCAAATACGCGCGCGCCATCCCTTCCAGGCCATATGCGAATAGGATCACCAAGCCCAAGCTGGCCGGGTGCATGAATTTAATCGGATTGCGAATGCTGTTAAAAAACGGCAGCGGATACAGCATTTGATAAAACGGCGCATGTCGCCCCCAGGCAAACAATACCGATAGAATCACAACCGCTCCCCAAAACAAAATCCACCGGCGATCTTCTGTATTAAACTGCCCCGTTGCCCCCAAGGCCGCCTGTAATAGCGCCCACATGGCTACCAGCAACACCAACATCCCCGCGTATATTCCGTAGCCTGAATGCCGCGGCAACCCAGCCTGCCCGGGTTGCCATCCCGGCGACTGGCCCACCGCGCCCCAGTATTGCGCCCCATCCGCTGAATCCAACCGATATCCGAATAATCCCGGCACGGCCAAGCGCGCCGTTTCTGCCTTGGGCAAACTCCATTGCGTCGCAAAATCCCATTGTTGCTGTTCGCTCAACCGCTGCTGTTGCGCCACAGCCGCCTTTCCTTCGGTTTGAAGTAAATTGCTCAAGGCATGCCCTGCCATCAACGCCGCCGCCAAAGCCAGCACCGCAACCAACCCAACCCCTTTGGCTCCAGCCACAGCGATGGAGCCTCGTTCGGATTCCGGCCGGTTCACCATGGCCATCAGGGCAAAAACCGCCACGTACAAACTGAAGATGCCGCCCACATCAAAACTTTCCATCACCCCCTGCCCGAGCCCCAAGCCGCCCAACACTACCCATGCCACCGTGCGCCAACCCGTTTCACGCAAGGCACGCACCATCGCGGTCATCGCCAACAAGGCCCCTGCAGCTCCCAATGCCACACTCGGCAGCCCCCAGCAGGCGTACGTGAAAAAATCCCCGTTCAGCGCCGCCGCCAATCCGCCCAGCAAACACACCGGTTGGCGGAATTTTAATGCTCGGAAAAATAACCAGGCACACACCCCCAACAACACCAGCGACACAGGCTGATACCATTGGGCAAACAAAATTGCCCCTTGATCGCCTCCTAACCATAGGCACCCCTCAAAAAAAGCCTTGGTAAAATTCGGCATCGCAGAAGGGGCCTCCCCGCCCACCCAGTTCAGGTCTTGCCAAAAACTCCAGCCCAAACGCTCATCGTTGGCATGCGACTGAATGGCCCCGAGCGGGGCGTCATTGGCGAAGACGACTTTTTCCGCCTCGAAACTTTCGCGGAACAGAAAACCGAGCACCAACGCTAGAATGCCAACGGCGATCAGCGCGTCCTTCCACCATGGGGATCGGGGAGCCTCCATACTTCCTCAACGCCGACCTTGCCCGAACCCATCCCGCAGGGCAACGGCCAAGTTTCCCAAGGCCCACGCCAGCCCGCCGGTAATTGCGCGCGTGGCCGTGGTGACTTCCGCACGGTATTCGGCGGAGGCATCCGGTTCGCCCTGAATCATCACCCGGCTGGTGCCCGCCAGCAGGCAGCGTTGGCGAAAGTTCCAAAGCCATGCCGACAGGCCGCGCTTGCCAAGCAAGGCGGAGGCGGCGCACATGGCTTTCCATTCATCGGCGATCACCGCCGCCGGTTGGGCCTTGTTGCGCGAAGTGGTCGTGTGTTCATGGCGCCGGTATTGGCACAACGCCTCCGGCACTTCAATGATCCGCTCACAATGCGAAGCCAGTTCCGCATAAAACACCGCGTCCGCGCATTGGATGTAATCAAGGCTGAACGCCACCGGCAACGGCTGGCGATTGGTTTTCATCAACACCGCCGGCAAACAAATCGTGCGCAAATCCGCCTGCGAGGCAATGAAACGGGCCTGCGGAATTTCCCGCGCCGCCGCACCGGGCTTGACGGGAAAGGGGTTCACCAAATCCCCGCCCTGCACCAGCGCGCCATCTTCGCCAATCACTTCATACGCCGCATACGCCAGTGCGCGCCCGTCGACCGCCGCCAATGGCTCCAGCAGTCGTTCGTAAAAATTCGGCGCGATGAGGTCATCCGCCGTGAGCAGATGCAGCACCTCCGCCTCTTCCGCAAAGCGCAGTGCCGCATTAAAATTTACCGTGGAGGAAACGTGCGCCTCGTTCAAGCGCCACTCGAATCCTTCGCTTTCAAAATCGCGCGCGATATCCGCCGTGCCATCGGTCGAGCAATTGTCTTGGATGATGACCCGATCCGGCCGCCGCGTCTGGGCTGCCACCGATTCCAGCGTGGCCCGCAAAAATTGTTCCCCGTTGTAAACCGGGATGACTGTCACCAGCCGGCTCATGCCTTGCCCAAGATTTGCAGAAGCGTTTCCGTCACCCGCGCAACCTGCTCGCGGGTGAGGCATAAGGCTGACGGCAGGTTGATGCCCCACGGGCTGAGGCGGTAGCTGGTTTCATTGCGTCTGCGGGCCACCGCTGCTTCCGCATGCCCCTCGTACGCCGGCAAACTGCTCAACGGATGAAACATTGGCCGGCTGTCGATTCCCTGCGCGTCCAGCGCCGCCATCAATTTTTCCTTCGGCCACTCGAGCATCGGATCCAAAACCGCCGTCACCATCCAGTACGTATTTTTGGTGTTGGCTGATTCATGGTTGAGGGTAAGGCCAGCCACTCCCTCCAGCCCTTCGCGGTACCAATCAAAAATCTCCCGCTTTCGCGCCACCAATTCCTCAGCGCGCTCCACCTGCCCCAACCCAATCGCCGCGGCAACCGGAGGCATTTTATATTTGAAAGCGACTTCGGTGTTTTTGAAATGCACATCACCCGGCTCGCGCCCGTGATCACGCAGGTGCATCACGCGCGCGTACAGTGCATCATCATCGGTCACCAGCATGCCGCCTTCGCCGGTGGAAAAGGTTTTGGAGCCGTGAAAACTAAACGCCGCCACATCGCCCAACGCGCCCGCCTTGCGTCCGGCAAATTCGCTGCCAATCGCCTCGGCGGCATCTTCGATGAGGGTCAACCCGTGTTCATCGGCAATCGCCCGCAGCGCATCGTAATCCGGCATGCCGCCGTACAAATCCACCGCCAGAATGGCCTTCGTCTTTTCCGTGATACACGCACGCACGCTGTTCGCACACAAGCACCACGTTTGCTCATCCACATCGGCAAAGACCGGCGTCGCACCCACGTAGCTGATCGGCGCCGCGCTGGCGATCCAGGTAAGGTCCGGCACAATCACCTCATCACCCGGCCCAATGCCCGCCGCCGCCAGTGCGAGGTGCAGTCCCGAAGTGCACGAGGGCAAACTCACGGCGTGTTTCACGCCAATGTATTTCGCAAACGCTTCCTCGAACCGGCGCGGGTATTCGCCGGCGCGCTCGTACCAACCATTCGCCGCCGCATCGGTGGCGTAGTCGATCTCCCGCTGCGTGATGCTCGGGCCGGCGATGGGGACGTGTTCGCTCATTGGTCCGCCACGCATTTTAAATAGCCGCCGGGCGCCACGCTGATTTGCAGCTTCGCATCGATGGAGGTGTCGACCTCAAAGCGATCCGAGGTTTGCAGAAATACTTTCGCCGCCGTGGCGGGATTGTCGCCTTTGTCCCACGGCCGATCCGGGAATGATCCGGCGGGCATATCCTCGATGAGCGTGTCGGCCACGACGAGGTAGCAACCCTGGGTGACCAGCGGCGCGTACAGTTCCAGCTCGCGCAGGACATGCGCGTGGCTGTGATTGGAATCGAGCACCACCATCACGTGCCCCGCACTGGCCGCCGCTTCGCCCGCTTGTTCGGCGATGGCGTCGTCGATGGACGAGCCTTGGATCATGTCGATGCGGTCAAACATCGGGTGCGCTTCGATTTCAGCGCGGTTGTGATCGCGGATGTCGATGTCGATGCCGAGCACGCGGCCATTGTTGCCGAGCAGTTGCAGCATCGAGGCGTGAAAGATCAGCGAGCCGCCGTGGGCGATGCCGGTCTCGATGATGAGATCAGGTTTGGTCGCCCAAATGATTTCCTGCAATGCCGCGAGGTCCTGCGGAAATTGAATGACCGGCCGGCCGAGCCACGTGAAGTTGTACGTGTACTTGTGCGGCGCGATGGCGGCGATCCAATCGCGCGTGGCCTGCTGCACGGCGGTGTCCCGGGACAGACCGTCGAGATTCTCCTGCACCTCGGCAAAGAAACGCGCCACCTCGCTCATTTCGCGAAATCCTTCCAGCAAACTGTCTGCGGGGCAATCACATCCCGCCCGGCTTGTCCGCAGTTGGCCAACAAGTCCAGCGCGCTGACGAACGGCGTGAAGGCTCCGTGCAATTGCGGATACGGCTGCTTCGTGTAGTCCATGTACTCCACCGCAATCCCCGCCGCCGCAAACGCCGCGTGGTCCAGATAATCCGCCGCGCCATGGCCGGTGACATAGCGCGTGGCCTCCAGCGATTGACAAATATTTAACACCCGTTCGCTGCCGCTGCCATTCACGCCCAATTCCGATGTACGCAAAACCGTCCGCGGCAACACTCCAAAATAATCCGCCAAGCCCTCCATGCTCGCCGCACTCAAGGCCGCCAATGAATCGTGCTTCATCGCCAATACCCGCTCCACCAGCGCCACCATCTCCCCCCCATGCGCCGCGGGCGCGTAGGATTGCCGGAGCGTCGCCAAGTGTTTACGCTGCCAGTCATGGGCGGCGGGTTGAGTTTCGTTGAGCGTTTGGCCGAGCTTGTTTTCGGCCAGCGGCACCGTCAGCCACGGCGTCCCCTCGGCGGTCTTCACCTGCACGCGATTGAAAAAGCCGCCCTTCGAAAACTGCGCGTCATCCAGATGCACAAACACATCCGCCACGGCCATCTGCTCGAGCATGCCGACCCACGGAAAATACATCGGCTGGGAAATGACCACCGTTTTCATCGCAACCGTTTCTCCATGAACACCACGTCCCGCCAATGCGCGCCATCGAAGTGATGCCGCCGCTTGGTCTCGACGGTTTTGAATTTCAGTTTCCGATACAAACCGATGGCCCGATGATTGATGCGCAACACCCGCAACGTCAACTGGCGGCAGCCGCGTTTTTTCGCTTCCCGTTCCAACAACCGCATCGCCGCCTCAGCAACCCCTTTCCCGCGTGCGGTTCGCGCCAAACAAATGCCCAAGTCCGCCGTGCCCGCCCGCTCATTCATCCGGGTCAACTGCACAAACCCACTCGGGCCGCCGTAATCGATGACCCAAAAGGCGCCGTGCGGATCGCCCGTGCGGCGGCGGATCCACGCGCGCACCTGCGCCGGCGAATACTCGCACGGCTCGATCATCAACTGCCGCTGAATGGCAGGATCATTCCGCAGCGCCGACAGCACTGCTAAATCCGCCTTCACCGGTTGGCGTAAACAAACGTCGTTCATCGGTGGTCAAAGTGCTGCCGACGCCTCGCCGGCAGGCCTTGCGTCTTTAATCTGCCGGCGGGGCGCCGGCAGCACAATTGCGCCATAATTTTCACGGAAAAAACATCTCCAGCTCCGGCAGACAAACTTCAGCCATTTCGTCACGAGCCACGCGCGGATTGAGGCCCACGTAAAGACGCTTCACGTCTCCCGCCAATGCCTCGGGAGCTAAGATGGGTTTGCCCAGCAGTATTTGCCCTTGCCGATGGGGGTTTTGATCTAGGAAACATGTCACGGCATCCGGCGTGGCAAGGTTGGCGTGGATAAATGTGCCATAAAAGCCCGAGCCATAAATCGCCGCCGCGCCATCAGCTTGCCGCTCGAAGGCCCGCACGCGATCGCCAAAGCCGCTCCAGTACGCGGCCATTTCACTCACCACCTCTGCATGAGATTCGAAGACCGGTGCAGAACTTGGTGAATTTTGTTTTTCAGCCACCACCACCCACGCGCTGTGATGGGCCGCATCATCAACCGCCCGCGCCTCAAAGCCGGCGTCCGCCAACAACCGTCGCAATGACGCCTCCGAAAAATGATTCACGTGATCGGCCACCACAAGGTCGGCGGTGTTGGCTATGAGGTTGGGCACGAGAAAATAAAACGTGCCGCCATCCCGCAACAGCCGATGCACCTCGGCCACAAATTCGCGCGGGGCCGCCACGTGTTCGAGGGCGAAAAAGGAGGTGACGATGTCCATCTGCCCCGCCCAATCCGCCGGCACCGCACCCACCGCTTGGTTTTGCGCGGGCACCAAGGCATCCCAAAACGGCCGGTATTGTTCGCCCACATCAAACACGTGCGGCGTCACGTCCGAGCGCTTTTTCGTCAGGGCGCGCAGCGTGGCCGCCTTGCCGCAGCCGTAGTCGAGCACGGCGGCATTGGGCGGCACATCAATTTTCTCCAGCAGCGTGGCGACTTGATGGCTCGTGCGAAAAATCTTTTTGCCCTCGCGCACCTCATAAAGCTGATCCTCCTCCTCGCTGGCGATCAGGATGTGATAATCCTCCGCGTAAAATTTTTCCAACGCCGGCAGCGGTGCGGTCTGGGTGTGGCTGCAGTTTTCGCAGTGCCAAACGCGCGTGTTGCCCTCGAGCACTTGGCAGAGGGAGGTCACCGAAAATGGCGCGGGCGATTCGTACACCGGCTCGGCGAGAGGCGCATCGCAAATGCAGCAGGTGTCCATCAGTCCACCACCAGTTCCGGATGCACCGCGCGCAGATCGCCGCCTGCGGCGTAGGCGCCGGGCCAGCCGAGTTTGCGGCCGGTGGGCTCGGTGAAGTTGAACCACCGCATTTGCAATGACCACCGCGAGCGGTTAGCCGCGTTTCCGCCTGAACGATGCAAGGTTAGAAAATCGACGAGCACCAAGTCCCCCGGCTGCATGAGCGGCGCGGCCTTTTCGTACCGCGCCACCCGTTCGGGTTCATCGTCCAGTGTGAGTCCGTACGCGCCAGTTTTGTTTGGATTAGCGGCATCGACCTCGCGCACCGGCGCCAAGCCGTCCTTGTGCGAGCCCGCGCAAAATTCCACCGGCCCCAATTCCGGCGTCATTGGGATCAACGGACTCCAAAAAACCAAGCCATCCAGGCTGCGGATTTGAGCCGGATAATCCTGGTGCCAGCCGGCGCGGAATTTTTCCTCCTGCGGGTTGTCGATCCGGATGCCGTAGCCGCCCGCAGCGA
The DNA here is from genome assembly GCA_038145765.1 of Verrucomicrobiales bacterium. Taxonomy (GTDB): domain Bacteria; phylum Verrucomicrobiota; class Verrucomicrobiia; order Limisphaerales; family UBA1100; genus UBA1100. Next base: position 24,460 of record JAYQQG010000021.1, read on the forward strand.
TGGCCGGGGCATTGGTGCCACGCACCTGCCGCACCACGGCTTCATGTTTCTCACTGGCCACCAGCCGCATAAAGGCGGGGATTTGCTTGATCGCATCATACACGCGCCCGCCCAGAGCGCGGTCGTGGGCGATGAGTTCCTGAAAGCCGGCATCAAAGGCATCGGCAGCAAACGGCTGCTGTTCGATGGCCAAGCCCTCCTCCTCGATCACCAGCCCGATGATGGTGTGTATGCCGCGCTGGATGGGCTCAATCTCGGTTGGATGATAAAACGATTCCACCACCACGAAGCCGTCCGAATGGAAGGCTTTCAATTGTTCGTCTGTCAGGGGCGGGGTCATGCGGTGAAGTCCGGCCAGGCAAGGTCGCGGTCGTTAAGGATGGGATCGGGCAGCGGCCAATCCATGTCGAAAGCCGAATCATCCCAGCGCACACCCGATGCAGCCTCGGCCACGTAGGACGTGGTCATCTGGTAAAATAACGTGCTGTCATCCGCCAAGGTCTGAAACCCATGCGCGATGCCTTCGGGCAGAAACAATGCCCGGCCATTTTTCGCACTGAGTTCGGTGGCAAACGATTGCTTAAAGGTTGGCGAATCCGGCCGGAGATCCAGCGCCACGTCATGCACGGCACCGGCCACGCAACGGATCAGCTTGGCCTCGGCGTGGGGAGCCGTTTGAAAATGCAGCCCGCGCAAAGTGCCGCGCTGGGCATTGTGGGAGATGCTGCATTGAGCCAGCTCAACAGGCAAACCGTGCTTTGCAAATTCCTCACGGCACCACGTTCGCGCAAACCAGCCACGCTCATCCTCGTGCCGATCCAGCTCGATGACGAACACGCCGGGTAACTGGCTTTCAGTAAACTGCATTAAACTACTCTCGACTCAGGAATCGGGATCAAAAACCTACCGCCAGCCTCGCGGTAGGCGGATTGTTGTTCAAGAATTTCGTCAGTAAAATTCCACGCCAACAACAAAGTCACATCCGGCGCGCGTTTCGCCAACTCCTCGGCGGGCACAATCGGAATGTGCGAGCCCGGGGTCAGGCGACCGTGCTTGTGCGGACTGCGGTCTGCGACGAATTCGATGTCGTCTGCCGTAAGTTTACAAAAATTCAACAGCGTACTCCCTTTTGCCGCGGCACCGTATGCGGCCACGCGTTGGCCCGTCTTCTTGATCGCAAAAACAGTTGTTTCCAACATTGATCTCGTGACTTCGGCCTGATGATTGAATTCTTCGTAATATTTTTTTGTGGTCACACCCGCATCCGTTTCCTTTTGCAGCATCACAGCCACCGTTTCGTCTTCGGGATGACCCGCGTGGCGCACGAAGATTCGCATTGATCCGCCATGAATCGGAATACTTTCTGCACGAATGATGCGCAAGTCGTGCCGAGCCATGAGGGGCTGCAGCGCGGTGATAGTGAAGTAAAACACGTGCTCGTGGTAGATGGTGTCGAATTCGCCCTGTGCAATCATTTCCAGTGCATGGGGGATCTCCAGTATGGCATGGCCGTCCTTGGCCAGCAGCTCGCGCAGGCCGGCGACGAAATCGTTGATGTCCGGCGCGTGGGCAAACACGTTGTTGGCCAGGATGAGATCGGCCCGTTTTTTATCGGCCAATCCTTTGGCCACTCGCTCTGTAAAAAATTGCGAGTGCGTCGTCACGCCATTTTCACGGGCGACGGCGGCGACATTTTCGGCGGGTTCAATGCCCAAGTGTGAAATGCCAGCCTCAGCGAAATGGCGCAGCAGGCAGCCGTCGTTGCTGGCGATTTCGACAACGTGCTTGGGCGTGAATTCGCGCAGGTATCGCTCGGCGCAGGCAGCGGTGTGCGCCACCCATGTTTCGGAATACGACGAAAAATAAACGTAGTCGCTGAACAACTCCACCGGCGGCACGAGGTCGGTGATTTGAAGGAGCCAACAGTCCGTGCACACGGCGAGGCGCAGGGGGAAGCGCGGCTCGGGTTTGGACAAGTCCTCCGGCGCGAGCAGATTGTTGGCCAAAGGCTGCTCGCCGAGATCGAGCACCAGCTCGCCGTGGCGCGAATCGCAGGAGCAGCATTGGAATTCGGCCAGCATGTTAATTGGCCCACGGAGCGGAAGCCGCCTTGGCGTCGGCCGCAAATGCCTCGAGTTGAGCGAGGCACAGGCCGTGGACATCCTCGGCCTGCACGACGTGACGTTGATGATACCAGCGCATGGTGCGTTTCACCGCGGTGGCAAAATCCCAAACGGGCTGCCAACCGAGCCGCTGTTGCGCCTTGTCGATGGCGAGCGATAGGGTGGCGGCCTCGTGCGGGGCAGCCGCATCCGAGGCATCGGTCCATTCACCGGGCCAGTGTTGGAGGATGTGCTCGACGAGTTCGTGGACGGGCCGTTGGGCCTCGGGCTGCGGGCCGAAGTTGAAGGCTTCGGCGAAGGCGGCGTCTTCCGCCAAGCGTGCGCCGAGCCACAGATAACCGGAAAGGCAATCGAGTACGTGCTGCCACGGGCGGGTTGCGGCGGGGTTGCGAATGGCGATGGGTTCGCCGGCCTGCAATGCGCGCACGCAGTCGGGCACGATACGATCCACGCCGTAATCGCCGCCGCCGATCACATTGCCGGCGCGGGCGGTGGCGATGCGTCCGCTGAAGGCGCGCTGCCAGCTTTGAGCCATGATTTCAGTTGCGGCTTTGCTGGCGGAATAGACGTCGTGTCCGCCCAGCGGGTCGGCCTCGGTGAAAGTGCGGTTGCCGCCGGGGTTTTCATAGCACTTGTCGCTGGTGACGACGACGACGGGGCAATCAATTTCATTTGCGCGCAGTGCCTCTAGCACGTGGGCGGTGCCGAGGATGTTGGTGGTGGCCGTTTCCAGCGGAGCATCGTAGGAACGGCGCACGAGCGGCTGGGCGGCGAGGTGAAAGACAATGTCCGGCTGCACTTCGGCAGCGGTTTTTTTCATCAAATCAAAATCACTGATGTCGCCGATGGTTTCGCTGGCGAAGGTATTGGGTGCCAAGGCCTCGTGCAGGTTGGGCGGCGTGTGTGGTGCCAAAGCCAGCCCGTACACTTCCGCGCCCAGACCGCGCAGCCACAAGCTGAGCCACGCGCCTTTGAAGCCGGTGTGGCCGGTGACCCACGCGGTTTTGCCGGTGTAAAAATTACCGAACATGCCTACCAGATTTTCCAGGGTGCATCGCCCGCGGACCAAAGCGCCTCGAGTTGCTGCTGCTCGCGATAGGTGTCCATGCACTGCCAGTAGCCGTCATGGCAATGGGCCTTGAGTTGGCCTTCGCCGGCCAGTCGCTCCAACGGTTCGCGTTCCAGGATGCAGCCGTCGCCGGTCAAGTAATCGCCGATGCGCTTGTTGAACACGCAGTAGCCGCCGTTGACAAAGCGCGGTTCCTGATCGGGCTTTTCGGTGAAGGCGGTGATGGTGCCATCGGTAATGGACAATTCCCCGAAGCGGCCGGCGGGTTTCACGGCGGTGGCCGTGGCGATGGCGCCGTGATTTTCGTGAAACTCAATCGCGGCGTTGATATCGCAATCGCTCAGGCCGTCGCCGTACGTGAACAGGAAATTGTCATCCCGCACATGCGGCAACGCACGGGCGAGACGGCCGCCGGTTTGGGTGTCTGCGCCCGTGTCGATCATGGTGACCGTCCAGTCCTCCTCATCATGGTGCGTGTGGTATTGCACCTCCGGTTCGCGCCCGAGCTTGAGGGTCACGTCGCTGGTGTGCCAGAGGTAATTGCGAAAGTAATCCTTGATGATCTCGCCCTTGTACCCGAGGCAAAGGATGAACTCCTTGTGCCCGTGGTGGGCATAGGTCTTCATGATATGCCAGAGGATCGGCCGGTCACCGATGGGCACCATGGGCTTGGGGCGATACTCCGTCTCCTCGCGCAACCGCGTGCCAAGACCGCCACAGAGAATGACCACCTGCATGGGCGCAGCTTATCCCCGCCTGCGCACACTGGGCAACGCTAACTCTTGCCCAAGGCCTGCAAATGCCGCATTTCTTCGCGGGCCATGGACCGATAATCATAGCGCTGGACATATTCACGTCCCTTCCGCCCCAGCGCCAAACGCGCCTCTGGATCCTTAAGCAACTTCAAAATCGACTCGCTCACTGCGGCTAAATCCCCAAGCGGCACGGTTCGCAGCACATCCGGGAACACCTCGCGAAACACCGGCAGCTCATAAGCCACCACCGGCAGGCCGCAGGCCAAATACTCATTGACCGCCAATCCCCAGCCTTCTTCGCTGGATAAACTCAATCCAATCCTGGCCTCTGCCAAAAGCCGGTTCTTGTTTGCCTCGCTAATCCCACCGGTAAACTCCACCCCATCCATAAACTTGCGTCGCGCAAACTGATCCATCACCGCCGAGCGATGCGGCCCTTCGCCCACGACCTTTAAAGTGGCATCCGGTTGTTCCGCCTTCACGCGGGCCCAAACTTCCGGCAGGTCAAACACTCCCTTCAATTCATGCATGCGGCCCAGCAATACGACGTCATGTTTCTTGGCGGATTCCGGTAACAACTCGAACTGATCGAGATCAACACTCGATCCCACGGTTTGCGCTTCACTGGCCGACAACCCCAACTGATCTTCCAAAGCTCGATAGTCCCGGGCGACGGTCGGGCTCAGGCAAAAGACAAAACCCGCATCCGCCGCCGTCCAGTGTGCGCTCCGGCGTTCCCCCCATAACAGCAGGCGGTTCAACCATCCGCTGCGTTGCGTTTGCGCGCCGAGCACATGCTGAATCTTCACCCCCCACGGCACGCCCAGTCGACGCGCAATAACCCGGGCACAAAATGTCTCCACAACAAACGGGCAGGTGGCATACACCAAATCATAATAAGCGCCCGGTCGGCGAAGCGCAGAAAGACAGCGCCACGCGTAGGCCGGAAAATTCCGCCATGTTTGATGCAACTGCGCGGTCGCATCAAATAGATCATCACTACTCAAACGGCCGCATTCCGGTGCAAGTTCCTTGAGTTGCGCGTGCGCCACGCGGCCAGTGAGGAAATCCACCGTGTGCCCATCGGCCACCCATACGCGGGCCATGTTGACATACTCCCGCAACACGCCGGAGATGGAGACACTGTCGTTGAGCGTGTTATGGATCAGCAGTAGGCGCATGACAGGAACCTCAATCCATCGCATCAAACTCCGCCACCATCAGGGCGTTGGCAAAAGGAAATGGCCGGCCGAACGGCGTGCCCACAGCCTGATGCCGGGCCACTTCCTTCCATTCGCGGGGGCCATACCGCAGCAGGAACCAACCCCGATCCTCACCTAGGGCATCCTGTTCAATCAATCGATCCAAATCCGGGTTATATCCCAGCGGCACCGTGAACACGAGTTGGCCTTTTGGATTCAACAGTTCCCGGCACGCTTGAATGGCGGCGAGCATCTTGCCGGCGGAATCGCCCTCCACATCGTCATCAAATCCGATGTGTTCGAAAGTGGAGATGGACAGGATCAAATCAAACCGTTCGTCCGTTTCCCACGTCGTGATGTCCTCATTGAGGACCCCTTCGGCCGCCTCGAATTTATCCAGAACAACATGGGGATGATCCCCGTAATGCCCCAGCACGTGACCAATCTCCAGTACACGAGATCCAGCCTGAGCCGCCTGCTCGAGGTACCAACGCCCCAACGGCACTTCCACGGCGCGTTCGTTGCACCAGGTGACATTGTAGTGCGCATAAAAACAAGGTAGCAACCCGCCGCGAAATTTGAAGTGGCGCTCCTTCAGGAAGGGCACGATCAAGCGCGAAGCGAGAATGCGAATCGGCAAGCGAACAATTTCCCCCAAACCAAAGCGGCGGGCAAACCATTGCACACGCCCAAGAACTCCGCTGTATAAATGGTTCTCCGCTCCCATGCGCGCCAAACCAAGCAAAGCCGCCGCGCGCGGACAAGCCTATGTTGCGGGCAACCCGCCATTGACTTGCCCGATCGGGCTGCCAAGGATGCGCCCGGCGCTCATGATCCTGCCCCAACTCATCCGGTTGCATCTGAATTACGAAGAAAATGCACATGCATTTTTTGAGTTGCAGGCCCGCGATGCACTGGAGTGGCTACAGTCCGGCGGCGTGGAAATCGGCCCCAAAACCCGCGTGCTCGACCTCGGCTGCGGCCACGGTTACCCCGGCAAACTCTGTGCCGAAGCACGCGCCCAAGTGGCCTTTGCCGATTACGAGGATTTACGACTGGACGAGCTAAAAAAAGCCCCCTTTCAACAAATTGACCTGAACCAAGCAAACCTCACCGACTACGGCCAACACGATCTGGTGATGTGCTCCAACGTGTTGGAACACTTGGAATGCCCCCTTCACCTATTGCAGCATTTGGATCAACTACTCAAACCCGGCGGCGTGTTCTACCTGAGTTGGACCAACTGGCTTTCCCCTTGGGGCGGCCATGAATTTTCCCCGTGGCATTATCTCGGCAAACAATCCGGCCCCATCCATACCGTGGGCAAAAACCTCTTCAAAACCTACATCGGCGAGGTACTGCAAACCCTTCGCAGCCACCCAAACCTGACGGTGCAACGCATGGCGCCCCGTTATTATAAAGAATTGGGTTTCCTCATGAAACTGCCCGTTGCCCGAGAGTTTCTGGCGTGGAACTGCGCGTTGCAAATCAAGCAAGTGCAGTAATCAGATAATTATTCCCCATTCCCTGAACTGGCCCACTCTTCGAGTTGATTGCAAGCCATGGGCAGCACTTCGTCCCAATGAAACGTCCTTGCCCGATCCCGCGCCGCCTGGCGCCAATCCTGATAGGCACCTTCGTGGCTTTGCACACTGGCAATCATCGCCGCCAAACCGGCCGGCGAATCTTCATCGGCCACCAACCCGGTCTCGCGGTGCAGTGTGGATTCCACCAATCCGGGTGAAGGATACACAATGGCCGGCGTGCCCAGAGCGTTGGCTTCCACCACGTTGAGGCCCCAGCCTTCCCGCACGGAGGTGTGCAGGAGAAAATGAGCGTCACGCAAGGCGGCATCTTTCTCCGCCTCCTTGAGCCCACCGCGGAAGGTGACCTGCTCCTCCAGGTTCAATTCCTTCACCACACGCCGAATCTCCATCTCGCATTGACCTTGGCCGACTATTTCCAGCGTGGCTTCGATGTCATGTTCTTCACGCAAGCTCCACAGCGCGGCCACCGCGTGATCCACCTGTTTGTTGGGGGCCAAACGCGATACTGTGATCAGCCGCAACGGTTCATCCAGTTCCTTCTCGGGCAATTCCTCCAATGCACGCGTCGCCACGCCGTAGGGAATTTGCACGATCGATTCCACGCTCTGTTCGGCGAGCAGTTCGCGTGTATAGTCGCTCGCCGTCCAAAACGGCACTTCACGGTATTGACGCAATGTCAGCCGCTCCTGCCATTTGCCGATCGTATTGAGCGGCCACGGATAGAAGGAATCCCAAATCGGCCCGAGCACTTCATGGATGTACGCCACGCAGGGATCCGGACACCAATTCGGCGCATACCATGGAATGCCGTGGTGCTGGTCGATCACCAAATCAAACGGCCTTTGCGTCGCATGCCATTTCCGGGCGGCCATCCAGGCGGTGAATTTACTGCCCGCACGCCGCACCTGAATCCCCTCTATATCCTCTTCCGGCGCCCCTCCGGCAAAGGCATTGGCAAACCACACCACCTCGTGTCCGCGCTCCACTAACCCCTGTAAATAAGCCAGCGTTACCCGCTCTGCACCACCGGCCAGCGGGTTGCGCGGGTCGCGCCAGTTGAGCATGAGAAAACGCACGGCGCGCAGTGTGCTGGCGGAGTCGGCCCAGTGACAATGAAAAAGGCCGATTGACCCCATGGACACTTTCGTCGAAAACTAAATGCACGCGCGAGTGGCGGAATTGGTAGACGCGCCGGATTTAGGTTCCGGTCTCGCAAGGGGTGGAGGTTCGAGTCCTCTCTCGCGTACCATTTTTCAGAAGCCCGATTGGCGATTGACAGGAGCGCCCTGTTTCCAAAGACTACGCAAATGCATGGTTGGCTCCATTTATGTGTTATCCTCGCAGCCGGCACCTTGGCCTTGCCGGCCG
>JAYQQG010000022.1:0-31429 GCA_038145765.1 Verrucomicrobiales bacterium
CGGCTGGGTGTGGTTTGCTTTGGTGGCTTGTCTGGGGGCTGCTGTTTTGGTTTTTGGTTGGGGTGCGGCCGGGGCCTTGGGCGCCCCCCCCCGCCCGAGGAGGCATTGACTGCGGCCGGGGTGCTCATTCACTATTCGCCGATGCAATACTGGCTGGTGAAACAAGAGCCGGAGAAATATCCGTGGGCACAATTCGTTAAGGACAGGGGCACCTATTGGGATGGTGTGCGGAATTATCAGGCACGCAATAATTTGCGGGCGATGAAGCCGGGCGATCGGGTGCTTTATTATCACAGCGTCAGTGAAAAGGCCGTGGTAGGCGTGGCTGAGGTGACACGGGAGGCTTATCCCGATCCTACCGCGAAGGAAGGCGATTGGAGCGTGGTGGATTTAAAACCGGTGACGGCGATGACCAAGCCTGTGACATTGGAACAGATCAAGGGAGACGCAAAGCTCGGTGAGATTTCGTTGATCAAGCAAAGCCGGCTTTCGGTGATGCCACTGCGGGCGGCTGAGTATCGGCGGATTCTACTGCTTGGCCAAACGAAAGTTTGAGTTCAGCGGATTATTTGGTAGCTTGCCGGCCATGCCGGCTGAGATTACCAGCACTCAAACGCCACAGACGTGGCAGGAGCTTTGCGATCCCATCCAGCCGTTTTTGGATGAGGTATCCGATCGGCTGCAGGATGAAGTCAAAAACTTCGATCCGCAGATTGCCACCTTCATTCAGTATGCGTTGTCCAGCCGCGGCAAGCAGTTGCGCCCGGCCTTGGTGGCCTTGGCGGCGCGGGCGGCTGGGGGCATAAAGCCCGAGCATGTGCATGCGGCAGTGATTATCGAGATGGTGCACCTGGCCACACTGGTGCATGACGATGTGGTGGATGGTGCCGAAGTGAGACGCAACCGGCCCACGCTCGCTGCTAACTGGGGGAACAAGGTGTCGGTGCTAGCCGGGGATTGCCTGTTTGCCGAGGCATTGAAACTGGCCGCCACCTTGCCTTCCACCGAGGTCTGCCGTTTAGTGAGCCAGTCCGCCAAGATTGTGTGTACCGGCGAAATTCGCCAGACCCTGCAGCGCGGTAATTTTGAGCTGAGCCGCGAGGAGTATTTGGAGCTGGTGCGCATGAAAACGGCTGAATTGTTTTCGCTCGCCTGCGAGTTGGGCGCGCGGTTTGCTGCGCCGAATAACGCGCAAGTGCATGCGGCACTGCGTGAGTACGGCGAACAGCTTGGGACCGCCTATCAGATTTATGATGATTGCCTCGATGTATTCGGAGAAGAGCAGCGCGCGGGAAAATCGTTGCGCACGGATCTGATTACCGGCAAGGCGACGTTGCCGGTGTTGATTGTCCTCGAGCGTGCGGATGAGATTGAGCACAAGGCGTGGCTTTCCATGCTCAAAGATGGCGGCGAGCAGGTAAACACGATCCGCGAAGGGCTGTTGTCCCGAAAAATTCCCGGAGCCTGCCGAGTGGTGGTGGAAGGCTATATTCAGCGGGCCAATGATTGTGTGGCGGATCTGCCGGCGGCGGTGGCGCTTCATGGACTCTCGGCTTGTCTGACGGCGCAGTTGGATTTGATCAGCGATTAAACCGCCTACAATTGCGGCCGCTGAAAGACGTATTTTTCCCCGCCCATCGATTCCAGTGTCAGCAATAGCCGGTCGGGAAACAATTGCAGGGTCACCGCGCTGTTCGCGGCTCCCCAAGTCCATTGTGTATGATAGGTGCCGCCCGGCTTCTTCTCCCAAGCGCCCTGCATCATGAGCCGGATGTTCGGTGTGCGGGATATTTCAGGCACCACTGGCAGCCAATCTCTGGGTGAAACATTTTCGCGCTGGGCGGTGGCCGGTTGCCCCAGTTTGCGTTCCGGAAAAAAGCGGCCTTCGAGGTAACAGGTGCCATCGGAAAAACTAAGGATCAAATCGGCGGCAACCGTTTGCAGATAATGCTCCAGCGCCTTGCGTTCCCCTGGAATCATCTTGGGGTACAAGGATTGGAATTGTTCCAGCGTTTGTTTGGTGTCCAACTGCCAACTGCCCAATAACGGCGCGCGGCCTTGCAGCGATAGCATTTGTGGCGAGTACAGGGCGGATTGGCCGGTGTGCAGGTAGGCTTTGAGATCGGACAAATCCACCTGCGCGACTTGCGCCCGTAAATCAGGGTCAGCCCAGGCGTCCTGCAGGTGAGGATTGGTCAGCAGATACGTGAGATTGGTGCGCTGATGGAGCCCCATGAAAAATCGGTTGGTAGTCCAGACATGGGTTAGCTGCGTCACACGGAGGTGATGCGCTGTATCCACCAACCCGGGATAACCCAACAGCCGTGAGCGGAATTGTCGAATATGGGGCAGGTTATTCGTGCTGCAATTTTGGTAGATCACCCCGGCGATTTCCGCAGCGGAGTAAAAATCAGTCGGGGCCGAATCCAGCCAACGGGCCACCGGGATTAAGCCCAGTGCGCTGCTGTCGTGATACAAGCGCGCGGCAATGCGTTGACCGGGGGGATCCAGTTCAGGCCGGTCGGCCGGGAATTGGTGGGCCAGAAACCCCATGGGAAGCGCCAGCGCCAGAATCATCCAACAAAGGCCAGTTCCTAAACCGCCCCCGAGAACCAGTCCCAGCCGGCGTTTCAACTGCTCCCAGCGATCCTGTCGGTCCGCAGGTAAATGAGCTTCTACTTGTTGGGTTAAAGAAGCATGCAGCAATTGGCCGGTGACTCCCAAGGCAAGAAACAACAAGGCAAACGCCCAAGCCAGATCGGCCCCCAACAGCCGGCTGATTGGATAATCGGGCAAAAGAATTTCCGGTACGGCATGGCGCAGCCAAATTGCGAGAAAGGCGGCTAGCACATAGGCCGAACCCAGCAGTGCCATGCGCAAGGCGCCCAAGCGATGGCCCAAAGCCAAGCCGCCGCCGATCAGTGCCGCCGCGATCAGCAGCACGGAATCGCCCGGAAACCAAGCCAACACTATCATAGGCCCAAGCTATCGGATGCTGCGTTTCTTGCACTGAAAAGTGATTCACATTGGAGATTGTCTGCTATCCCTTCTTGCGGTAATCGTTTCGAATTGCTGGGGAGGGAGGTCAGTCTCAATTCAGGCTGTTTGTTAAAATCGAGCTTCCCTGAACATTATGTCCAAGGAAAACGAATCTTCCAGTGAAGAATCCCAGCCGGATCGGCGGGACTTTATCAAGGGCGCTTCTTGCGTCATCGGTGCTGCCATTGGTGCGGTGCCCATGGCCGCGGGAGTGCGGGTCGTGTTGGATCCGCTCAGTCGCAAATCCACCAACGATGGCGAAGCGGAGTTCGTCCGTTTGGCAGATACGTCTGAGCTGCCGGAGGGGGAACCGATGAAGTTCGCCATTGTGGAGGACAAAACCGACAAATGGAGCCGCTACAAGGATGTGCCCGTGGGCGCCGTGTATTTATTGAAAACCGCGCCGCAAACCGCTGAGGGAGATGCTGAAGACGCGGATCCAGCTCCAGCGGTAATCGCCTATAACACGGTGTGTCCGCATCTGGGGTGTTTTGTGGATTATCGAAAAAAGGAGAATGACTTCTTCTGCCCCTGCCATGACAGCAACTTCAGTCTGGACGGCGAACTCGTGAAGGGCGTGAGTCCGCGAGCAATGGATACGTTGGAAATCGATGAGGAGAAGCTCAAGGCCGGCGAGGTCTGGGTGAAATTCCAGCGGTTCAAGGCCAACACCAAGGATAAAATCCCTGTTTAATCTGCACGACCCGACGCATGGAATCACTCAATAAACTTTACGACTGGCTGGATAACCGGACCGGCATTCGGGATCATATCCGTGAGACCCTGTTCGAAAACGTGCCGGGCGGCTCGCGCTGGCGCTATGTCTGGGGCAGCACGCTGACGTTCGCCCTGATGATTCAATTCATCACCGGTATCTTCCTGTGGATGGGATACAGCCCCAGCGGACAGACCGCCTGGGAAAGTGTCTACTACATCAACAACCACATGACCGGCGGCCACTTTTTGCGGGGATTGCATCACTGGACCGCGCAGGTGATGACTGTGCTGCTGGTGCTGCACCTGATGCAGGTGGTGATCGATGGCGCCTACCGAGCGCCGCGCGAAGTGAATTTCTGGTTTGGCGTGATCCTTTTAAAACTCACGCTGGCCCTGTCGCTCACCGGATATCTGCTGCCGTGGGATCAGAAAGGCTACTGGGCCACTAAAGTGGCTACAGACATTCTGGGCGGCACGCCGTTGATCGGCGAGCAGCTGAAAACTCTGGTATTAGGCGGATCGGATTACGGGCACCACACACTGACGCGCTTCTTTGCTTTGCACGCAGGCATCCTGCCCATCAGCGTCATCGGGTTGACAGCCGGCCACATTTACCTCTTCAGGCGGCACGGCATTCATCCCAAAAAACCGCTCAAAGGCCCGGACGAATTCTTCTGGCCGGAACAGGTGCTGAAGGACGCGGTGGCTTGTTTGGCCGTGCTGGTCACCGTTTTGGTGCTGCACTTTTCATTTTACGGCGCGCACCTCGATGCGCCGGCGGATCCGTCTACCAACTACCCCGCACGACCGGATTGGTACTTCCTGTTCCTGTTCCAGTTCCTAAAATATTTCCCGGGCCACTGGGAAGTGTTAGGCGCCATTGTGTTGCCGGGCATTGCCATGACGCTCATCTTCCTGATGCCCATCATTGGCAAGAGCGAGAAGGGGCATAAATTCAATGTCGGGTTGCTGTTTGGCATTCTGATTTTTGCCGCTGTATTGACCTATGCCGCCGTCAGTGCCGATAAGAAAAACGAATCGCTCCAAGCCTCCAAGGCGCAGGCGGCTCGTGAAGCGGAGTTGGTCAAAAACATGGCGGTCAAAGGCATTCCGCCCGAAGGGGCATTGGCACTCCTGCAGGGTCCCAAGCTCTTCGCCGCGCATTGTGCCAGTTGTCATACTTACGGTGGGGAAGACGGTTTGGGAGGTAAAGTGGCCAAACCTAGTGCGCCGGATCTCAAAGGCTTCGCCAGCCGCGAGTACCTCACCGATCTGCTGCATCCGGAGCGGTATGGTTCAGAGAAATTCTTCGGCAACACGGCTCACATTAAAAAGAGCAAAATGCTGGGATTCCTTGAAGACGAGTTTGATGGCGTTGATGAGGATGAGATTCTGCGCGAAGAGTTAGATCAACTCATCAAAGCCATCTCGGCCGAAGCCAAACTGGTTTCGCAGGCAGAAATCGACGCCCAAGATAAGGAGGATATCGAAGCGGGGCGTGAACTGTTCTTCGAAGACGGTTACAGCTGCGTGGATTGTCACGCATTAGGTGATTGGAATGCGGATGACTACTCCGCACCGGACCTCACCGGCTACGGTTCACGGGAGTGGATGCTGGGCATCGTGGACAATCCTGAACACGAACGGTTCTACGGTAGCAAGAACGACCGCATGCCCGCCTTTGGTCGGGACGAGAAACTGACCCGCAAGCAGATGGAAACCATCGTGGACTGGCTACGCGGCGAATAAATAAACCGGACTTCCTTTCAAACCTCCCCAGGCCCTTTGGTTGGGCCGGGGAGGTCTTTTTTTTGGCCGTTATCAAAAGAGGTCTTTGGCGATATATAGGGCCAATTCCAGACTTGCCCACAGGCGAAAGCCCAAAAATGCCTGAAACGACAGCTATTCACCTAAATCACTCCGCGAAAGTGGGGTTTAGTGTGAATACGGGGGTGTGAATTATTATTTTGTGACGAATCGGTGTCAAATACAGTGGTTTTATGACAACAGCACGTTTGAGGGGCAGGGTTTATCCACAATTTAACCTGAAAGGTGTTGACTCTATTTTCAGATACCCCAATATATCGCGCAGTTGATCGAGAGGTCACACCACAGGTTGTGGATACCCTGGTAAATAAGCTCCACAACAGGTTGTGCGGCTTCTGTGAATAACGACCTGTTTTTACGGAAAAATGAGGCTGTTTGGACCCCAATCTGACTGTGAACCGTCTTGCGGGCGGGAGACATGGAGATGGGTTGATCAACGAGCCCCGCACGGGAGTGCGGGCTGCTGCCGAGCCACGGCAGCGGGAACGGTTTAACCCAACCTGAACCCATCCTACGGGCGACCCTGCACCGGCTTGTGTTGTCCACTGATGAAATGGCGGCGTGGCATGTCGCACTGGAAAGAAGACGGAGAAAGATATCCATGATCAATGAGCAGCTTGATGGCCAATTGCGGATGGCCACCCTAGACCCCCTCGAAGGCAAACAGTTCCAAGTTCGAAAACGGAACGGGAACATCATCGACTTTGATGAAACGCGAATTTATCTCGCCATCGAGGCGGCCTTGAAGGCCGATGCGGAACTGGATCAGGACACCCCAGCCAACGAAACCATGCAGGCTGATGCCCAGCGCCTCACGCAGGCGGTGGTGGAGCGCAGCCTGAGCCGTGCGGCCGACAATGAGCCGATCGAGATCGAGCGCATTCAGGACACGGTGGAGGACAAGCTCATGGAGCTGGGATTCCGCGGCGCAGCGCGGCGCTACATTGTGTACCGCGAGGAACGCCGCAAGGCGCGCGCCATTCGGGGCGACCGCACAGTGGACGGCCAGCCGCAGGAGCAGATGTTCATCACCCTGCCGGACGGCGGCCAGGAGGTGCTTGATCCCAGCCGGCTCAAGCGCGACATCTACGGTGCCTGCCGCGGCGTGGAGGACAAGTGCCAGGCCAATGATCTCTTCGATGAGACCATGCGCAACCTGTACGACGGGGTGACCACCACCGAGGTGGACAAGGCGATGGTCATGTCCGCCAAGGCGCGCATTGAGAAGGAACCGGCCTACACCTACGTGGCCGCGCGCCTGTTGCTGAACCAGATCTATGAGGAGGTGCTGCCGAAGTTCAAGGCACCGGCGGAACTGCCCAAGGTGCATCGCGATCATTTTCGCGAATACCTCCAGCAAGGCGTGGCTGCTGATCGGTTGTCGCCGGAGTTGCTGAAGTTTGACCTGGACCAACTGGCCGACGCCCTCAACCTCGAGCGCGACCAGCAGTTTGCCTACATGGGCATCCAGACGATTTACGACCGTTATCTCATCCACATAGGCGGCACGCGCATTGAGACACCGCAGTATTTCTACATGCGCGTGTCCATGGGCCTGGCGGTGAATGAGGAAAACAAGGAGGAGCGCGCGATTGAGTTTTACAACGCGCTCAGCTCCTTCCGATTCATGTCCTCCACCCCCACGCTTTTCAACGCGGGTACGCTGCATCCGCAGCTTTCCTCCTGCTACCTGAGCACGGTGGATGATGATCTGGAGAGCATCTTCAAGCTGGTGGCCGACGACGCGCGCCTGTCCAAATGGGCCGGCGGGCTGGGCAATGACTGGACGAATATTCGCGCCACCGGTTCGCACATCAAGGGCACCAACGGCGAGAGTCAGGGTGTGATTCCCTTCCTCAAGGTGGCCAACGACACTGCGGTGGCCGTGAACCAGGGCGGCAAACGCAAGGGTGCGATGTGCGCGTATCTTGAGACGTGGCACCTCGACATCGAGGACTTCATGGAGCTGCGCAAGAACACCGGCGACGAACGCCGCCGCACGCACGACATGAACACCGCCAACTGGATCCCGGACCTGTTCATGAAACGCGTGCAGGAGAAGGGCAAGTGGACCCTGTTCAGCCCGAGCGACGTGGAGGATCTGCACGATCTGTACGGTGCGGCATTTGAGAAACGCTACGCCGAATACGAGGCCATGGCTGCGGCCGGCGAGATTGCGCTCTCCAAGACCGTGGAAGCCGAGGATCTGTGGCGCAAGATGCTGATGAACCTCTTCGAGACGGGCCATCCGTGGATCACCTTTAAGGATCCCTCGAATGTCCGCTCGCCGCAGGATCACATGGGCGTGGTGCACAGCTCCAACCTTTGCACCGAGATTCTGCTCAACACCAGTGCCGAGGAAACCGCCGTGTGCAACCTCGGCTCGGTGAACCTCACCGCGCACCTCAAGGACGGTGAACTCAATCAGGAACTCATTGCCCAGACCGTCCGCACCGCCATTCGGATGTTGGACAACGTGATCGACATCAACTACTACCCCACCCCCGAGGCGCGCAACGCGAACATGCGGCATCGTCCCGTGGGCATGGGCGTGATGGCCTTTCAGGATGCGCTCTATCAACTGCGCATTCCCTATGCCAGTCAGGAGGCGGTGGAGTTTGCCGATCAAAGCATGGAGATGATCTCCTACTACGCCATCCTCGCCTCCAGTGAACTGGCGGCCGAACGCGGCGCGTACCAAACTTACGAGGGATCCAAGTGGGACCGCGGACTGCTGCCGATTGATACCATCGATCTGCTTGAACAGGAGCGCGGCGGGCACCTTACGCTGGATCGCAGCTCGCAGATGGACTGGACGCCGGTGCGCGAATCGATCGCCCAACACGGTGTGCGCAACAGCAACACCATGGCCATTGCGCCCACCGCGACCATCGCCAACATCATTGGCGTAAGCCAATCCATCGAGCCGACCTACAAGAACCTCTACGCCAAGGCGAATCTCTCCGGCGATTTCATTGTGGTGAACGAGTACCTCGTCTCCCAGCTCAAGGAACGCGGCCTGTGGGATGCCGAGATGGTGCAGGACCTCAAGTACCACGACGGGTCCGTGCTCGAAATCGACCGCGTGCCGGATGACCTGAAGGACATCTTCCGCACCTCGTTTGAGATCGATTCCAAGTGGCTGATCGCCTGTGCGGCCCGCCGCCAAAAGTGGATCGACATGGGCCAATCCCTGAACCTGTACTTTGACCTCAATCAGGTACCCGCCGACCAGAAGACCGGTCGGACCCTGAGCGACATGTACTTCTTCGCCTGGGAAGCCGGCCTGAAAACCACCTACTACCTGCGCACGTTGGCCGCCACGCAGATCGAGAAATCGACCGTGAACATCAACAGCTACGGCGTGCAGCCCAAGTGGATGAAGAGCAAGTCCGCCTCAAGCGAGGTGGCCGCCGCGCCCAAGGCCTGCAGCATTCTCGATCCCGAGTGCGAAGCCTGCCAGTAATTTCATCAACCATTAACCGAACCAAGGAGGAATACCTATGTCTTGTTGCAATGTCAGCGATCAGCGCCCGGAGGCGCACGACCTCACCAAGCGCATCAACGTGAAGGACAAACGGCTTATCAACTGCAATGCCGTGGACGTCAACCAACTCATGCCCATCAAGTATGACTGGGCTTGGGAACATTATCTCAACGGCTGCAAAAACCACTGGATGCCCGACGAGGTGCCCATGCAGCGCGATATTGAGTTGTGGAAATCCAACAAGCTCACCGCCGATGAACGCCGCGTGATCATGCGCAACCTCGGCTTTTTCAGCACCGCCGAGAGCCTCGTGGGCAACAACATCGTGCTCGCCATCTTCAAGCACGTGACCAACCCCGAGTGCCGCCAGTACCTGTTGCGCCAGGCCTTTGAGGAAGCCATTCACACGCACACCTTTCATTACATCTGCGAATCCCTGAGCCTCGATGAGCGCGAAGTGTTCAACATGTACCACGAGGTGAACTCGATCAGCGACAAGGACAACTTCGAGATGAAGCTCACCAGCGATATCATGCAGGAAGGCTTCACCACCGATACCACCGAGGGGATTCAGACCTTCCTCAAGAACCTCATCGGGTTCTACGTGATCATGGAAGGCATCTTCTTCTACTCGGGCTTCGTGATGATCCTGTCCTTCCATCGCGGCAACCGCATGACCGGTATTGGCGAACAGTTCCAGTACATCATGCGCGATGAATCCATCCACATGAACTTCGGCCTCGACCTGATCAACGGCATCAAGGCCGAGAATCCCGAGGCGTGGACCCCCGAATTCCAGAAGGAAATCGACGGCCTCATCGAGGAAGCCGTGGAGCTGGAGATCGCCTACGCGCAGGACTGCCTGCCGCGCGGCATCCTTGGCCTCAATGCCGGCCTCTTCCGTGAGTACGTGCAGCACATCGCCGACCGCCGCCTCGAGCGCATCGGGTTGACCACCAAGTACGGCTCGGACAACCCCTTCCCGTGGATGAGCGAGACCATCGATCTGGCCAAAGAGAAAAACTTCTTTGAAACGCGCGTCACCGAATACCAGACCGCATCCGCTTTAAGTTGGTAGGTGGAGAACACTGCGCTGGCGGCGTTGCGGCGCCGCCAGCGCCCCTTCAACTCAAACGGCCCTTGGTTTTCATTCAAGGGCCGTTTTTTTGATCACCCAAACAACTCCGAGTGACTCCCCAGTCGGACGAGAATCAACTCCTCCTCCGTCATCTGATAAATCATCAACCAATCCGGGGCGAGATGGCATTCCCGCATGCCGGCAAAGCCGCCCACCAAGGCATGATCCCGGCGGTGGACAGGGAGAGTTTGACCGGATTGAAGCCACCGCAGCGTTTCCACCAAGACCGCCAACGGTTTGCCCGCCCGTTTGGCCCGCTTGAAATCCTTTTTAAATTGGCTGGTGCGGCGCAGCGAGCGCATCAGGAATCCAGGTCGGCCATCAGTTCATCCACCGAGTCAAAGGAAGGCTGTTGGCTCCTATCCTCTTCCATCGCCGCGCGAGTGACCTTGTTTGGCCCCTTCAATTCGAGTGGAAATTCCCCACGCAACCGGATTTGATTGAACAGCAACTGGATCGACTCTGAAGTCGTCATCCCAAGCTCACGCAAAATCTCCTCCGCCTCCGCCTTCACCTCCGGCTGCACCCGGGCGCGAATGGTTGTCGATTTGCTCACGCCAAAGTGTAGCACGAATGTAGCTACAGTCAAGGGCGGCAAGCGATTATAAAACCAGCAGCTTGCTCCGTTCGGTTAGTTCGGCTAACTACAACCCCCATGGGCATTCACTCTGATCAATGGATTCGTAAGATGGCCACCGAGCACGGCATGATTGAGCCGTTTGCCGATGGCCAAGTGCGCGCCGCTGCGGATGGCAGTCGCGTAATCAGCTACGGCGTTTCCAGCTATGGCTACGACCTGCGCGTGTCCGATGAGTTCAAAGTATTCACCAACGTCTTCAACTCCATCGTCGATCCCAAAGGCTTTGCTGAAGACTCTTTTGTCAACGTCACCGCCGACGAATGCATCGTGCCGCCCAACTCCTTTGCCTTGGCCCGCAGCGTCGAATACTTCCGCATCCCACGCCATGTTCTCACCGTGTGCCTCGGCAAAAGCACCTACGCCCGCTGCGGCATCATCGTCAACGTCACCCCCTTTGAGCCCGAATGGGAAGGTCACGTGACCCTGGAAATTTCCAACACCACCCCGCTGCCGGCCAAGATCTACGCCAACGAAGGCTTGGCACAAGTCCTCTTCTTTGAAGCCGAGGAAGTGTGCGAAACCAGCTACGCCGACCGCGGCGGCAAATACCAGGGCCAAACCGGCATCACCATCCCGCGGATGTAATCAACCGTAAGCAACGCGCAATTTGCGGGCGGCGGTCGCGAGAGATTTGTCGAGCGTCCAAATTGGAATCCCATGGACTCGGGCCGTTGCCAAAATCTGGACATCGTTCCATCCCAACCCCTTGCCATACAACCGCTGTTCCTCAATGAAATGCCGCGCCTCGAAAAATGTGACGGAGGCAAGATTTGGCAACTCGTCCAACAACGTCAGCGTGCGATTGCGTTGGCCAATATTGCCGCAAGCCAGCTCGCCCAGCACCACTTCGTGAGTGAAAATCTTCCCCGCGTCCAGCGCTTCAGCGAATTCCGGCAGTCCCACCCGTAAATGCTGCACCCACACCGATGTGTCCGCGAGGATCATCACGCAGACCGTCGACGAGGCGGCACGTTCAACTTGGGCATCGAACCGCCCAAAGCCGCCAGTCGCCGGGCTGCCTCGCGCTGCACCAACGCCTCCAGCCCCATCCGGACCAAGGCGGTTTTCTCTTGAATGCCCGTATAGTCACGCGCCTGATCCAAAAGCGCACCGTCAATATTGAGCGTCGTTCTCATGCATATAAAGATGCCTTAAATGTATGCATCTGTCAATGAACCGATTTGGCTTTTCGAGAGCGGCTGGCTGGGGCATGGATAGGCATGCTGACCCACGAACTCATCCCCGCCGCCGAACCGGATTCCAAATGGATGATGGTCGTGCTGCACGGCCTCGGTGACAGCATGGAAGGCTACCGCTGGCTGCCGCAGGCGATGGGTTTGCCGTGGATGAACTATCTGCTGGTCAATGCGCCGGATGATTATCACGGCGGTTTTTCGTGGTACGATTTCATGGAAGACCCCGCACCGGGCGTGAAGCGCAGTCGGGAGGCCTTGTTCGAGCTGCTCGATGCCCAATGTGCGGCGGGTTTTCCGGCCGAACAAATATTTCAATTCGGCTTCAGCCAAGGCTGCCTGATGACCATGGAAGTGGCGATGCGCTATCCGCACAAGCTGGCCGGTTGCATCGGCATCAGCGGCTACGTGCACGAGCCGGAAGCGGCTTTGGAGGAGTTCTCGCCCGTGGCGAAGGAACAAGAGATTCTGTTTACCTACGGCACGTTGGATCCGATTATTCCTGCGGATAAAGTGACAGGCCAACTGAATCAGCTTCAGGGGGATGGAGGGCTCCAGATCGAGGCGCACGCATTTGCCAAGGAGCACACCATCGCCGGTGTGGAGGAACTCACATTGATTCGTGATTTTATTCGGGCGCGCGGCCCTCAAGTTTAATCGTCCGCAAATCCCATTCCTTGGGGCGATCGGTGCCTAAATACATCTTGGAGGCGTAACGCAAGATATCGCGAGGGGACTGGCGTACAGGTAAATTCAGGGAGCGACGAAGTGATTCAATCAACTCCGCGGAAAGCGCATCCAAGGCGACGGGGTCGCGGCTGATCCACAATTCGTTGATGGCGGTGGCGAAATCCGGCCGGGATTGATCGCCTTCATGAAACTGGCACAGGAGTGCGTCGGTAATGTGTAGACGTAATTTGGACTGTGCTGCTTCCTCGCGACCGAGCGTACGTCGCTGGAGATGATTGCGGCCAGTGGGCTGGATGATTTGCTCCCATTCGTGTGTGTTGCTGCGGATCAACATGGTTTGGCCGCGCCCGGTTTCCTTGGCGGTTTCATAGGCCAAGGTGAAGGCCGTATGCGGCGGTAATGCTCGGTTCGCGGCTTCTTCGTAGTAATAAAAAACTTGGCCGGTGGTTTGCAGTAAATGCAGCGGGGACGCCTGTATGGGTTTGTTATTTTGAAGTTGCTTCAGTTCACGTTGAAACTGGGTGGCCGACAAAGCATGAGAAAAGGCAACACGATCCAGCAATTCAGGGATAGCCGGAGTGAGATGGGGAGTGGACACGCGGAATCGTTCGGTGTTGTCGGCGACCGCCAAGGCGAGTTCCTGCAAGTGCCCGCAAGTCCCGTTTTGCCGGTCGGCAATCGGAGGGTGAATGCTGATCATCGCCGTGAGCCGATCGGTGATGAGCTTGGACACATGCGACAGGGTGCTCGATTTGTTTTTTCCGTGGAGATGATCGCCGACGGATAATTCCCAGTGCAGAGCAGGAACGTTGTAAGTGTCCCATTCGGAATAACCCGAATCGTGTGCGCCGGCCAGGTGCACGCCCAACTCGCGGGCTAAGGGCGCATACCCGGCCCGCTGCAAATCACGCAATTCGCGATCCCAAATCACAATATTCCCCGCCGGCACACCGCTCAGAATCAGGCTGCGCGCCACCGCTTGCACCACGGCGGGTCGTGTGCCGGTGAGCGTGCCCAGGCGGGCATTCACCTTAAGGCCAATGATGTCGTTGGTGGAAACAATCTGGCGCCATTGAGCCTTAGGCGCCAGTGCCTGGATCCCCGTTTGCAGCATGGCAGCCACCCGGTCGGGTCGTGGTTGGAAATGCCGCGTGGCATCAGTGGCTTGAACACGTACCACCAGACTTTTGGAATCGGCCGCGACGGCAGAGAATGTCAGAAGCAAGGTGGCGCAGGCCGTGAATAGGCTGCGTTTTTCCGGTGAATAATGCGCCTTTGCCAAATGAGCCAGATTTGCAACCATGCTCCCTCACCAAGATAAGTTTTTGATTCATGGGGACGAGACAAAAGTTCCAGATTTTTGCTGTCTGCAGCCTGCTCATTGCGGGATTGCTGGCGGGTGTCGGTTGCCAACCTCCGGGCGCTCGGGCGATGTTTGCCGGCGAGGCACGCCTCAAGGCCGGCGAATCCAAGCAGGCGGTGGCGCAGTTTGAACAGGCGGTGAAGCTGTTGCCTCACGAATGGCGTGCCTGGAATTACCTCGGCTTGGCCCGCCACCGGGCCGGTGATCTCGATGGAGCCCGTCAAGCCTATCAACAAGCCATCGAAGTGGCCGGCGCCCGCCGCGAATCGCCTGACGATCCCTCCTTTGTCCTTTACTTTAATGTGGGTCGCCTGAGTTTGGATCGTGACCGCTTGGAGGATGCGGTGAATGACTTGGATACCTACGCCCGTTTTTCCAAACCTTCGTTCCCATCCTACTTTTGGCTGGCGGAGACCTATCGGCGGCGAGGCAACCTGCCGGAGGCTCAGGCCATGTATGAACGGGCTTTGAAGGAAAACGATCGTTCACCTGTCGCTCATAACCGGTTGGGCATGACCCAGCTTTGGTTGCGGCAGCCAATGGAAGCGGTGGTTAGTTTTCAAAAGGCCTTAGCGTTGAACCCGACGTTTGAGCAAGCCCAACTGAATCTGGCGCAGACCTACCATCTGTATGTGCCGACCGATTATCCCAATCGTGATGAGGAAGCGTTGAAGGCATTCCAGCAATACTTGGAAATGGCTCAGGAGCCGGCCGCCGGCGTTCAGGGTTTAGTTGATGCATTGCAGGTCAAAGTACGACCCCGGCCAACCCCAGTGACCCCAACGGTGGATACCAACCAACTGACCACCGTGTGGTCTCCACAAGGCACCAATGGCACCGGCACCAATCGGGTCATCGAGATTCCTCCGAGCACCAATCTGGTGGTGGAAGTGCCGCCCTTAACCAATACGGTTGTGGAAATTCCGCCGGCGACAAACCGGCCCCCGGCCGAGGTGGGGGGCGTACGACCGCCGGCGACCAATCGACCGCCGGTGCAGGTGAACGTGCCGCCGGTGACCCCGACCAACCGGCCGCCGGTCAAGGTGGCCAAGGCCACGGTCCCCAAGACGCATACCCCCCCGGGGACCGCCACAAAAACAGAAGTTCCGGCAGTGGCCGGTGTGGCTCGGTATCGCTATGTGAAACCCCAACGGCCCGTACCCGGCGCGGTGGAGGATCCGGAAAGTTTGAAGCGGATGTTTGATGCGGCCTTCCATCACCATCGGATCAATGAGTTGGACAAAGCCATTGCGGGCTATCGAAACGTCTTGGCGGTCAACCCGGCCTATCAGCAGGCTTATGTGAACATTGCTTTGGCGATGCAAGTGCAAGGCCAGGTTGCGGAGGCTTTGCCGGTCTATGAGCAGGCCTTGGCCATCAATCCATTGTCCAAGGTTACGCGGCATGGCTTTGCCTCGGCGTTGAGCCGCAGTGAATACTATGTGGATGCAGCACAGGAGTTTCACAAGTTATTGGAGGTTTACAAGGATGACCTTTCGGCCCACTTGGCCTTGGGCGGTTTGTATTCGGATCACCTGAAAAATCCGGACAAGGCGGAGGTGCATTTCCGCAAGGTGTTGGAATTGAGCCCGCAACATCCGCAAGCAGCGAGCATCCGCCAGTGGCTTTTCAACCGCAGCCAGCGTTAGCGCTATGGCGGGGCGCATTTCCCAGTCCACCATCGAGCAGATCCGGGCGGCGAGCGATATCGTCGAGGTGATTGGCGGCTACTTTCCGCTCAAGCGCGCGGGAGGGAATCACGTGGCGTTGTGCCCGTTTCACAAGGAGAAAAGCCCGAGCTTTAACGTCAATCCGCAACGGCAGATTTACCACTGCTTTGGCTGCCATTCAGGCGGGGATGTGTTCAAGTTTCTTCAGGAATACGAGCATCTGGAATTTATCGAGGCAGTGAAACGGCTCGCGGAGCGCGCGGGCATCGTGCTGGAGTTTGAACAGAACCCTCAGGCTGAACAGTCGCGCCGCAAAAAGGATCTGCTCCTGCACGTCCATGCGGAACTGGGCAAGCACTGGCATGGGGTGTTGATGAATGATTCCGGCGGTCAACCGGCCCGGGATTATTTGAAGTCACGGGGGATCACACGCGGAGCGGCGGAAGCCTTCATGCTCGGGTACGCGCCGGAATCGTGGGAGGACACGTTGCATTGGGCGGCGGCACAGAAATTTGATCTGACGTTGATGGAGGAATCCGGGCTCGTGGCCAACAAGGACGGCAAACGGTACGGCCGGTTTCGCGGCCGGCTGATGTTTCCCATTCATGACGAACAAGGCCGGGTCATTGGCTTCAGCGGTCGTGTGCTGGATGCGGAGGTGAAGGCGGCCAAATATGTGAATTCGCCGGAGACGTTGCTTTTCCACAAGAGCAAGGTGTTTTACGGGCTGGACAAGGCGCGTCGTGAGATTCTGGCCGCCCAGTCCGCGCTGGTTTGCGAAGGTCAACTGGATACCATGGCCTGTCACATGGCCGGCCTGAAGCAGGCGATTGCCCCGCAGGGCACGGCGCTTACGGCAGATCATGCACGCATTCTCAAACGGTACACGCCCGAAGTGGTGTTGTGCTTTGACTCGGATACCGCCGGTCAAAAGGCAGCAGTCCGTTCCTTTGATGCCCTGTTGGAATCAGAGCTGGCGGTGCGCGTGATGACGGTGCCTGCTCCGCATGATCCGGATAGCTTTATCAGGGAGCACGGCGTGGAAGCATTTCGGCAACTCATGGATCACGCGCCGGACTTTTTTGATTTTTATCTGAACCATCTGCTAACCGACCACGATGTGCGCAATGAACGTGGCCGGCGCGAGGTGACTCAGGCCATGGGCATGGCCGTGCGCAAAACACGGGATGCCGTGTTGCTGGATCGCTGCGCACAGCAAACGGCCCTAGCCATTGGTGCCTCGGCGGAGGCCGTACGGGCAGAGTTTCAACGGCTGCCGCAGCCCAAACCGGGCACGGTCTATGAACCGCCCGAACCCATGTTAACGTCTCAGCCGGAATCGGACCCGGCGTTGACCCCGCCCTCACAACAGGAACATTGGCTATTGCGGCTGGCGTTTCAGGATCCGGCATTCGGCGATTGGACGGCGGATTGTCTGGATCCGCGTTGGGTGGAACATACGCAGGTACGGTTGATTTTGGAGACGGCAGCGCAAACCGGGGATCCGGCTGAAGTGTTGCTGGGTTCATTGGATCCTTCCTCCAGCCGGTTGCTTACCGGTGCCTTGGCCGATGCCACGGAGATTCCCCAGCCGGCCCGGCAATTGCAGGATTTGGTCACGCGCCTGCGGGATCGTT
Organism: Verrucomicrobiales bacterium; assembly: GCA_038145765.1. Taxonomy (GTDB): domain Bacteria; phylum Verrucomicrobiota; class Verrucomicrobiia; order Limisphaerales; family UBA1100; genus UBA1100. Next base: position 17,402 of record JAYQQG010000022.1, read on the forward strand.
TTCTGGACCGGCAACTGGCCAACCTCACGCGTTTACTGGCACAACCGAATCTGCCCGAGGAGGAGTTGATGCGGGCCCTTGAGGAGCAGCGAGATTTGCTGGCCCAAAAGCAGGAAGCATTGCCGCAAGTGCCCACCAGTGCTGCTGCATAAAAAACGGCGGCCGTTGAGCCGCCGTTTGTTCAGATTGATTGGGGTTCGTTGTTAGTCCGTGTAAACCACCTCGTTCGAGAGCAGCAGGACCTGGGTGTATTTTTCCCAAGCATTGAGGGGTTTGGGTTTGTAGGTGGCCCCTTCGAATTCATCACTGGCCGTCCAAGAGGAAACCACCAGCGAACCGGCCTTTTGCTGCATGGCCTCGGCGATTTCGGACTTGATACTCACCTTCGGGTTCCACGTGAAGTTATCCTGTTGCGGGTTTTCCAGCTGAAACTGGCGGGCAATGCTGGTCAGCGTGTTGGGTTGTTGGAACCCTTTGCTGGTGACGATGAAATCGATGGTGTCTCCAGCCTGCACCTGAATATCGCCGCTGTTCAGGTCGCGCCGACCCCGGCGGACATCGGTCCGGACGATTTCTTTGCCGAATCGCTGGCCACTGGCATTGCCGGCCCGGCTGTGGACGATGATCCCGCTGACGCCGTCCCACGCATTTTGGTCATACCATTTGCGAAGGTCATCATTGAGCCGGTCATCGTAGGCAGCCTGAGCATCATCATCCAGACGATGTTCCAAACGCCCGGAAACGTTGACGGTCGTGTTCATCGGGGCAACCCAACGACGCATCACGGCGACGTTGGGTTGAGGACCGGGATGGCCGCCTTGGGCGGTCAGCTTGAGGTTGCCAAAGGCGGCGTTGTTGCCTTTCCAGACCTTGCCGTCCGTAAAGGGGAACCGGCGGAAGGTGACGGAGTAGATTTTCTTGTCCGAATCAATCACGTTCCATTGGCCGTAGCCGTTGTACCAGGTGGGGGTGTTGGTCATGCCGCCGGTGGCCACGCCGCCGGTTTGTTCCTGCAAGAAGCGCTGGCCGAGCTTGATTTCCAACGGCTCGGGGTCCCGTTGGTAGATCATATTGTACAACGTGGTAATGCGGCTGCGGTCATCGGCAATATTCGTGAACTCCTGCCGGTTGACAATGCGGTGGGAGAGGTCGGCCACGATCGGGCTGTTGAGCATGAACAATGCCTGTTGCGAGACGGTGGAGGCAAAGCGTTGGCCGGCGGTGGAATCAGGGCTGGGGAAGTCGAAAGTTTTGAACATTTCATCCAGGTTGCGGCGGTCCACCAGTGCGTACACGGTGCGGCGGTAGTTGGCCTCGCCGCCGGTCAGGCGAACGGGGCGGCCGCCCATCTTGAAGTCCAGCCGCCCGGAGACGTGCAGAAGACCATCGCGGAACGCCTCGAAATCCAGCCTGCGGCGATCCATCTTGTAGTAATAGAGGTTGTCCGGATCCTTGACGCTATAGCGCGGGTTATCTTCGCTGGTCTGCTGATAGGTATTGGACATTAGGATGTGCTTGTGGAGGGTCTTGAGGGACCAACCATTTTCCACAAAGTACCAAGCAAGATAGTCGAGTAATTCCGGGTGAGTGGGGTCCATGGCGCGCAGGCCGAACTCGTTGAGTGAACTGACGAGGCCTTTGCCGAAGTGGTGGCTCCACACGCGGTTGGCCATCACACGCGAAGTGAGGGGGTTGTCATCGGCGGCAATGGCCTTGGCCAGCTCGAGGCGGCCGGAACCGACCTTGAACGGTTGACGGTCTTCACCGGATAAGATTTCCAAGAATTGCCGGGGGACGACTTTACCGCGTTGGCGCGGGTTGCCCTTGATCATGATTGCTTCATCACGGAGCGCTCCATCTTCCATCACCATCGCCCGCGGCGGGGAGCCGGGGTGATTGATCTTGAGGTCCTCGATTTTGGAGATGAACCGCTCGCGTTCCTCACGCTCCAAGCCGCCGTTGCGGCGCTTGAGGTCGTCGAACCGGAAATCACCGGGATGACCACGATCAAACATCACCTGCCGGATGCCATCCATGTTCTTGGCGTAGCCTTCGCCGAATTGTTTGTCGAAGGCGACATCGAAACGCTTCTGGGCATCTTCCATGCTATTGGGTTTGTTGGGTTCATCTTCCCCCTTGGCGATCGCAGCCTGCCGGTGTTGAGCGTAGACTTGGTTGGCGTACATCCATTGCTGTACAGATAGGTCGAATATAGCCTGATACCGGCCGGCGGCTTCGGCTAAGGTGCGGGGCGGGGTCTTGAAATATTGGGCGACCACCGGGTTGAGGCGTTTGGCTCGTTTGTTCTTGGGATCAGGATTGATCAGGGGCGCGAGTTTCTTTTGCGCCTTGGCCAGTTCGGCAGGGGGGAAGCCGCCGACGGCGTTGGTGGCGGTGTTGGCGTACACTTTCCATGGACCAAAAACGGGGTCGTCTTCGCGTTTGCGGCTCAGGTAGCGCTGCCACGCTTCACCGATTTCGGCATTCAGGCGAATGCGGTTTTTGTTGTCCACCTTAATGCCGCGATCTTTCTGCATGTTTTCAATGGCGCGCTCGAATTCGCCGCGGTTCCGGTCGACGCGCAGCTCGGCTTTGGTAAACAGCTCGGTCCAGTACATGTAGGTTTTTGCCTTTTCACGAGATTCCTTTTCGCGCTCATACTCTTCCTTGAGGCGGAATTGTTCGTGATCTTTTTCGAGCTTATCCATTTTGGCGAGGAACTCGGCGTAATCGGGATTACTGGCGTAACTGCTCGCAGTGCCGGCAGCTGGTTTGCCATCAGGCCCCTTGGCGAGGTTGGGGATAAGGATGGGTTTATCCTGTTCGTTGGGTTCGCGGCTGCTGCGGAAGACGCCGTAGAGCGAGTAGTAATCGGCCGTCGGTACGGGATCGAATTTATGATCGTGACAGCGCGCGCAATAGACGGACAGGCCCATGATTCCGCGAGTGGTGACATCAATGCGGTCATCAATGATTTCATCGCCGCCGGCTACGCGCGGGCCGAGGGTAAGGAAGCCAAGGGCGGCGAGATCACCGTGATCGCCTTTTTGCCGGTCCGCAGCCAGTTGTTCAATGAGGAACTGGTTGTAGGGTTTGTCTTCATTGAGCGATTCGATGACCCAATCACGATAGGTGTGGGCGTAGATGTAACGGGCGAGTTGACCCCGGCGATTGTCGTTGCCGGTGCTGTCGGCATATCGGGCGACATCCAGCCAATGCCGGCCCCAGCGTTCGCCGTATTGCGGGCTGGCCAGCAGGCGGTCGACGACTTGTTCGTAGCTTTCCTGCCCGGAGGTAAAGCGCTGCATATCCTCGTAGGAGGGCGGCAGGCCGATCAGATCGAAATACACGCGGCGTAGGAGTGACCACTGATCGGCGGGCAAGGAGGGGACCATTTCCTGTTCCTCTAATTTCTGGAGGATGTAAGCGTCGATGGGGTTTTTAATCCAGCCTTTGAGTTTGCCGCTGAAAATGAGATCAGAGGAGGGAATCTCGGGTGTCTTTACTTTTTGGAATCCCCAATGCTGCTTCGCCTTTTCTTTGTCCTGTTCGCTCTTAAGAACGCCGGCGGATTTACCGGTACGGGGGTCGGGTGCGCCGCGGCGAATCCAGTTTTCCAACTCGGCAATCAATTCATCGGGCACGGCATCACGGCCGGCGGGGGGCATGGGGTCACCCAAGTCTTTGATCCGGGTAATCATAATGCTTTTCCCGGGATCGCCCGGTGCAACGGCCGGGCCCGCTGAACCGCCGGCCAGGGAGCCGGCCTTGGTGCTGAGGTCCAGGCCCCCCTTGGTGGCGCCGTCGCCGTGGCAGTCGTAGCAGTAATCGATCAGGATCGGCCGGATTTTGGCTTCAAAGTATTCCTGGTCGGCGGGCGAAAGTTGCTGGGCACTGGCAGTGGTCCAAGCAAAAACGGCCGCTCCCAAGGCGGCCGGTCGGATGAGTTGTTTCATCGTGATCATGGGTTGTTAATTGGTAGACTTAAATGGGTTGGGCACACGCTCTTCCGGATCGTCCATGGACGATCCGGCAAACCAAGCGGCATGTTTGCCAAAAGGTTCTAGGCCAAAATGCCTTCCACCGGCATGCCGCCTTGAGGCAGGGATCGGGTGGGTTGGGTGAGACGGAAGTCCCGGCCACCCGTGCGGTAGGTCAGTTGTTCGTGGTCGAATCCAAGCCGATCCATAACAGTCGCATGGATGTCTTTCACGTGCACCTTGTTTTCCACGGCGGCCCCGCCGATTTCATCGGTGGAACCGTAGGCCATCCCGCCCTTAATGCCGCCGCCCATGAGCACGGTGCTCAGGCCTCGGGCATTGTGGCTGCGGCCGCCGCCGCCATCCTCGGTGGGGCTCCGGCCAAATTCGCTGGTGATGTAAATCAGGGTATCCTCGAAGAGGCCGCGGTCCTTCAGATCATCGACAATGGCCCCAATGGCCGGATCGAGCTGGCGGGCGTTATTGGCGGCGCGTTGGGCAATGCCCCCGTGCAAATCCCAGCCGCCCTGGCGTACCTGAACAAAGCGGACGCCGCGCTCGAGTAACCGGCGGGCAATCAGCATTTGGCGGCCCTGCGCGTTGGCTCCATATTTGGCGATGGTCTCCGGCTTTTCGCCGGCGGTGTCGAAAGCCTCGCGGGCATCGGTTTGCATGCGATAGGCGAGTTCAAAGGTGTTGATGCGCGCCTCCAGATCGCCTTCGGCTTGGCGCTTCTGCTTGTGCACCTCGTTTAGCTTGAGCAGGAGATCGAGTTGTTTGCGTTGGTCGCGGCGGGAGGCGAACTCGCTCTTAATGTTTTTGATGATGTCCTCAATCTTCGCGTTGTTGGAATCCACGAAGGTGCCTTGGAAGGCGCCGGGGAGGAATGCATTGGTAAAGTTACGGGCATCGGGTGCGCCACCGGGACTCATGGTGATGAAGCCGGGCAGGTTTTGGTTTTCAGTGCCAAGGCCGTACAATACCCAACTGCCAACGGCCGGGCGAATTTCCTGCATTTCACCGGTGTTTTGCATGTAGGTAGCCGGGCCGTGAGCGGGGGCGTCGGTGTACGTGGAGCGCACAATGGCCACGTCGTCGGCGTGACGGCCAATGTTCGGCCAGATCTCGGACATTTGCAGGCCGCTTTGGCCGAACTTGGGGAACTTGAAGGGCGAAGCGAGCAGCTTGCGGTTGCCCATGGCTTTGCCGTTGTTGGAATTGAGCTCAGGGCGCGGATCCCAGAGATCCATGTGCGGTGCGGCACCGGCAAGGAAAATGTTCAGCACACGCTTGGCCTTCGGTGTCTTGGGCGGCTGTTTGGGAGCCAGAGGGCTTCCCCCGCCGGCCTGACCCCGAACCCGTTGCTCAAACAGCATGGCGGACAGAGCCAATGCTCCAAAGCCGGTGCCGGTTTTCTCCAGCCATTCGCGGCGGGTCAGGAAGGAATCCTCCACGCGAGCGGTGTGGTCGGCCTTGCTGTAAAGCGGGTAATCGTTGTCGTGATTCATGGTATCAGTGGGTTGGAGCAATTAATGGGTCGGTGTGCGTATTGATTGTTAAGGCAGTCTACTCGGTTTTTGTGATTTCGCAACGCAATTTTGAGTGAAAACGGCCTTTCTATCCCATGTTTTCCGATCTGAAAACCTTAGCTGCTGGGCATAAGTTTTGGCGGCCGGACGTTGCCTTTTGGCCGGGGCGACTTAACTTCAGCCCATGAGATTGTTGGTCTTAATCGCCGTTTCGGCGCTGATTACTGGATGCAGCACAATGCGAACCTGGACCGGGACAGGCATTGTGAAAGTCTTGCCGCATTATCTCGATGCCGCCGGCAACAGTACGGACGGGCCCACGCTCTTGCATCGCGATGTGTACCAGCAACATCTCCGTGGAAATCCGGAACTCGTAAAGGGCGTGCGGTACGACGTGAACTGGCATGGACGCCAAAATGTGACGTTTCGTTTGGAACTGCGCAGTACCAAAGCCGGGGTGGACCCACTGGTCATCAACAAGGAAGCCAGTGCGGGAGTGCGTGTGACTCATTGGACCTTTATTCATATTGATGAAGCCGCTTACACCGCCTTTGGCCAACCTGAAGCTTGGCGCGTGTCCGTGTGGGATGGCGACGAGATGTTGGATGAGGAAGTTTCCTTTCTTTGGTAAGCACCGGATGGGCGAGTGAATAACCCTTCAATAGCCCTCGAATAGGTTCAAATAAGTTCCCCGTGCCCCGTGTGGCGCAGTCCCGTACAACTCCAGCTACGAAGGCGGCTGTGCTTCGATTGACACGGGACGTTAAGTCGCCCAGCCAGCCTTCGCAGGGAGGCAGCAGGATCGCCCGGTGCCGGAACAAACAGGTCCTGCCCAAACCTACACCCACCCCCAAACCACCCCACACGGCACCGGTGCGCCCGGGGCCGGGGGTCTGGGTTCTGGGTTGAGGGTTGAGGGTTGAGGGTTTCCAAAACAGATTGTAGCTTCCGCGCATGGCAAGATCCAAACCCTTGATTCTCATCCTCTGCACGGGCAACAGTTGCCGGAGTCACATGGCGGAAGGAATTCTGCGGGCGGCAGTGGAGGATGCCGCTGAGGTGGCCAGCGCTGGCTCCAAGCCGGCCGGTTATGTGCACCCCTTGGCTATTCGTGTATTGAAAGAGCTGGATATCGATATTAGCACCCACACTTCCAAGCATCTCGACGAATTTGTAAATCGTGAGGTGCACACCGTCATCACCGTGTGCGGCAATGCGGATCAGGTGTGCCCGATATTTCCAGGACAAGCGGAGAAATATCACTGGCCGTTCGATGATCCGGCCCATGCTTCGGGTACGGAAGCGGAGCAGCTGGCTGTGTTTCGGCGCGTGCGCGATGAAATCCGCGTGAAATTCGAGGCGTACGCAGTTGAACTCAAAGGCTAAGATTGCGTTGGTCGCGCCGCTTGTTTGGCAGCGATAAAGTCGCTGTGATCCAAGTGGAGCAGCCCTTGCACGCGCCGGATGAGGTGTTCCTCATACTTGTCGATATTGCCATCGGCAAACGCCACACGCCAGAGGCCGGTGAGGATGCGGCATTTTTGTTCGTGATCCAGCCGTTGGTTGAGCAGGTGGGTGTACGGGAACAAATCGGTGGCCCCGGAACTTTCCTGGCGCGCGCGTTCCAATAGAGACGAGATCGATTGGTGCGTGAGGCCAAACTCCACTTCCAGTGCCTTGAGGATGGCCTGCGTTTCGGACGGATCATCCGCGTAATCCGCCTCAGCGACTTCCAATAACAACGCCGCGCAGGCCATGTGAATATGCTCCGGTGAATCTGCATCCGCCTTGTCGTGCTCGGCATTCTTGGAAGCCGATTCCTTACCCAGCCATTTATCAAACAAACCCATGAGTGAAATGGTAACGCAATCTTTACGCACGAGCAACTGTCGCATGCTCGACGCGCAGAGTGGATCCGGCTAACCTGAACCCATGAGTGATCCATTAAACGTGATGGCTGTGATCGGCAGTCTGCATCAAGCCTCTGTCACCAAGGTGGCTGTTAATCACGTGGTAGAGGGATTGCGGGGGCAGGGCTGTGAAGTGGATGTGCTGGACCTCTCAGTCGAGTCACTCCCGTTGGTGAACACGGACACCACGTTCACCGCCGAATACTACGGCCCGCTCAAGACCCGGGTGCAGGCGGCTGATGTGTTCGTGCTGGGCACACCCGATTACCACGGCAGTGTGAGTGGAGCCCTGAAAAACTTTACGGATCATTTCTGGAAAGAATTTACCGGCAAACTCTTCGCGCCCATTGTCGCCAGCCACGAAAAAGGGCTGACGGCTCACGATCAGCTCCGCACCATCGCCCGTCAATGTTATGCGTGGACCTTGCCGTATGCAGTGAGCTTTGAGGAAAAAAAGGATGTCATCAACGGTCAAATCGCCAGCGAATCCTTCCAGGATCGGTTGGAAATGATGGTTCATGACGTGGCTATCTATGGCGATGTATTGGCTCAGCAACGGCAAGCGGGGCTGGCTGGCGGGCATCCTACGTTTATGGCGAATTTGAGGAAATAGTAGTTTTCCGGTCTGCCTATATAATAAGGCGTCAAAATATTCTTCAATTTAATGAAAAAATTGGTAGGCAAAAAACGAATAATTTGCAGGTCCAATGGAGTTGGCCAAAAAAATGCTCCACATTGGCGAATGTTGCATCGCAACCATTGCGTATGGAATTGCCGTATTTGGCATATTTTTTGGCTCAACAGCTTGCGTTTTTCGGTGAAGTATACCTTGAAGAGCAGAGGGATAGAATGGATGGTCGGGCTGGCGATGCTGGTCTTGGCATTGGAGGCCTCTGCCCAGCGTAATAGCGGCACCCCGCCATCCATTACGGCCAACCCGGCGACGGCGGATTTTAATTTTCCTCTCAACCCTGCCACGGGTCAGTACCAAGCGACGACCCAACAGACGTTTGCGCTCACGATTCGCGGGAGCAATCCGGATCCTACAATTTCGCTCCAAAACATCTCAGGTTTTGCTGCAACGGACGCCACCCTGACGAGTGCCAGTGGGCAGAATATCGATTTAGGAGGAAGAGCCACCGTGACCGCCGGAACGTATAATTTGACGATTAGTGTGCCTGACCCAGGCCAGACCCGGGGCAATGCCAGTGTTACGGTTCAACTAGATTCCGGCCGCTTGGGGCAAGCATCCGCGGATGTCTCGGGGCGGATCGGCCGGGATTTACCCGGAGCCGCTCCGACTCCAACACCAAGCACACCCGCGCCGCCGACGCCAATGCCCACAAACCCCACCACGCCGAGCCCAACGAATGCCCCTCCCACCACGCCGACGCCACCGACGCCCACTACCCCCACCACGCCAACGCCACCCCCAACCACTCCTCCACCACCGCCTCCGACCGGCGGCGGACCCGTTCAGCCGCCGATCAAAGTGCTGCCCACGCCGTGGTCCGGTGGCACAACCCGCATGTCGGCCAAAGATAATCATCATATTCTCCTGAACGGAAAATCGGTGGGCCAAGTGCGAGTGACGCGTGGGCCGCAGGCTGAAAGGGTTGTTTATGACTGGAACGGAGCCGTCAATGCGCGGTTGTTATTGAGGAAGAACCGGCAATTGACCATGTCGTTTTCTCCTATTGTCTCCAACGTCGTCATTCGGGGTACCCAGCTTGCTGCCTTTACCAGCGAGGCGGATGACGCACCACCGGGCGTGGTGGTCGTGGGCTTGTCTCGGCCAACCAAATCGCAATACCGGGCATATACCGGTGGATTTGTACCTCGTGCCGTTCAATCCTTCACCAGTGGGCGGGTTCAACGCTAGGCGTTTGGCCCGGCACTTGCTCTGAAAGCACTCGAATCATGGCCTGACTGTCTTTTGACAGGCTGGCGGAATGGCGTTATATCTTTCTGCATATGTGGAGCAACGGGTTGGCAAGTGTCATGGTGGGGTTGCTGGTGGCAATGACCAGTTGGGTATAGCCCACCATCGCGCCGGACAGCACGGCTATAACCCCGATGCTTTGGCAACAGGCCGGAGCGACCGGTGCCTATACCGTGGCCCCGACACCGAACCCGGCGACCTTCAACTTTTCGGTGACCGGCCCGGCAGATTTAGAGTTGGCTTGGGCCGAGGGAACGCCCGGCGGGGCACAGTTTACCTTTCGTTTGTTGGATCCGGCTGGAACGCCTGTTCCTCCGACCGCTACCTTGCCCAATGCACCAACCGGACAATACACTCTGGAAATCACTTATGATGCTTCGGCCGGTGAACCCGGAGCGGTCAGTACGCATGGAGGCAATGCTTGGGTGCGGGTCAACTCCGCATCGTCCGGTGCAGCCAGTGCTTTATATCAGGTTTCCGCCCGGCGCGGGCCCACGCCTGCCCCGCCGCCCGCGCCCCTGTAGTGCCACCCCCAGTGACTCCGCCATCGCCCCCATCGCCCGCGCCCACTGCCAGTGTGAACCCATGGTTGGGATATTTGAAGGGGACCTTAAAGCAGCCGCCGGCCGCGGTCTATTACAGGCATCGGGCGAAAAAGGGTGCTGGTCAAACGCCGCTTGGAGGCATGCTGGATTTTCGACAAAACAATGATGTCAAGACCATGGCAAGTGCCCGTGAAGAGCGGTTGATACTACGCGGGGGGATAGCACTACCGTTTGCGCAAACCGTTCCAATCTTGGGGGACAGCACGGCGGGGCAACACCGCACCTACGTTCCGCCTCTGCGGCTCAATTCGGCGATCCGTCCGGTTCCTTCCAAACTACCCACGATGGGCGGCCGGGCGCGGCGATAAGGGCTTAACCATCCTTAGTCGGCCGGAAGGGATAGGTCCAGTTTGCAAAGGCCATGGGGTTTCGGGTTTGGACCCACACTTTGCCATGGCCGTGAAAACGGCAGACCAGACCTTCTCCGGAGAGGAACAGGCTCTTTAAACCGCCCACCGATTCCACGTTGTATTGCAGGCCACCGGTGAAGGCGACCACATGGCTGGTGTCGACGACGTAGTTGCCATCCACAGGTACCTCGATCATGGCCCCGTAGGTGTTAAACCACAAATCGCCCTGGCCGGTACAGCGGAGCAGGAAGAGGCCTTCGCCGGAGAAAAATCCCTTGAAGCCCTGCCATTTGGAATCCACCTCCACGCTCATGCCCGAGGCGACGTAGGCAGAGCTTTGCAGAAATATCTCGTCGGCCGCGGTGAGATAGACGTGATCCATATCGCCGGGGCTGCCGGGGGCAATGCCGATTTCGGCCGGGCCACCTTGGGCGGTGAATTCGTTGATAAACAGGCTTTCCCCGCCAAGAAAACGGCTGAGACCGCCTTTCATCTTGGTTTTCATGACCATGTTGGTGGACATGGTAGCCATGGCGGAGGCTTCCACCTTCAATGTCTGGTTGCCGGGCACCTGCACGGTGAGGTAGCTGAAGTCCGGTTTACACTCGATGCGAAATTCGTGTTCGTGTTGGCCGGTGGGCGTGTAGGATTCCGCATCAATGGCCGGGGCGGCTGGCGTCGTATCGACTTGAGCGATGCCGGGGATTTGGCTCAGCGGCACCCAATCGGGGGCGCCTTCGTAATGGGCAAGGTCGGTTGATTGCGCCTGACCGGCCTGCAGCATTTGCTCCACTTGTTCCAGCGGGTAGGGGCCGTAGTTTTGGCCGTCGCGATTGATGGTAATTTGCATGGCGGGAATCGGGCTTAACGGGGTTTCAGGCTGGGACCAATGGCGGCACCGAAGCTGCCCGCATTATGGCTTTGGCACCACACCGTGCCTTGGCCGCGGAAACGGCAAACCAGACCTTCTCCACCGAGGAAGGAGGAGAGCCAGCTCTTGCCGGCCTTGGAGACTTCGTATGTGAGGGATTCCTCAAAGGCCACGATATGGCCGGTGTCGACAATGTATTCGCCGTTCACCTGAATGGGGTAAATGGCTCCGAACGAATTCAGGATCACGGGCCCCATGCCGGTCAGGTGGATGAGAAACATGCTCTCGCCGGAGAACAGGGTCTTGCCAAAGCCCTGCCACTGAATGTCCATGTTTACCGAGGGCGCGGAGGCGACATAGGAACCACCCTGCACCATGAGACCGGGGCCGTTCAGGTTGTACTCCATCATGTCGCCGGATAAGGCGGTGCCAAAGAATATTTCACCTGGCGCACCGGCCGGGGTGAAGTGGTTCAGGAAAAGGGATTCGCCGCTGACCAAGCGTTTAAGGGCGCCGACGATGGAGCCTTCCCCTTTTTTATGTGTGGTGGTTTCGACCTGCATATGGCCGCTCATGGCGATCATGGCGCCGCCTTCGGCGGTGATGGTTTCGCCCGGTTGCAGGGTGACTTTGGCCGCGGAGTTGCCGGGGCGATGGGTGACGTCAATTTGCATGGGTTACCAAAGTCGGGGGTTCACCCAATCGGCCAGGCCGCTGAGGCTGCGGGTTTGCACGATAATTTTGCCTTTGCCCTCCACGCGGGTGACAAAGCCTTCCCCGCCAAAGAAGCTGCTGAACAGGCCGCCGGCGAGCTGGATGTTGAGCTTCATCTGCGGCTCGTAGGCCACGAGATGGGAGGTATCGACGATGTATTCGCCGTCCACGTCCTTCTCCAGTAAGCCGCCATAGGCGCCATACCATACGGTGCCCTGGCCGCTGACGGTGAGCTTGAACAGGCCTTCCTTGGCGAACCAGGATTTGAATCCGGCCCATTTCACGCCGAGCGTGACGCCGGGGGTGCTGGCGATGTAGGCACCGGGTTGCAGGCAGTATTCCTGGCCGTTGAGTTGCACGGCGCGCGTGTTGCCGGGGGTGCCTTGCACCAGGGTGACACGCCGCGGGCCGTTGGTGTTGTTGGTGAAATGATTGACGAAGAGGGATTCGCCGCCGAGGAACGCCTTGGCCAGGCCGCCGAAAAAGCCGCCATTGAATTTGGCGTCCAAGTCGAGGTCGGCGGCCATGCTGCTCATGGCGTCGCTCTCGCCGATCACGGTTTCACCGGGATCCAGATCGATGTTGATGTAGGCGAACGCCGGGCCGCCTTCAATGGAGGATTGCATGGGGGATTACTCGTTCAGGTGGTCTCGCAGTATTTTCTGAAAAGCCTGGAAGTCCAAGTCTATTTTTGTGTAAGGCCCGTTGCCGGCCTTGTCGTTGATCAGCGCATTGAGGGTCTCGATGCGCTCGCTGGTGGCCGGGTGAGTGGAGAGCATGCTCAAAGCGCCGTCCATGTCGGGAGCCCCGGCTTCGTCGTGTTCGTGTTGGATCTTCTTGAAAAATTCCACCATGCCGCGTGGGTCGATGTTGGCTTTCATCAGGTAATCAAACCCCACCGCATCGGCCTCGCGTTCGTGGTCACGCGAAAATTTCATCTGCATCAAATACGGGGCATTGTTGACCAGAATCGCCGCGATACCGCTGACATCACCGAACACCGCGCTGATGACGCCGTACAAGCCCACCATCTCCACGAGGTTGCGCATGCTGTGTTGCAATTCCACATGAGCCAGTTCATGGGCCATCACGCCCATCACCTCTTCGACGCTTTCCGCCTCCAAGATGAGGCCGGTATGGATGGCCATTTTGCCGCCGGGCAGGGCAAAGGCGTTTAGGGTGGAATCATTGAGGATATAAAACTCGAAGGTGTACCGATCGCTGTCGATGGCTTTGATCAACGGCTCTGACAATTTTTTGAAATCAGCCAGAATCGCTTCATCGGTCACCTGTAGGTTGCTGGGAGCGTGGGAGGAAAATGCGGCGTCGCCAATCTTCTGCTCCATCTCCACAGGAATCTTGCTCGCCACCGCGGCGGCCATAGGGTCCTTGGCCCACCAGAGGCCCAGCACGATGGCGACGATGATGCCGATAAAGGTGAAGGCCGAGGCGCGGCTCATCCATTTGGTGCGTCGAACGGAGCTGCGGGCATTGGCCGTGCGGGCGTCCTGCGCGAACACCGGATGATCCATCAGGCCGAAGTCCGTGGTGAAGAGCGTCCAGTCCGGGTGATCGGCATGTTTGAGAAACAACATGCGGTTGCTGGCACCGCCCAGCTCCAGTTGCAGGCCGGTGACCGGCAGCTCCACCGTGCCGTGTTCTGAAACGAACTTTACGCTTACGGGGTTGACTTCCAGTGTGCCGGAGGAACGGCCGCTGGGCAGTTCCTCATGAAATGCGCCGCCCTCAAATTGCCATTGGCCCTCGCCCATGCCGCGATGAAACCGTGCCTCTCAGCGGGTGAAAAGAAAAAACCCGCGACCAACCGGCCGCGGGTGGGTGAAATTGCCCTAAAAAACTACGCCTCGCGCGGTGGGAGCTTCTTCTCCACCGGCAGTTTCTTCAACCGGGCAAATGCCGGCAGGCCGCCCTTGGTGGGCAGGTGCAATTCGCCCTGAATCAGCGGGCGCGCGTAGGTTTCAAATTTCTCATTCGGCAGCCAGCCATCTTCGGTGATCCAGTCGCGCGGAATGAAATGTTCCACGTTGGCGATGTCATCCAGCGGCTGCAGGCCGGTGGTCCAGCGATATGGATCATCACTTTCGCGCACCAGCTTCACCATATATC
>JAYQQG010000023.1:0-31288 GCA_038145765.1 Verrucomicrobiales bacterium
GCTTTCTATCTGCCGGCGGGGCGCCGGCAGCACGGGGGGTGATAGAACTGACGGCTTCATTGTTTTTCGGCCAACGTGTTCTTGTGATGAAACGGCTCGCTCAAGGCGATGGCCTTGAGGATGGCGCGGAGATGGTCGTCGCCGGCCACGGCCTGGGCGGTCATGGCCTCCAGCGCCGGCGTGTCGGCCGGGCCGAGCTCGCGGCAGAGGGCGTAGCTGAGGAGATGAGCGATGAAGCCCCGGGTGAAGCGCGGTTTCTGCTCGACGATGAGTTTTTTGAATTCGTTGAAGTCAGCGAACTTGTGCTGGTTGAAGAGCACATTGCTGACATCCACTTCGCGGCCGTTCTCATACTTGTCCCGCCACACGCCGGTTGGGCCGAAGTTTTCCAGCGCGAACCCGAGTGGATCGATCTTGTTATGGCAACCGGCGCAGTCGGCGCGCTCGCGGTGGGCGGCGAGGCGTTCGCGGATGGTGAGTTTTTCAAGCTCAGCGTGGTTTGTTTCATCGAGTGGCGGCACATCGGCAGGCGGCGGCTCGGGCGGGTCATTGAATATCACGGCGTTGATCCATGTGCCGCGCGTGATGGGCTGCGTGCGCGAGGGCGTGGAGGTCATGGTGAGCACCGCCGCGCTGGTGATCACGCCGCCGCGGCGGGGATCGGTGACCGGCACGCGCCGGAAATGCTGCACCTGATGCCCGCGCCCTCCGCGATTGTGCCCGGCGTAATTGGCCTTGAGCATCGTGCTTTCCCAAGTGAAATCCGGCGCGATCAAATCCATGATCGAACGATCCTCCACCAGCACAGTTTCGAACAACAGCAACGGCTCGCTCATCATGTGCATGCTCGTGCGGTAGCCGTCGTAATAAAAGTACCCGAACTTTTTCGGATCCGGGATCGACGTCACCAACCGGTCCAGCTGCAGCCATTGGGCGGGAAAATTATCGGTGAACCGGCCGATTTTTTTGTCATTCATCATCCGGTCAATTTGTTCGCTGAGCACCTTGGCATCGCTCAGCTTGCCGGCTGCCGCGAGGTCCAGCAGCATGTCGTCCGGAATGCTGCTCCAGAAAAACTGTGCCAAGCGCGTGGCCAATTCGTAGTCATCAATGCGCTGTCGCCCGGCGGGCTTCGTGCCGGGGTTCGTGCTCTCGTATATATAAAGGAAGTCGGGCATGCCCAGCACGGCACTCACCACCTGCCGCATCGCCGCCTCCCAAGTCGCGCCGTCGGCAATTTGTTTTTCCGCAAACTTCGCGAAGCGTTCCACAGTCGCCGGTTCGGGCGGACGACGAAAGGCGCGCCTCAACAGCTTGGTCAAGCGATCCCGAATTGCTTTGGCTTGAGAGATCTGCACCGTGGTCTTGGGCTGCGCCTTTAAGCCGGTGTGATCGATTTGGTCCAGCCCGAAAAAGAACCGCGTGGAGCGTTCATCCTTGCCGGTACATTTAAATGTGAGCGTGTGCGAGCCCGGTTGGATGGCCACGGCCAAGGCGTGCTCCATGCGGGTAACGCGCGGATCATAAAGGTTGACTGCCGGTCCGATTTTTTTGCCATCCAGATAAATCTCAAAATTGCCGTAATCGCGCGCCTTGGTGAGGCCCAACTTCAGGCCGGTGGCTGCCTCGGGGGCCGTCCATTTCAACTGCAACTCGCGGTCCGCGCCTTCATTGCGCCAAAACAACTGCGCATCGCCGCTCCATTGATTGCCGAAGTTTTTCATGTCCTGCCGGCCCGCCGGATCCTTGGGCGGCTGGGCCACCGCCACCTGCGAACCGGTTTCCGCCTCCAGCCGGCCTTTCACCGGGCCCGCCGCCGGGGTACCCGGTGCTGCGAAGAGCCAGTTCCAGCTGCGGCATTCCTTGGGATTGATATCCGGACTGATGGCGATGTCCTGGCTGAGCTTGAGAAACGACTCCATCAACAGCGGCGACATGGTTAAATGATCCGCGCGATTATCGAAGCCGTGCTCCGCGCGCTTGTCCTGCGGGAAAGCCGACACACCGCGGAATCCCTCCGGCCGCTGGTTATCGATGTCTTTGCTGAGCGGCCGGCTCGACACATTGACGTCGTTCGGCATCTTTTTTGTGGCGGGCTTAAAATAATCACTGCGCCGGCGCAGCAGCCGTTCGTTTAGCTGGAATATGTCGCGGTCCAGCTCCAGCAAATCCACCACCACGTTGTTGTACTGAAACCGGTTCATCCGCCGCATCGGCGTTGCCAAAAAATCCTGCTCTTTCGCCGCCACCCGCAAGATGCCACGCAGCGAGTCCAACAACGCCTTCCGGTCCGCCTCCTTCAACGCCGGCTCATCCTCCGGCGGCATCGCACGGTCTTCCAAGACGGCGATTAAATCCTCCAACAGGGCCGGTCGCGTGCCGAGGTCGGTGACGGATTTTACCGCCAATAAATCCACCTTGCCCTTTACCTTGTCGTCTTGGCCATGGCATTTGATGCAATGTGCTTTAAACAAGGCCAACGGTTCTGCGATCGTGGTACCCGTTGTCAGCAGGGTGAGGATGGTGAAGATGGAAAATGTTCGAAACATGCTGCCTATCAACAAAAATCTGGCGGCCAGATGACGGCCTGTCAATGATACTCGATGGCGGCTATGTTTGTAGTTTTCGTTGGTTCCATCGCATCTAACCTCTGGTTACAGGCTGATGAGATTCTCTCTGTAGTTGCATAGATTCGTTTTTGTTTCATTAGTCAAATTAATGTCGGCCGAAGTTCGCTCGCCGAATGTGTCTGGCAGCAGAATGGTGTTAACGCGCAGCGGGTTTTTCCTAACGACCATTCAGTTGCCCATTTGGAATCGGTCGCGTAGCGACCACATATCTGTAGCCGTGAGTTTCAACCCACGGATGCTGGGGTACTCGTCCAAGGCGTCGCGTCAGCAGCCGCTTACTTAAACGAACACAGCAATTAAGCAGTCGCTGACGCGACGCGTTAATGGCCCTGCCGGGCCCGTGGGTTGAAACCCACGGCTATGGGTGACCATTCGCTCCGCGAAGGGAATGCCGGTTGATGAGGATGTGGTGAAGAATGCTTGGAACTATTTGGCGTCTTGCGCCGTGCCGGACAACGGCGGGTTTTCGAAGAACTTGCCGTTCTCGATCAGGCGCGGGTCTTTGGTAGCCTTGAGATAAGCCAGCAAGCGGGCGCGCAGCCGGGCCTTGTCCTTGGCATAAGCGGGATCGGCGGCGACGTTTTTCATCTGGTGCGGATCCTTGCGCAGGTCGAAGAGTTCCTCACGCGGGCGCTTGTTGTAGGCGTGTTCGAAGTAGGGCTTCACTTTGGGATCCGCGCGATTGGCCACGATCCATGCCTTGGTCGGGCCGGCATCCTCGTCCGGCAACGTGACAAAGGTGTTTTGCTCCATCTTCTGCAGCGTGGGTTCCTGATCCGTGCCGAGCTGGTAGGGATCGCCCAGCGGCCAACGGTCGGGGCGGAAGTTGATGATGAATTGAAAATCCTTCGTGCGAATGGCGCGTTGCGGATACGGCGTCTGGCCGGCGCGCGCCTTTTGCACGTGCCGTTCGCGGCCGGTAAAGTTTGCATCGCGCTTGGGATCCACCCACCCGTCTTGGTCGGATTTCAACACATTCCACAAACTGCGCGCAGACATGCCGGCGGGCACTTTGGTTTGGCCTGCCTCGAGAAAGGTTGGCGCCAAATCGGGCAGGCAGACAAAGTCATTCACGATGCGGCCGCCCTTCACGCCGGGCCCGGCGATGGTGAGGCAGACGCGCGTGCCGAAATCGTACAGGTTGCATTTGCCGTGCGGAAATCCCGGAGGGCCGTGATCGCCGCTGACCACAATCAGCGTGTTGTCGTATTCGCCGGCCTTTTTCAGTTCCTCAATGAGAATGCCCAGCGCGGCATCGAAGGCGGCGATCTCGCCGAGGTAATCGGCCAAATCTTCGCGGACCGCATGCACGTCCGGCAGGAAGGGCGGCATTTTGCCCTTCAAATCATCCGGATCAATGCGCCACAATTTTTTGCCGGACCCTTTGGTCCATTTGCGATGCACATTGGTCGGGCCGAACCAATAGGCAAACGGCTGGCCTTCCTTGCGATCCTTCAGGAACCCACGAAAGTTTTCGCGTACCTCACGATACAACTCCTCCTTGGCTTTTTCCATCGAACCTAATCGGGTCCCGCGTCCCATCACGTACCCTGAAAAGCCATTGAACCTGCCACCGGCCGGTTGGTAATTGTGCTTCTGCCCGCCAAAGCCCGCATCGCGCGGCGTGCCCGGGCTCCATACCTTGTAGGCCTTGCCGATGTGATAACCCGAGTCGCGCAACAGCAACGGCCACGTGGGAATGCTTTCATCCCAAACCGCCCCCTGCAAAATTGCGCCGCGACCGGTCTCCCAAAAATTGCGTCCGGACAAAATGGAGCTGCGACACGGCGTGCACGAGGGCGCATTGACCGATGCATTGGTGAACAGCACCCCGCGCTTGGAAAGCCGGTCGAAATTCGGCGTGCGGGTCACGTCATTGATCGTCCCGGCGCCGTCCACCTTCACGTAGATCCCCGCCTGCCTGCCCCAGTCATCGGCGAACGCGAACAAAATATTCGGCTGCTTGGCGGCAAGGCCAAACCCAAACGCCACGAGACACAACAGAGAACATACCCGAGTCATCATGCGTTCGAGCCTCAATTGGCCACCGATTGGAATCAAGTTTAAACACGTCGGCGCATTCCGTGGCTCATTGACAAAGCCGTGGATGTGCGTTGCACTGTCCGCATGGATCGTCAGGATAATTCCGTGCCGCGGCGGCGGTTTCTGCAGGCGAACGGAACGATGTTGACAGAATCGAAAATTGGGCGAGTCGGTTCATGAGTTATTGTTTCAGATAATCCCGTTCACGCAAACTGTTGAGCACCGAGCTTTGCCATGAGCGCAGTTCCCGGCTCATCTTTGCGCTTCGATCCGGATGCTTTTCGGCGATGTTCGTTTTCTCGGCGGGATCCGTTTGCAGATTGTACAATTCCGGCGCAGCTCCGGCCTTGGCGGGTATCACCAGCTTGTAGCGGTTATCCAACCACACGCGCGAGCCGGTGTAGTCGGCGGCTTCAATCGGCGGCTGGTGGTAGTTGCGAAAATTGCGCGTGCGATTGTTGCCGGCAAACTTCACCAGCGGTGTGGTGCCTTTTTGTTGCTCGGCGGTGAAATACGGCTTGGCCCCATCGCGTGTGGCGCGGCCAGTGTTAAAGCTCCAAAAACCTATCGGCTTGGGGCGCGATTTCATTTGCCCTTCCACTAGAGGCGCGAGGCTGATGCCGTCCAGTGGCCGGGCTGGCAGCTCTACCCCGGCCCAGGCGCACAGGGTCGGCAACATGTCGCTGGTCACGCCGTTGACCTCGCTGACGCGGCCTTGCTTGATTTTCGCCGGCCACTCGATGAGCCCCGGCACGCGGATGCCGCCCTCGTAAACCGAGCCTTTCTCAGCTCGGAACGGCGTCACCACCCGGCCATAACTGCGCGGGCTGCCGTTGTCGCCGCAGTACCAGAGCACCGTGTTATCACGCAACTCCAGCTCGGCTAAGCGCGTGCGCAGCTTGCCAATCGCGCGGTCCATCGCGGTGATCTCCGCATACCGCTCGCGCAGCACATCGCGCAATGGCCGCTGCGTTGGCCGGCCGGTTTCATTGGAGGTCAACCGCACTTTGCGCTCGGCATATTCCTTGGGCAGGTTGTCGTACAGCGCGAGGTCCTTTGCCAAACCGCTGTACGGTTCATGCGGGGAACCGAACCACACCACGGCCAAGAACGGCGCTTTTCGTTTTTTGGCGTCCTCAATGAAACGCAACGTTGCATCAATCGTCACCTCCGAGCCTTCACCTTTGATCACGACCGGCGGCCCGCCGTTGCGCGAAAACGGCGGATCCATTTCATAAAAATTATCGTGCGACACATAATCATGAAACCCCATCGCCCGCGGATTGGTCGGCGAACTCTTCTTCACCGGCCCCACATGCCATTTCCCAAAATGCCCGCAACGATACCCCGCCTTGGCCAGCAGATGGGCGATGGTGATTTCCTTGGGCCGCAGCGAAAACCCCGGCGCAAACGTGCCGTAACGATTGGGGTGCCGACCGGTCAACACACTCCCGCGCGTCGGCGAACACGAAGGATGGCCCGCATAAAAATGATCCAACCGCAGCCCCGTCCGTGCCATTTCATCCAGCACCGGCGTTTTGAGATGCGGATGCCCGTAGTACCCCGTCTCCGCCCAGCCATGATCATCGCCCATCAGCAGGATAATGTTCGGCCGATCCGCTGCCGCCACCGCGAACACCCACCAGACCGTCAAAAAGGAAAAAAAGCGCATGGCCAAAGGAAACCTGTGTCTCCACTAAACCGCAAGCGTGCGATTAATTTTTAGTCAACTTCACCTGCTGACCATCCAGCCAGGTGGACAGGACCTGCGTGGTCTTGACCTCATCCACTTTGCAGGTGAGCAGGTTGCGGTCGATGATGATAAAATCGGCGCGTTTACCCGGTTCGAGGGAGCCGATCTCCTTTTCGGCGCGCATGAGCCAGGCGTTGTTGATGGTGTAGTAGCGGATCATCTCCTGCCGGTTGAGAGCCTGCTCGGGGTGGATGGGTTCATCCAGCCAACGAGCTTTGCGCGTGAGGGTGATCCACATGCCAAGAAAGGGATCGTACGGATTCACGCTGCGCAGGGGGCCGATGCGTTGCATGTGATCACTGCCGCCGCCGGCCTTCACGCCGGCCTTAAACAGGCTCTTGAGTGGGATAAAATATTTCAGGCGCTCCTTGCCGAAATGCGATTGCAGGGTGAATCCGTCCTGATAAAGCCACGCCGGTTGCAGATCAATGCCGAAGCCCACCTCACCGGCAAGCCGAATGGCCTCCTCTGTCATGAAGCTGGAGTGCGTGATGGACGAACGGCTCGGTGCCACGGGCATGTCCTTGTTAATCCGCGCGTACACGCGGGCGAGCGTGGTGGTGGCCGCGTCGCCCTGGCAATGGGCGGTGAACGCCAGCCCGCGCTGGACGCAGGCGCGCGCGAGTTCTTCCAGGCGCGCTTCCTTCACGTATTGCATGCCGCGATAGGCCGGGTCTTTGATGCCGTAAATCTTGCTCTTACCCCACGGCTTCTGAAAAAACGCGCTTCCGGTCAGCATGCCGCCGTCCTGAAACACCTTCACCCCAATCACGCCAAAGCGCGGGGCGGGCTTTTTGAAATACGGATCCGCCGCGATGTCATCGAGCCGTTTCTCCACTACCGCCACCTCACCGCCGGCAC
This sequence comes from Verrucomicrobiales bacterium, assembly GCA_038145765.1. Lineage (GTDB taxonomy): Bacteria > Verrucomicrobiota > Verrucomicrobiia > Limisphaerales > UBA1100 > UBA1100. The sequence goes on from JAYQQG010000023.1 coordinate 7,288, forward strand.
TCACGCCGCGCGAGACCCGCACGCGCACGGTGAGTTGATTCGCATCCAGCAGGCGCTCGTATTGGTCGCGCGCACTGCTGCCGCAGTTGCGATCTATCACGCCGGTGATGCCGCTCCGGTTATAGTCGGCAAACAATTGGGTCAACCGCCGGTCGCGCGTGGCCAGTTCGATCGGTTTTTGGGTGGAATTCGGTTTGGCACGGATCACCCGCGAGGCTTGTCGCAAAATGCCCGTGGGCTCGCCGGTATTCGGGTCGACCATCACATTCTCCGGATGCTTGGCCGCAAACGCCTTATCGATACCGGCCTCCTTGAGGGCCAGCGAGTTGGCGCTGCCGTCTGGGCCGGTGCGGAAAAGCACGGGATGCTCCGGAGCCGCGGCGTCCAGCTCGGCGCGCGACGGATAACGCTGCTCTTTCAGGCGCGTGATAAACACCTGCGACAGGCGGATCCATTCGCCCTTGGGCACCACCTTGGCGCGTGTGCGAATGTACGCCTGCACGTCGGCGATATTTTCCATCGGCGGAATTTCATGTTGCGCCTCGGTCATGCTCGCGCCCGTGGCGTGCACGTGCGAATCAATCAAACCGGGCAGCACCATCCTGCCTTGGAGATCGATCACGCGCGTTTTCCGGCTGCCGAGCTTGATGATATCCGCGCTCAAGCCCACCGCCTGTACGCGTCCATCGCGAACCGCCATCGCCTCCACCACACGAAAGTTTTTGTCCACCAACACCACTTTGCCGTTGCGCAAGATTAGGTCCGCCGGCTGGGCGTGCAGACCGGTTCCGGTGTGGAGAACAGTCAGGAGAAGAAGCAATCGTTTCATCGGATGTACGCTTTATACTGGCTGGCGACATCGGCTTGTTTCGTGTCGCCGTGGTGAAAATAAAGCCGGTGCCGCAGGGTGAGGCTTTGGCCGGCGGGCAGTGTGAAGTCGCCCTTGCGCTCCTTGCAGGCGGGGCAAAGATCGCTCCACGGCCGGCAGGAGGTGCCGCGGGGTTTCTTGTTTTTGGGATCAAAATGGCTCGCGCCAAAACGATTGGCCGTGAGTAGTCCGTAGGTGCGGCTGTGCCAGTGGGTGGGGTAACGCAGGTTTTTCGGGTGATCGAACATCGCGATGCCCACCGTTTTGCCGCTGGCATCGGGCCCGGAGAAATCCACCCACTCAGCACGCTGGCCCCACGTGTCGGTGTTCAGTTGCCCGCGGCTGTTGCGTATCGTTCCCTGCAGCTTGGCGCCGCCTGCCTTAAAATGGGCATTGGCCTTCATAGTGCCGGCCACGCGCACGTACAAGCCGCCGTCCTTGATATCGCCAAACACCACCGGCTCCTTGCCGGCCACCAGCGTGATATCGTAATCCATCAACACCTGCCGACGTTCCATCGGCGTGAACGTGACGTGAATCTTTTGCCGCAGAACAATCTGGCCGTCACGCACCCAGCGCGTCCACGCGATCAACTCACCGGTCTGGCCCGAGCGCGTGCGTTCGATTTTCTCCAGCTGAATCTCCGCCTTGGATGTCTCGCGCTCTTTGCCCAGCCGCCACCACCAATAGTTTTGACCATTCACATCACTGTGTGCAAACCGCAGCGACCGATGGTGGGCATGATCCTGACTCTCGCCCTTCACCCCCGTCTTCATCGGATAATGCCGCGTGACGCTCTCGCCGTTCGGGCCGATCACCGGATAAAAATACGGTGCCATCCAATCCTTGAACCGCCATTCCGTAAACAGCCGCCCCTCAATCTCCACCCGCACCCGATCCTTCAACGGCGTGACCTTTACCTCCGCCGCGAGAGGCAGGGCACAGCACAACAATAGCAACGAGGCAAATGGCTTCATGGGGTCAAGGTAAGCGTTTCCTTTAATTTGTCAGTACGCAATGTGCGGGTAATACGGAAGACGCCGGCGGGGCCGTTGGGGTGCCCGGTGTAGATGAAGATGTGCTGGACGCCGCGCTGAGGATCGATGACAGCGCCGGCGGGATGGAAGCCATCGGCCTGGGCATAGAACCGGCCGGCACGGGCGAGCAGCCGGCATTCGCGGCGCCATTGGCCGGTGGTCCAGTCAGCAGGATCAATGCTCCACAGCCAAAGCTGCATTCGGTGTCGCTCGGAGCGCACCATTTCCAGTCGCTTGGTGAGGGGATTGAACGAGAGATCCACCGTGTCCACCAGGCGCGGGTCGCGCAGGTTCGTGGAGGTGACGACCGGCTTTTGGCCGGGCTGCCACGTCATTTGCCGATGGGAGCGCACTTGGTTTTGGTCGCGCGTCACCAGCAGGTAACGGCCACCGTGCAGCAGCGCGGCCGGCTCGTATTGCTTAAAGCCCACCGGGTGCTCCTCAACCCCCCAAGTGGCGCCGCCGTCGCGCGAGTTGAGGGCCACCAGTTTCTCGGAATACTTGTGGTACTCCACTTCGCCGAACCAGTTGCCAAACACCAACAGGCCGCGTTTCGGGTCATCCACAATACGCGGGCCGATGTTGATGATCGGATGCTTGAACGTGTCCTCGCGCAGCGCCCGGGAAAAATGTTTCCACGTGCGGCCGGCATCCTCGCTGCGAAACACGCCGTGGTTGTTCACCACCACCACCGCGCCATCGCGCGCCGTGCTGATGGCGTGCAGGTGCACCTTGTAGCCAAGCGGCGACCGGTTTTCTTTGTCGAACTTGGCCCGGTGCGAGAGCGGTGCCACGCCACCGCGATTGCGGTCCGCCTGTTTCATGCAGTCGCGCAGATCGTAGGGCGGGCTCCATGTTTTGCCGCCATCCGTGCTGCGCAGCACGATTCCGTAGGACATCTTGGGATGCGGCCCGCCCGCGCCTTTGGCCCGGTGGCCGGGAATGCGGCGGTGCATCACGATGAGCGCGTCGCCCGCCATCGTCGCCACCGGCCAGCCGTAATGATTGCAGTCTCCCGGCGGATTCACTGGCAAATGCACAGGCGCCACCTCCAGCACACCCGCCTTGCCCGCACGCGCCCAAGCAGCCTGCTGCGCGGCATCCACGCCGAGGAGCTTGGCGGCCAAATCGGCGGGCGGGGAATCGGCCGCCGGCACAGTTAGCGCGCAGACGCAGCCCAAGGCTAACGCCGAAAACAGTTGGAAAGGCTTCATGGTTGACCGGAGGGATCTAAGCGGGTTGATCCAGTTGATGGTGGGCTTGGGAATTTCAGTGAAAAAATATCCGCCTCGTTCATCTCGAAACGCAGGCGGACGGTTTGGCCGGCGTATTGGCTGAGATCTGCGCTGCCTTTCCACGTCACGTGGCCCACGATGGCGTCGCCCTGCATGGGGTCACAATCCGCCAACGCGCGGCCCGGGATGGGGCGGCCTTGGGCGTCCTGCAGTTCCACGCGGATTTCGCCGGCGCCGGCGGTGGAGTAGTTGAGTTCCAGTTGGTTGCCGGCAAATTTCAGCGGCTTGGTGAGGAATGTGCCCTTGGCGTGGGCGGCGTGCACGGAGATGAAACCATCGAGCCGCAGCTTGTAATGGCCGCCGCCATACATGAACAGACTCATCTCGGTGGGGCTGGTTTGCACGGCGTTGAGGGTGATGTAGTTGGCGCGATTACCCCAGCCGGCGGCACCGAGCCCGGGCCGAATGAAGGCCTCCTTAAAATGCCGATGATACCGGTTGCTGCCCGGCCGCGTGGCCATGAAAATAATATCGGTGATGGCGCCTTTGCGCGCCTGGAAACGCGTGGGCAGCGCGATGTAAATATGCGGCGCGCGAAAGTACGGCTGCGTGACGCTGGTGTAAAGGTGCTCGCCCGGCTCGTTGGCCTGCATGTTCACCGGCTCAGACCAATTCAGGAAATCGGTGCTCGTCACCCGGCGAATGGCCCGGCGGCCCTTGTCGAACCAGCGAAAGTAGCAAACATACCGCTGTTCCGCCTCGGACCAGAACGCGCCGTTTTGCGAATCGAAACTGCCGAGGCTCTCGGCAATCACCGGCTCCTTCGCCAACGGCCGCCAGCGCAGGCCGTCAGCGGAGGCGTAGGCGCGCAGCCCGCCGGGGCCATGTTTCTTAAGCAGCGCATCACGTTCGCCCGGCTTGTAAAAGGGCCAATTCGCCGCGTTGTACCGCCCGCCGCCCAGCGCCTTGTAGCGCGCGTTGGCGGGCGCCTTGGGATTGGAGTCGATGAACGGCGTGAAATTGTGGTTCACCAAAAACGCATCGGCCAACACGATGTTGCCCTTGGGAATCTCCTTGATTTTATACAAGCCCAGGTTGGGCTCGGTCCACGTGATGCCCTGGTCGCGGCTCTCGGCGTAGAGCGTCACCTCATTTTCGTGATATTTCCCCCAGCCGTTGCGCCAGTGCACACCGGGAATCTTATCTCCGCGATAGTACAACCGTAGTTTTTTGCCTTCCTGCAAAACCGTGGCGTAATGCCCAAACGGCCGAGGTGGCACACGGCGCAATTTCTGTGGCGCGTGCAGTTTCAGGCGTGTGCCGTCGAGCTTTCCAATCAGCAGGTCATCGACAAACAACTCGCGCCGCGAGCCGATGTCGACCGGTTCAGCAGCCGAAATTGTGAGGCTTACGAGCAGCAGACCCACCGGCAGAATTCGGAAGCGGTTCATGATCCGCCAGCCTCCGTCAACGCATCGCCCTAAGCAAGATCAATAGGCCCTGAAAAACTACATGCGCCCCGAGTGCTTCCCGCGGCCCATGGCGGGTGGGCGGGAGGCGGCTTGGCCGTGGGGGGAAGGGGTGGCGGAAGGCGGATGATGCTCCTCCAGCCACGTGCGCAGGGGAACGTCCTCAGGGGTGGGATCGTAGCTGCCGTTGGCGCTGATGCTGTGGCCGAGGAGTTGGCGGCGGATGGGATCGAGCTGCGGATACAGATGCGCCACGGTCATCTCGTCTTTGGGGCGCAACCAGCGGTAACTGTAGCCGAGCCAGAAAACCTTGCGGGTGAGATCGGATTCATTGGCGCTGCGCGAATGCCAGGTCCGGCGGTCAAGCAACAACGCGGATCCGGCCGGCACGCTGAGCGGCTCGGCGCCGGGCGGATTGCTGCGGCCGTCCTGCGGGCAGTCGATGGCGTTTTGCAAATGCGAGCCGGGCACGATGAGCGTATTCCCGCGGCCGGGCTCGCTGACATCCGTGAGGTAAAAGCCAATCTTCAACGACAAGCGAGGGCGTGGGTCGCTTTCGATTTCGTCATTCACGCGCATGCTGTCCTGATGCCACGCCACACGCCAGTCCTGTGCCTGCGCGCTTTCATTGGGTGTCACGTCGAGGTGCGAGTGGTACGAGTAAATGTTCCAACCCAGAATGCCCCACACCTTGGGAAACGTGGTCGGACAATCGACCAGATCGAGCAGTGCGGCATCCTCACCAAGCACGTTGGGCACGGAGAGCAATTTACCGGCCAGCGCCTCCGTGCGCTCACGTGCGTCCACGCGATCCATCACCGCAATCACCCGCTCGCACTCTGCCGCATCCAGCGCGTTTTCCACCACGAGATAGCCCTGCGTGTTGAAAAACTCCCGCTCGGCATCGGTTAAAATATGCTGGAGACAATCCGGATTCATTTGGCGTCTCAGTGCCACAAAAGTAAAGCGGCGGCCAGCGTTAAGTAATCAGGATTGCGTGCCTAGAGAGGGGAACTACACTGCCTCGAAGGCATGATGAAACTACTTCAACTTTCCCCCTCTCTATTCCAACAACACCGCGACGTGACGCGCCGTTATTTTATGCAGCTCGGGGCGGCGGGAGCAGCGGCAATGGGGGGGAGGGCGTTGTTTGCGGTTGAGGCCGATAAGGCAAAAGATGCGAAGTTGATTGCCGAGGCGGCGGAGGACTTGGAATACCTGACGGTGGCGGAAGAGTTCGGCACGGTGGAGCGTGGCAACCCGCTGCCGTACAAGCTGCCGTTGGCCAAGCGGCTGGAGGTGGGGCTGGAGCGCAAGACGTGGAAGCTCGATGTGATGGCGGATCCGAAAAGCAACACGCAGCTCGGCAACCCGCTGTCGCGCGCGGCAGGCAACGCGCTGGATTTCCCCACGCTGATGCGGCTTGCCGAGAAGCATTCGGTGAACTTTTTGAAAGTCATCTCGTGCCTGAACATGAGCAAGCCGTTGGGCATGGGGTTGTGGGAGGGCGTACCGCTGCGCACGGTGCTGTGGCTCACGCAGCCGAAGGAGAATGTGCGGCGCGTGTTTTTTTACGGACACCACAACGACGACCCGAAGCAGATGTTTCGCGGCTCACTGCCGATCGGGCGCGTGCTGGAGGATCCGCCCGGCGATTTGCCGGTGATCCTTTGCTACAAGCTCAACGGCAAATGGCTCAGCGGCAAACGCGGCGGGCCGGTGCGCATGATCATCCCCGAGACGTACGGGTTTAAAAATGTGAAGTGGCTGAAAAGCGTGCTGCTCACCAACGAGCCGTTTGCCAACGACACCTACGCCCGCGGCAACAACGACGTGGACACGTGGATGAAATCCATGGCGCGGTTCATTTACCTGCCGCGGCGCGAGAAGGTCGGCGTGTCCGTGGCGGTCACCGGCATGGCACAGGTGGGCGTGGGCGGCGTGAAAAAAGTTCAGGTGGCGGTGTTGCCGCGAGGCCAGGAATGGCCCGCCAACGATCCGTACCGGACCCAGGCCCCGTGGCGCGACGCGCAGCTGCTCCCCGCGCCCACCCATTGGGGCGGCGAATTCAAGGACGGCCAACTGCCCGCGGGCGTGTCCAACTTCACCGACGCCGGCCGGCCGAAGCATTGGCCGCAGCGGTACACGCTGGCGCATTGGGCGACGCTGTTGAAGGGGCTCAAGCCCGGTGACTACGAGGTGTTTTGCCGGACGATTGACGACAAAGGCATCGCCCAGCCGTTGCCACGGCCGTTCAAAAAATCCGGGCGCAACGCAATTTCAAAAGCGGAGCTGACGGTGGAGGGCTGATTTCAACCATTGAGGACTCAGTATTTTGGGAAGATAGCCGGAGTCGGGAACCGGTCTTCGTGGGTGGTTTGGGCGTCGTGCAGGTATTCATCCCGGGGCACCTCGAGAATAGGCCAGCGACTGGAGTGAACGCGTACGATTCTTCCGGGTCTAAATCCTTCAGTCACGAGATCGGTCTCGAGGCTGATTTGGATGCCGCTGCTTCCAAAGGGGATATTCCCTTTCGCCTTGGTGATGGTGGTCAGAATCCCCTTGCTGGCCATCTGGGCGGTGCCTGCGGTGCCACTTGCCCAGTGTTTCAGGGTGTTTTCCGACGAGGCGAGCATGGCCCTTTGACCTTTTTTGAAATCGGCGTAAAGCGAGGCCTCCATGCCTCCGAACAGGGTGACCGTCACGGTTGCCCGGCCAAACTGGCCGTATTTCACCGCATCAACCCAACCGGGCATCCATCGGCTTTTGATAAAGGTCTTGTGGGTTTCAATTTGATTTTGGGTGGCGCGTTGCAGGGCGATGTCATTCAGCCAAATATCGGAAATATGAAACTGCATAAAGACCCGACTGGGAGTGGGTTTCCAGACAATGCCAAGCTGGACGATCTGATCGTTGAGGGCTTTCTTGCCGTGGGTCGGCCAGATTTTTTCCGCGATGAGATCCTGTGCGGTCAGTTTTTCTCGACCGCGCCAAAAACGGGTGGCGGCGTCGAAGGTCAATGTTTCCATCTGGCCGTTTTTGCTTTCGGTTTTGGATTCCCTTCGGGCGATGATGAAGCCGGCATTGTCCTTCACCTCCACTTCCTGAAGCTTCCAGATCAACCCCAACCGTAGACAGTGGCTCACCTCATCTTCGAGCAGGAGCACGTGGTTCTCTGCCGGGGCGGTGCCGACACCGGCGTTGCCCAATTTTTTCAAGCGATTGTCAAACGGCAGAACGGGTACGGAGGATATTTTTGGATCCGGCGGGAGAAAAGCATGCGCGTACATCACCGTCCCTAACGGGACATCTCGGAGATCAGCAGGGGCACCATGATAGCGAACCATGCCATAGGGAAGCATGGCAAAGGGAGACGGACCGGTGAATCGAAACCGGCCGTTTCCTTGAATGCGAAGGCTGCCGCGGCGATTGGGATGATCCACAAACGTCAGCTCGCCCCGGTACGTGTGTGCCTTGTCCAACGACGGAAACGTGCCGGCTTCGGGCCGAAAAGGCGTGTCATCAGCACTTACTGAGTTCGCCAGCAGGAGAAATATCGAGGCCGAACGGACCATCCTTTTGGCCATTTGAAGTAAAGCCATGATGCGGAAATTGCAGGTTAATATTTCGGGAAGATAGCCGGGGAAGGGAAGCGTTCTTCGGGGGTGTTCCCGCCAAGGTACTCTTCACGTGGGATGTTGACATTGGGCCAGTGACCAGGGCGCACGCGGATGTTGCGGCCTGGACGAATGCCTTCAATGATGAGGTCCGTCTTGAACTGAATCTGGATGCCGCTGCTGCCGAACGGGATTTCGCCTTTTGTTTTCACGACGTCAAGGATGGGGCCTTTGCTCGCCATGTGGGCGGGGCTGTAGGCGCCGTGGGTGTGTTTCAGGTTGCTCTCCACCGCATTCATCATGGCGGAGGTGTTTTTTTGGAAGTCCGCGTAGAGCGATTCATCCATGCCGCCAAACAGGGTGGCGGTGATGGTAGCCGTGCCGAACTTGCCGTAATTCACCGCATTGATCCATCCGGGCATCCAGCGGCTTCGGATAAAGGCTTTGTGCGTCTCCGTTTGGTTGCGGGTGGCGCGTTGCATGGCGGTGTCGTCCAGCCAGATGTCCGAGATATGAAAGCGGGTGAAGATGTTGCTCGGAGTGGGTTTCCAGGTTATGCCGAGCAACACGACTTGATCATTGAGGGCCTTTTTGCCGTTGGCCGGCCAGATGCCATCAGCGATGAGGTCGGCCACCTCAAGCTTCTCACGTCCGCGCCAGATGCGCGTGGAGGCATCGAAGGTCAGGGATTCCACTTCGCCCAGCTTGCCTGCGATCTTGGTTTCTCGCCGGGCGGTGATTTTGCCCGTGAGGTTCTGAATTTCCATGTCCTGGAGCTTCCAGATTTTGCCCGTCCGTTGGCAGTAGCTGGGTTCGTCTTCCAACAGGATGAGATGGTTTTCGGCCGGGGCAATGCCTTTGCCGCTGTAGCCGGCGGTCTTGTTCCGATTGTTGATGGGCAGGACGGGCACGGAGGAGAGCTTGGGATCCGGCGGAAGAAAACCCCGGGCGTGCAGCACCGTGCCGATGGGAACATCCCGCAACTCCGCCGGTGCGCCGTTGTAACGGATCATGCCATACGGCAACATGGCGAAGGGGTGCGGCGCGTTGCGGAAATACGTGCCTTCGCCCTGGATACGCAAACTGCCGCGGCGGTTGGGGGAATCGACAAAGGTGAGTTCACCCCGGAAGGCATGCGATTTTTCCAATGGAGGAAACTGGCCGGCTTGGGGCCGAAAGATTTCGTCCTCGGCAATAGCCTGAGCAACAAAGAAACCAACACCAAGCGTCAACAGGATGAGCCAATGGGGAAAAATGAATCGGGTCATGGATGGATCTATTTTGAGGTCAATATTTTGGGAAGATGGCCGGAGTGGGGAATCGATTCTCGGGGGTGTTTTCGAACAGGTACTCCTCGCGCGGCACCTGCATCTTGGGCCAGCTTTGGGGACGCACCCGGATGACTCTGCCCGGACGCATGCCTTCGATAATCAGGTCGGTTTCGAACCGAATTTGGATGCCGCTGCTGGCAAACGGAATATCTCCGGTGGTGCGGGTAATATCCCGGATCGTGCCGTTGGAGGCCATGTGGCCCGGGCCATAATGGCCGGCGGTGTGTTTCAAGGTGTTCTCGGCCCCGTTAATTTGTGCCCCGATCCCTTTTTCAAAATCGTTGTAGAGAGAGGAATCCATGCCGCCGAAGAGTGTTGCCGTGGCGGTCGCGCGGCCGAATTTCCCGTATTTGACGGAATCAATCCAGGCCGGCATCCAGCGGCTGCGGATAAAGGCCTTGTGAGTCTCGTTTTGAAAATGGGCGGCGTGTTGGATGGCCGAGTCGTCCAGCCAAATATCGGAAATGTGGAAGCGGGTAAACACCCCGCTCAATCCGTCCCCCGGGCTGGGCCTCCAAGTGATTCCGAGCAGGACGGATTGTCCATCAAGCTGTTTCGCGCCACTGGCCGGCCATATTTTTTCGGTCACCAGATCAGCGATCCGGATGCGCTCACGACCGCGCCAGATGCGGGTGCCCGCGTCAAAGGTCATCTCTTCCGCCGTCCCATTTTTGGCGGCACCTTGCTTCGGCTCCAGACTGGCATGGATCGTGCCTTGGTTATTCTGAATCCGAAGTTGCTTTAGTTTCCACACCTTGCCTTCCCGAAGGCAATGGCTGGGTTCATCCTCGAGCAGGAGCACGTGATTTTCGGCGGGGAAGATGCCCATGCCGCGATAATGGCCGGCGTCTTTCTCCTTATTGTTCACCGGCAAAACCGGCACGGCGGAAGTCTTGGGGTCCGGTGGGAGAAATCCCCGGACATGGAGGACGGTGCCAATCGGGATATCACGAAGTGCCGCCGGTGCGCCGTGATACCGAATGATTCCATAGGGCAGCATGGCAAAAGGGTGAGGATCGTTGCGGTAAAACTTGCCATCGCCCTGCACTCGAATGCTGCCGCGCCGGTTGGCGTGATCGACAAAGATCAATTCGCCCCGATAGGCATGGGCCTTTTCCAGTGGTGGAAACTGGCCGGCTTGAGGACGGAACGGTTTTTCCTCAGAGAAAGCGGGCAGCGCAAAAAAGGCCGCGCTGAGAAACAGCGCGGCAATTCCGATGGCCGACGGGTGCCGGATCATAGTGCAACCACTTTGTTGCTGTCACCGAATCGGTCGGTTTCCACGCCCATCTTTTGGGCCATGAGGAGGAGCAGGTTGCTCATGTGGGCGTCCGTGTTGGCGGGGCGGCTGCAGAGGCGGTAATGGTCGCCGGGCTTATCGAGGGTGTAGCCGTCGAAATGGCCCTGATTAAAATCAAGATGGCTGCCGTGCTTCAGGCCAAGGTCGGTGCCGCCGGCCAGCACCAATGGCAGGTTCGCATTGCCGTGGCTGTGACCGTAGGACATGCCGCTGCCGAAGAGCGACATGGTAGAGCCGAGCAACGATTTGCCGTTGAGATCCTTGGTTTCGGCCAGGCGCGTGAGGAAATAGCCAAACTGCTCGATGGCGAACGTGTCGTAATTGGTCAGCTTCTCCATGTAGCCTTCATCTCCGCCGTGGTGGCTGAGTTGGTGGCGGCTCTCGGTAATGCCGATCTCCGGGATGGCAAAGGCATCGCCCTCACCACCGAGGCTGAAGGTGGCCACTCGGGTCACATCCGTCTGGAAAGCGAGTACCATGAGATCGTAAACCGTGCGGAAATAATCGCCCGCCTGCGTCTTGGGCACATCGCGGTTAGTCCGTTTGCGGTCGGCCTCGGAAATCTTGGGCAACGGCGTATCCAGCCAGGCATCGGCGCGCCGCGTGCGAATCTCGGCCTCGCGCACGGAAGTGAGGTATTGGTCGAGGCGGCCTTTGTCGGCGGCACTCATTTTCTCCGAAAGTGTGCGCACCTCGGCGAGGTTGTCATCCAGCACACTGGCTTTGCGACGGAGCGCCTTGCGTTGTGCGGCGATCCCGCCCTTGGGTTCCTCAAAGAGGGAGGCAAAAATCTGGCGGCACCGGCGTTGGGCGGGCAATTGCACGCCGTCAGCCGTCCACGCAAGCGAACCGCCGGTGAGGGCGATTTCCATGGAGGGATACCGCGTGTGTTGACCGGTGACTTCCGCCATTTTTTGGTCAACCGAAATGGTGTTGCGATACGCTGCTCCAATCTTGGCACCGGTCAAAAAGATATCGATGCAGTTATGGTGATGCCCGAGGCTGCCGGGATGGTGCAGACCACTCACCGGGGTCATCGTGTTACGGAATTTCTCCAGCGGCTTGAGCGAGTGGGAAAAGGTGTAATCCTGGCCCGGCTTGGTGATCTGGTAATTGAGTGAATGCACGCCGTTGGCGAGGTAGATGAAGGCACTGCGGCGTGGCGAGTCCGCCTTCTCCTTGGCCCGGAGCGGGATCATGCATTCGAGCATCGGTAGGGCGATGCAGGTGCCCATGGCGCGCAGGGCATGGCGGCGGTCGATCAACCAGGATTGAGTCTGAATATTGCTCATGATTCGGTTTGAGAGTTAGCGTTTTTGAAAGAGTTCGGAAATAGCCACAGCCCGGACAATGTCCTGCAGACGATACTGTTTTTGCCGGGCTGTTTCAACAATGGATTGGATGTCATCGCGGTCGTCCACCGTTAACACGCGCCGGAGCGCGTAGGTGCACAGATGCTCGATGAACGCGCGCGCGATCCGGTCGCGATCGGCCATCAGCAACTGCTTGAACTGGACGGAGTCGGCAAACTTACGGCCATCGGGCAGGATACCGGATGCGTCCACCAAGGGGTTTGCCCCCACGCCGGTTGGCACATGTTCATGCGTGCGCCAATGGCCAATGGCGTCGTATTGGTCGAAAGCCAGCCCCAACGGATCGATCGTGCGGTGGCAGGCAGCGCAGTTCGCGTTTTGGGCGTGTGCCTCGATGCGCTGGCGAATGGTGATCTTGTTGCCCGTGGGCGGCACCGGTTCGATGGGGTCCACATTGGCCGGTGGCGGCGGCGGGGTTTTGTTGAAGATCGTTTCACTAATCCAAACTCCGCGATGCACCGGGCGATGCCGCGTGCCGTCCGAGGTCAGGCCGAGCACCGCCCCCATCGTCAGCAGTCCGCCCCGATGATCCTCGGGCTTGAGTGCAACGCGCTGGAAGCCGCCTGTCTTCGGCTCAGGCAATCCATAGAAATCACAAAGCCGCGCGTTGGCCATGGTCCAGTTGGAATCGATCAGGCTCTCAATGGGTAGGTTTTTGGTGAGCATCTCGCGAAAATATTCCACCGGTTCATGGCGCATGCTCGTCTCGAGCCAATCGTCGTAGTTGGGATAGAGTTTTTTGTCCGGCGGAAACATCCCCACGCGGTGCAACTGCAGCCATTGCCGGGAGAAATCGTCAATGAACCGATTGATCCGGTCATCGGTCAGCATTCGGTTCACTTCCCCGTTCAAGCCGGCTCCGGTGAGGTTGCCGGCCTTGGCCGTGGTGAGGAGGGGTTCATCGGGCATCGAACTCCAGAGAAAGTACGAAAGTCGTGAAGCCAGTTCCGGGGCCGTGAGCCGTTCGCGTGGCTCTGGATCGCCTTCCACGAGGTAGATGAAATTCCGGGACGTCAACACGCGTAGCAGGGCGTTGCGATATGCGGCGGCCGCTTTTTCGCCGGCCTTACGATCTGCCTGAAAGGAATCCAGATACTTTTTTAACTCCGCGGTTTTCACGGGCCGACGCCAGGCGCGTTCGGCAAAACGTTGCAAATGTTCGGCCACCACTTCAGGCGTGGCGTCCTCGGGCGGCATCACGCCTTGGCGTCGGGCTTGTTCAGCCTCGGTGACCAGCGGCCCTTCCCATTCCAGCCAGTCGAGAATGACTGTGGAAAAAATCCCGTTCCCCTTGTCATCGAACATCTGCGGTGCGTTGGGATTCAGGAGCAGCGTTTCGCTGCTATGCGTGAAGATATAGGCCCGGCTTGCGATGGCATTACGAAAGGCGGCGCCGCCGCGACGATCGACGCCGTCGGTTGCCACGACTGCGAAGTGCAACTGCGTGGGCATCTCGAGGAACACCTCGAACTCATAAATCTGGGGCTTGTCTTCCGGCGCGGTGATATCCAGCTCGATAAGACCATCCACGGTTTCCTCGCTGGTCCGTTTGCCGATGCTGAGGTGGGCGGGTTGACCGCCCGGTGGCCGAATGCCACTGGCCTGTAGACGCAATTTATAAAGTCCGCTGTGTTCCGGCCCCGTTTGTCCCAGCCAATTTGACGACAAGGCGGGTTGAACCCGTCCGGGAAAATGGAGGTACCGCAGTGGCCGCTTAATGCCCAGCCGGTCCAGTGCGGCTTGTTGAGTTTGCCCGCCGCCATAGCGCAATTCCGCCGCTGTTTTGAGCACCTTCCGGGTTTCGGCAACTGTGTCAGGGAAGGCGCGGTCCAGTACAATTTCAGCCGCCCGGTAATAACGATTCACATGCGAAGGCGATAGCGAGAGCTGCGAACCGATTCGTTCGTAGCCGTGCCAGAGGGTGTCCTCATTCAACTCACCCGGCTTGGCCGGATCGTATCGGACGCCGAGCAGGTCGTAGACGGTATTCTGATACTCCTTGCGACTGAGCCGATAATGCGCCACTGGCGGCCGCGCCGCCATGCGCGCTGCGCGGCCAGAGCGGATGCGTTCATCCAGCTGCGCAATCACCGTGCCGATCTCATCAGTCGTCGGCTGCGGTTCAGCCTCCGGCGGCATTTCACCGGCGTTAATTTTCTCGATGACCTCCGCCCAGATTTGGGCATCTATGCCGGATTTGAAATCACGCGACAATTGATCCAGCCGCAAATCGCCCTTGGACTTCTTCGGTCCATGACAGGCGATGCAGTGTTTTTGAAGGAACCCCTCGAATGGCTCAGCCGCTTGGCTTGAAAGCGCGAGGGCAAACAGAAGAACGGCCGTGTTTCGCATGGCGCGGTTAGACTAACCCCGAGATCGGCTCGTGGTCGAGCAGTTGCGTAATCTCCTGCGGGATGCCCGGCAGCAGGCGGAGTTCGCCCGGATCAATCATGGTGCGCAGGATGGTGCTGATGAGATGGCCCGGATCGTACGGCGTGCTGTTGGGTTCGCCGCCTTGCTTGTCGGATTGGCCGATCACCTTGCCGCCGCCCATGCCACCGCCGTAAAGCATCAATGGCGCCAGCCGCGCCCAGTGATCGCGCCCGCCGCGCTTGTTGATGCGCGGGGTGCGGCCCATCTCGCCGCAGCACACGAGGAGAATCTTGTCGGACAACCCGCGCGCTTCGCAGTCACGGATGAACGCCGCCACGGCGTGATCAAAACTCTGGCCGACCGCTTCCATGCCGTCGACCATGTTCAGGTTATTGCCGTCCGCGTGCATGTCCCAAACGCCGGCGTAACTGGCGTGGATGGTCACATACCCGCAACCCGCCTCGCAAAGGCGCCGCGCCTGCAGGAGCAGTTTGCCGATCGTGCTGGCCTGCGCGTTGTACAGGCCGCCACGGCCGCGGTTCACTTTATTCCAGCGCGTGCCACCGTGATACTTGGCGGTGTCATAAATCTCAAGTGTACGCGGGTCTTCATTGGAAAGATCGAGTGCCTTGGACACGCCGCCGCCGAGCAGCACCTCGTAGGCTTGCTTTTGAATATCATCCGCGGCGGCAATGCTGCCACTGGCATCGGCCTGCCGGTTCAGCTGATCCAGTCCGGCCAGCAACGTTTTGCGGTCATTGAGAAAGCGGTCGCGCGGCAGGTTGAGTTGCATGTCCTCCTGCAGCTTGCCGCCTTTGCCGGGAATGAACGGCGCAAAGCCCGCGCCATAACTGCCCGTCTCGGAAAGGTTTCCTCGCGCCGAAGGCCCGGGCACGTCTTTGCTCACCGCGGCCGGAAACAGCACTGCCGTCGTCGGCATGCCACTGTCTGTTCGCGTTGCGCCGGCCACGCGGGCAAAGTGCGTGCTGATGGCTGCTTCCTTGGAAAATCTGCTGACGATCGGCTGAATATTATGCCCGCCGTTCTGAGTGGCAAAAGACCGCACCACATTAATCTTATGCGCCAGCTTCGCGAGCTGCCGCATGGTGCCACCAAAGTGCGTGCCCGGCACGGAGGTGGAAATCGTTTCGCCCACGGTACGAATCCCCAAAGGCGCATTGGGTTTCGGATCAAACGTCTCAAACTGACTCGGCCCGCCCTGTTGAAAGAGGAAAATCACCGACTTGCCGGTCAGCGGATTCGGCTGCCCATTGGCCAGTGCCTGGGTGCTGAGCAATGACGACAACGACAACCCGCCCAGCCCGAGACCGCCGATCTCCAGCAACCGCCGCCGGCTCATCGGGCCCATTGATTTGTTGTCGTCAAAGACAGTGAGCATCGCTATCCTTTGAAGTAGAGAGCGTACGGAAAATTCAGACTTTTACCAGCCGCAAAAGCGCCCGTTATTCGATGGTTTTTTCAATACGCTGAATAAACCGCAGCAGCAGTGGGTGGGCGGGTTCGGCCATTTGGCCGTGGTTGTAGCCGTCGAGTTCCATCAACTGCGTGTTCGGGTGGCCGGTCACTTTCATCATGCGCCAGAGATAGGCGTTCTCCTCGTAGCGGCCGAGCATCTCCAGCTCGCGGTCGCCGGTGATCAGCAGCAGCGGCGGAGCATCCTTACGCACGTGAAAAAGAGGGGCGAGGGCATCAACAATCGGTTGTTTGCCATCGATACCGCGCTCGGCGCGCACGGTGAAATGCGTGATGGTGTGGCCGCTGTAGGGGATGAGCCCGGCAAGGGTGTTGGCGTCGAGGTCGTGCGCGGCCAGCCAGCGTTTATCCAGACCCACCATGCTCGTCAGATACCCGCCCGCTGAATGGCCGCTCACGTAGATCCGTCGGGGCGAGCCGCCGTATTCTTTGATGTGCTTAACTGTCCATGCCACGGCCGCCGCGGCGTCCTCAATATACGCGGGCGCCTTGACCTTGGGATGCAGCCGGTAATTCACCGCCACCACGGCGATGCCTTGATGTTGCAACGCCTTGGGCACGGACCGGTTGCCGCCCTTGAGACCGCCGCCATGAAACCAAACTACCGTGGCAAACTCCTTTTTGCCTTTCGGATAATACACATCCAACCGGCACCGCTCGCGCATGTAATCGGTGAGTTGCCCGGTGCGGTAGAGGAGATTCTTGGCCGTGGCATATTCCGCCGCCGAAGCTGCGCCGGCCAAGAGTACGCTTAGCAAAAAGATCCGCATGGGCGCAGGGTACCGGACGGGCCGGGAGCACCCAAGCTCAACTCATAATCGCCTTCACCACCTTCGCCGGTTCCACGCCGGTGAGGCGTTGGTCGAGGCCTTGGAATTTGACCGTCAGCTTTTCGTGGTTGATGCCGAGGAGGTGGAGCATGGTGGCGTGGAGGTCGCGGACGTGGACAGGGTTCTCGACGACGTTGTAGCTGAAGTCGTCGGTCTTGCCGTAGTGTTGGCCACCCTGGATGCCGCCGCCGGCGAGCCAGCCGGAGAAGCAGCGGGGATGATGGTCGCGCCCATACACGGTTCGGCTAATGCCGCCCTGGCCAAAGACGGTGCGGCCGAATTCGCCCACAAACACGACCAACGTGTCATCGAGCAGCCCGCGCGATTTCAGGTCGGCCAACAGCGCGGCGGTGGGCTGGTCGACGTCGCGGCATTGACCGCGCAGGTTGTCGGGCAAACGCGAGTGATGATCCCAGCCGCGGTGGAAGAGCTGCACGAAGCGCACGTCGCGCTCGATCATCCGGCGCGCGAGCAGGCAGTTGCGCGCGTACGAGCCGGTCTTGGCCACCTCGGGCCCGTAGAGTTTCAGCACGGACTCCGGTTCCTTGGAAATATCCGTCAGCTCCGGCACGCTCGATTGCATACGGAAGGCCATCTCCTGCTGGGCGATGGTGGTGGCAATCTCCGGGTCACCGATCTCCGCCTGATGTTTGCGGTTCAGCTCGGCCAACGAATCGAGCATGCGCCGGCGCACCTTGGCGTCGATGCCGCCAGGGTTGGAGAGAAACAGCACCGGATCGCCCACCACCTGGAACGACGTGCCCTGATGTTGCGACGGCAGGAACGCGCTGCCCCAGAGCCGCGCGTACAGCGCCTGCACATTCACACGCCCGCTCCAGAACGCCGAGGGCATCACCACAAAGTTCGGCAGATCGCGGTTCAACGACCCCAACCCGTAACTGAGCCACGCGCCCATGCTCGGCCGGCCGGGGATTTCCGACCCCGTGCAAAAGGACGTCTTGCCCGGGTCATGATTGATCGCGTTGGTATTAAACGAATGCACGAGGCACAGGTCATCCGCGCGCTTCGCGAGATGCGGCAACAGCTCGCTCATCCACACGCCGTTCCGGCCCGCCTGCGCAAACTTAAACATCGTCGGCGCCACCAACTGCTGCCGGCCGCGCGTCATGGTCGTCACCCGCTGGCCTTTGCTGATCGACTTGGGCAGCTCCGTCTTGAAGAGCTTGTGCAAGTCCGGCTTGTGGTCGAAGAGATCCACCTGACTCGGCGCGCCGGCCATGAAGAGGAAAATCACCCGCTTCGCCTTGGGCCGTCCCGGCAGCCGAAAGCCCCCCGCCGCCGCGCCCGCGCCCTGCGTCTCCGCCGCCAGCGAAGCCAACGCCGCCGTGCCCAGCCCCATGCCGCTGTTCAACAAAAACGACCGCCGCGACTGCAACTGCTCCGTTTCGGCCAATAAGTTTGATTCGAGTGAGTTCATCATTCGCGGGTCTTGGTGATATCGAGGTTGTAAAGGGTGTTGACGAGGACGGTCCAGGCGGCGAGCTGGGCCTGGGCGTCGGCGGGCAGGTCGAGCCCTTTGCACAACTGCGCGGCCAAGGCGGGCTCGGCGGTGTAACGGGCACGCAGGGTTTTGACGAGCGGCAGCAGGATGGCCTGTTCGCGGGCGTCGGGCAGTTGTGCGGTGACGGTCTCGTAGGCGAAGGCCAGCCTTTCGGCGTCGTTTGCGTCATTAGCGGCCTTGCCCTCCTTGTGCGCCAGCGTCTTTTGCGCGAGGGCGCGCGCGGCCTTGAGGTACTGCGCCTCGTTGAGCAGCAGTAACGCCTGCGAGGCGGTGTTGGTGCGTTCGCGCCGGGCGATGCAGGCATCGCGGTTGGGCGCGTTGAGAATGGTCATTTGCGGGGGCGGCATGCCGCGTTTCCAATAGGTGTACAGGCTGCGTCGGTGGATGGCGTCGCCGCTGTCGGCGCGGAAACGTTCGCCGATCATGGTCACGGATTTCCACAGGCCGTCCGGCTGCGGCGGCTTCACGCTGCGCCCGTACAACGTGGGCACGAGCAGACCGCTGCTGGCGAGGATTTGGTCCCGGATCATTTCCGCATCCAGCCGGAACCGCGACCCGCGCGCGAGCAGGCGGTTCTCCGGATCAGCGGCAAACTGCGCGGGCGTGGCCACGGAGCTTTGGCGGTAGGTGCGCGACATCACCATTTGTTTCATCAACGCCTTCACGTCCCAGCCGGATTCCATGAACGCCACCGCGAGGTGATCGAGCAACGCCGGATGACTCGGCACCTCGCCCTGCGCGCCGAGGTCCTCGGAGGTTTTCACCAGGCCCGTGCCAAAGAGCTGCTGCCAGAAACGGTTCACCGCCACGCGCGCGGTAAGCGGATGCCGCCGGTCGACGAACCACCCCGCGAGATCCATGCGGCTGGCCACGTCGCCGGTTTTCTTTAGTGGCGGCAAAAAGCCCGGCGTGCCGCGCTGCACCAGTTCGCCGGGATCATCGTAGCGCCCGCGCTTGCGCAAGTGCGTGGGGCGCACCTGCGCGCGTTCCTTCATCACCATCGCGGTGGGGATCGCCTTGTCCAGCTCCGCGCGCTTGGCGGTCAGCGCCTTTTTCTTTTCGGCATCCTCCTCCGCATTGATGGCCTTGGCGAGCGCGTCCAGTGCCTGTTGCTGTGCCGGCGTGGGCACCTTGGCAAAGGGCGGCTGTAAACCATCGCGCGGCCCGCCGCTCGTCTCCGGCGCGGCGTCGATGTTGTTGAAAAACGCGAACAGCGAGTAGAAATCCTTTTGCGTGAACGGATCGTACTTGTGATCGTGGCAGGTGGCGCACTGCACCGTCAGCCCCATAAACGCCGTGCCCACGGCCGTCACGCGGTCCACCACGTTTTTGAAAAAACTCTCCTCCGGCAACGCCGTGCCGCGGTCGATGATCAGGTGCATCCGGTTAAAGCCCGACGCCACCAACTGGTCGCCCGTCGGTTTCGAGTACAAATCACCCGCCAATTGATAACGCACAAAATCATCGTACCCGAGGTTGTCGTTGAACGAACGGATCAGCCAGTCGCGGTAGCCGATGAAGTTGCGGTAAAAATCCTTGTGCATCCCGTTCGTGTCCGCGAACCGCACGAGGTCCATCCAGTAGCGCGCCATGTGCTCGCCGTACGCCGGCTCCGCCAACAGCCGGTCCACCAGTGCCTCGTACGCCTCCGGGCGGTCATCCGCCACGAACGCCTGCACCGCCTCGCGCGACGGCGGCAGTCCCGTGAGATCAAACGTTACCCGCCGGATCAACGTGCGCTTGTCCGCCGCCTTCGCCGGCGGCAACCCTGCCGCCTCCATGCGCGCCAACACAAACCGGTCAATCGGCAGCTTCCCCCAAGCCGCATCCTTCACCTTCGGCAACGCCGGCTTCTTCGGCGCCGCAAACGCCCAAAACACCTCGTACTTCGCCCCCGCCAAAATCCAGCGCTTGATGATGTCCAACTCCCGTTCCGTCAGCGGTTTCTGATGCGCATCCGCTGGTGGCATCCGTTCCTCCTCATCCGTCGCACTCACCCGCGCCCAAAGCTCGCTCGCCGCCAAATCCCCCGGCTTAATCGCCGCCACCTCCTTGCGCACCCGATACGCCCCATCCACTCCGTCTGCCCGATCCAACCGCAACTTCGCTTTCCGATCCCCCGCATCCGGCCCATGACAGGCAAAACATCGATTCGCCAAAATCGGAAACACATCCCGGCTAAACGAAACCTCCTGCGCCCAAGCCACCCCGCCCGAAGCGATCACCCCCCACACCAATAAAACCCGAAGCGTCATGCCCCAAATCGTATCGCCCCCGCAGAACCCCGTCAATGAACTGAACCCGGGTAGGGCGTGCTGCCCCCAGCGCCCCATGTAGCCCGGACCGGTGGTCCGGGCTGCCGTCCCGGGCTACATCACGCCGAAGGCGTGGTAGCCATTAGCCGGTGGTCGAGCGAATCGAAAAGTCCGCGCACTTGGTCACGGTTCCGAACGTATCCACGCTGAAACTCAGGTAACGCCATATGGCCGTTATCGATGTGGTCTAAGATAGTTGAAATCTTCATTGTTTGATTCCCTAATCCAACCCTGGGATCGGGGCCTTGGGCCCGATCTCTTCACCCTGCCAGATGACTTTGCCTTTGTTGTACGTCAGGATGCGGGCGCGGCTGTTGGGGGCGGGGGGGCGGTTGTTTTTGGGGAGATATTTTTTGTGGGCGGCGATGATGTCGGCGTATTTTTTGTCCCCGGCGAGGTTGTGCCATTCGTTGGGGTCTTTGCGCATGTCGTAGAGTTCCTCGGTGCCGTCGGCGTATTGGATGTAGCGCCAGTGTTCGGAGCGGACGCCGTGGTTGTCGTGGTTGTGGGTGGTGATGGCGGGCCATTCGCGGGCGGCTTGGGCGTTCTTCAGCTGCGGCACCAGGCTGTGGCCTTCGAGGGTTTTGTTTTGAGGCAGCTCGAGCATCTCGCCCAGGGTCGGGTAGATGTCCAGCAGCTCGGCGGGCTTGGCGCAGACTTGGCCGGGCTTGACGCCGGGGCCGGCGAAGATGAGGGGCACGCGGGTGCCGTCGTCCCACAGGGTGTTTTTGCCGGTGATGCCTTTTTCGCCGATGTGCCAGCCGTGGTCGCTCCAGAGGACAATGATTGTGTTGTCGTCAAAGCCGTTGGCCTTGAGGGCGCTGAGCACGCGGCCGACCTGGCTGTCGACGAAGCTGGTGCAGGCGAGGTAGCTGCGGGTGAGGTTGCGCCATTCGTTGTTGTCCTCGAGCCATTTGCGGCGGACCTCGGGCAGGTACCAGTGGAGGTACCAGCTGAAGCGCGGGGTGTCGTCGCGGTCGCCGCGCAGAATCTCCGGCAGCACGGTGTCGTTGTCCGGGTAAAGGTCGAACCACTTCTCAGTGGCGAAACACGGTACGTGCGGCAGGAAGAAGCCGACGGACATGAAGAAGGGCTCCTTCGGTTTTTGGTTGAGCTGATCGACCGCCCACTCGGCAATCTTCCAGTCGCCCTTGTCCTCGTCCTTGTGCGGGAAGAGGCCCCAGTCCACAAGCGGGTGGTTACCGAAGGGCGTGGTGACGAGTTTCTTCGGCGGGAACGGCCGGCCCGTTGCGCCCGGCCCGATGAAATCAAATTCCTTGTCGTTCTTCTGCCGACCGTAAGGCCCGTGATAAATCTTGCCGGTGGAGTATGTCTTGTAGCCGCCGTGCTGCTTTAAATACTGCGGCAGCGATACGACGTTTTTAAACTCGGGCACCTGGCGAAACCAAGGCGCGAGGCCGTAGATGCCCGTGCTGCCCGGCCGGCGGCCGATCATTAGGCTCGTGCGCGAAGGATTGCACAACGGCGACTGGCAATGCGCATTGGTAAACGCCGTGCCGCGCTTGGCCAGCGCATCGATGTGCGGCGTCTTCACCATCGGATGCCCGCCCATGTAGCCGATCCAGTCATTCTGATCGTCAATTGCGATCATGAGGATGTTTGGTTTTTTCTCCGCGGCAAATGACGGGGCAGACAGGATGACACATGACAACAACAGTAAGAGAAAACGCATGAGCCGATGATGCCGAACGTGGCGGCAAGTGGCGAGGTCTGTTTTTGCCTCACTCAGAGACGCGGAGAAACCAATTATTTTTTATCTCCGCGTCTCTGCGGCTCCGCGTGAGAATATTTCTGGCTAAATCGTTAAATCATCGGCGCCGGTTCCGCTGGTGTCGGCGTCGCCCATGCGTTGCCGGACGGCGGCGAGTTCGGCGGTGAGGTGGTGCTTGACGAGGAGCACGTCGGCACTGTGGATGAGGAGGTTGGCGCCCATCTCGAAGAAGCGGGCTTGCTGCTCGGTGTTACCCCAAAAATGGATGCCAGCACCCCGACCGGCGGCTCGCGCCTTGTCGAAGATGGTTTGCACGGCGGCGAGAAACGCCGGCGCATCGTACTGCTCGGGCACGCCGAGGTTGCAGGACAGATCGTGCGGACCGATGAGCAGGGCATCGACCTCGGGCGCGGCGAGCAGATCATCCAGCGCATCAATGGCCGGTTCGCTTTCGATGTTCAGGATAAGGAGGTGATTGGCGTTGCGTTCGCGGATGTAGGTGTCGATTTTGTCATTCACGGACTGGCCGTTGAGGCGTTCGCGTAGGCGGCCGCCTTTGAGCGGTCGATGCTTGACGGCGCCGCGCAGGGTGTCGACCTGTTCTGTGGTTTCGATGTAGGGGGCGACAATGCCGAGCGCGCCGTCGTCGATGGTAAAGGCGGCGAGGTGGGCGTCCGGCTTGGTGAGCCGCACGATAGGCACGATGCCTTTGGCGGCGTAGGTGTGGCACATCCAGCTGACCTGCGTGCGGTCGAGCGCATTGTGTTCGGTATCGATAAACACAAACTCGGGCCGGGCCGCGGTGATGGCGCCCACCATGCGGGTAGAGGGGGTGACGGTGCAGGTACCATAAACGCGTTCTCCGGCGCGCAGTTTTTGGGCAAGAGCTTGGCCAATCATGAGGGGCGGATGATGCGCGGGCCGTGCAGGCGAGGCAAGCCGTGATGACACGCGGGGCTTTGACTTTTGCCTCAAACACATGTACATTACCGGTGATGAACGCATGGTGGCATAGCGTGATGGCAGCGATGCTGGTGTTGGTATTGGCCAACCCGTTGTGCGCCTGCGATGCGCCGATGCCGGTGACGGAATCACCGGAACCGACCGGTTGCTGCAGCAGCTCGGAAGGTTCGGGAGCACCCGAGCCGGTGCCGGCGGATTCCTCGGCCCCGGGCCCGTGCGATTGCGAGACCGCGGTGCACGAGGGCTTGCTGCAAGCCAAGCGGGATGTGACCAAGCCGGTGGCCTTCGCCATGCGCGTATCGGCGCCGATCCCGTTTCGGGTGGCGACGCCGGAATTGCGGCCGACTTCCTTCGATCGCGCTGATTTTCAAGGACCGCCTTTGCGGCATCGGTATTCTATCTATCGTCTCTGATGGCGCCCGCCGCTGAGTTTGGCTCAGGCGGCTTTCGGCGCTGATGACCCAACGGGATTTCCCGCCTTTGGTGCGCCTGTGCGGCGCGTGTTTGAGACGATAGACAATGAATCGACATCTAATTTTGGC
>JAYQQG010000024.1:0-30979 GCA_038145765.1 Verrucomicrobiales bacterium
GACGATGCCGTTGCATGAACTGGCTGAATTGACGGAGGAAGACTGCGACGAACCGGGTGTCACCAGCGTTAGCGGGCTGATCACCAAGCGGTTGGGGTCCTTTCCAAAGGTCGGCGATGTCTTGGAACTGGGCCGGTATGAATTACGCGTAGAGCAAACGTTTAGATTGCAAGTTGAACAGGCACGTTTAAGTCAGTTGAGCTCGCGTGAGCCGACTGAGGAGCGTTAAGCCCAGCTGGGATTCTCCGGCAGGTATCCCTCAAACTCATCCAACAACTGCTGCTGGTAGGAACCGGCGTAGGATCCGGTAAAGAATTTCTCCAGTGCCTCTTTATTCAGGCGCTCCCAACAGGCTTCCTCGTTGCCGGGGTTGATGGGGAAGAACAGGGCCTCGTTGGCAGCAGCGGCTTTGTAATCGCCCGGGGCATCGCCAATCATCAGAATTCGATCGGCTGCGTATTTGTCTTTGGCCGCCATGGCGAGGTGTTCAGTTTTGGTGCCCATTTCTTGGCCGGCAATAATTTGCACATACTGGCGGATGTCGTTTTCATCCCATTCGCGTTCCAGTGCATCGACAGGGGTCTGTGAAATCACCATGCAATCGGCTTGGGCGTTGGCTTGAGTCAAGGTTTCTAGAACAAGCGGAAAGGGGGGCACGCCATGGACCATGTCCTTTACGGTGGCATTCACCGCGTCACTCCAGGTCTTGATTGGGAGCAAACCGGCGTTGCCGCCGGCCACTTCGGCATCGAGCGTGGCGTTGCCGAGTTTGCTTTCGCGCTCCACCCAATCCAGAAGGGCTGGGAAACTGGGCACCTCAACGCCGCGCGCCTGGACTTCATTCCGGGTTCGAAGCAGATCCAGTGCGCGGATAACGGCATGGAAACGATTGCAGCCCCGGGTTTTTGAATAAAGATTTACAAAGGTCCAAACCTCACGCGCGTATTTGCTGACGGCTTGGAGCGCGTAGTGTTTGATAAACATGGGCGCGAAGCATTCCTGATGCTTGATTTCCATGGAATCGAACACGCATCCATCGGAATCGATACCGACGAAGAAATCCTTGGAAGGTGCAAAGTCGCGGAGAACCTGTGCGGGATCGCTCATGGTCAGGCGTTGTAGGTGGTAGAGGAAACGTCCCCGCCGCGTCCGTTCCAATTGGTGTGGAAAAATTCGCCGCGAGGTTGGTCAACGCGTTCGTAGGTATGCGCGCCAAAATAATCACGCTGGGCCTGCAGCAGGTTGGCGGGTAATTGCTCGGTGCGGTAGCTGTCGAAAAACGCGAGTGCCGTGCTAAAGGCGGGAACGGGAATGCCGCGTTTGGCAGCGACTGCGACCACATTACGCCAGCCTTTTTGGCTTTGACGAATGGCTCGCTTGAAGAAGGTGTCCAGCAACAGGTTTTGCAGGCGCGGGTGCTTGTCGTAGGCGTCTTTGATTTTGCCAAGGAACGCACTGCGAATAATGCAGCCGCCGCGCCACATGAGGGCGATATTGCCGTAATTGAGTTTCCAACCGTATTCCTTAGCCGCCGCGCGCATGAGCATGAATCCTTGGGCGTAGCTCACGATCTTGGAGGCGTACAGGGCACAACGGATATCCTCAATAAATTTCGCCTTGTCCCGGGTGATGGTTGGTTTGGGGCCGCGCAGTTTGGTGGAGGCCTTGATGCGATCATCTTTCAATGCCGAAATGCAGCGGGCAAACACGGCCTCGGCAATGAGGGTGGTGGGCATGCCCAGTTCAGCAGAATTGATCACCGTCCATTTGCCCGTGCCTTTTTGGCCGGCAGTATCGAGGATCTTTTCGACGAGCGGTTCGCCCGTTTCGTCACGGTAGCCAAGGATGTCGCGGGTGATTTCAATGAGGTACGAATCAAGGTCGCCTTCGTTCCATTCTTTGAACACCGCGTGCATCTCGTCGGCACTCATCCCAAGACCGTTTTTCATGAGGTTATATGCCTCGCAGATGAGCTGCATATCGCCGTACTCGATCCCGTTGTGCACCATTTTTACGTAGTGACCGGCGCCATCGGCTCCCACCCAATCGCAACAGGGGACATTATCTTCGACCTTGGCGGAGATGGCTTGGAAGATAGGCTTCACATGGGGCCAAGCTGCTTCGGAGCCACCTGGCATGATGGAGGGGCCGGTGCGGGCGCCTTCTTCACCTCCGGATACGCCGGTGCCAATGAAGTGAAGCCCCCGCGATTCCACATACTGCGTGCGGCGAATGCTGTCCTGATACAGGGAGTTGCCACCGTCTATGATGATATCGCCCGGCTCGAGGTACGGCAGGAGTTGGTCGATAAAGTCATCTACTGGTTGGCCGGCCTTGACGAGCATCATCACGCGGCGCGGGCGTTTGAGATTGGCGATCATTTCGGCAATGGAACGGGCGCCGATAATTTTGGTGCCTGCCGCGTCGCCGGCCATAAACTCATCCACCTTTGCCGCCGTACGATTATAGGCCACGACAGTGAAGCCGTGGTCGTTCATGTTCATAATTAAATTCCGGCCCATAACGGCCAGGCCAATAAGTGCGATATCGCCTTGAG
Source organism: Verrucomicrobiales bacterium (assembly GCA_038145765.1). Lineage (GTDB taxonomy): Bacteria > Verrucomicrobiota > Verrucomicrobiia > Limisphaerales > UBA1100 > UBA1100. The sequence goes on from JAYQQG010000024.1 coordinate 2,558, forward strand.
GTTCCATTAGCTAACTTCCATGTTGGAAGGCGCGATAGAATACCGAGGACGGAGCCGGATAAAAGCCATTTTTTTGAAAAAAATGGCCGAAAACGGCCTTTAGAGAAACTGCAGGCGGTCGTCAGCGTCCAGCGCGATTTCAAGATTACTCCAGCCCGCATCATTCATGCTATGGAACGCGTGCAGGTAAAGGATCACAATTTCCTTATCGTGCTGAGCCAACAAACCGCTGATGGCCGCCTCCAATGCATCGTCAGCAATGGTTTCAGGCAAATCTTCGACCACACCGTCTTCATGCACAATTTTTAAGGCATCAAGGAACTGGGTGAGCATGTCTTTTTGGTGCTTGATTAGCCAGCCTCGTAACAGCTGGGAAGCCACTTCCTCAAAGGCCGGCCGTTTGAGCGATTCCATCATGAGCTTATGGCGTGCGGGCTTGGGCTGGCTCTTGAGAAATTGCGGGCGCATTCGGCGCAGCTTGGCGACTCCGGCGAGCGTCGCGTCATACACTTCGCGATTGTCCTCAGAGGAATCGGACAGAATCCGGTTGCTTAAGTCGGAAGAAATATACCCGAGCAGCTCAAATGAATTCAGCATGATGTGTCAAACGGCAGTTACAGTAATGCGATGGCGCCGGGCGAGGGCTTCCACGGCCTCTCGATCCAGCAATAAGGTACGGCCGGCCTCAAAGGCAATCACCCGAATCCCGGCGGAGGCGCAGGTTTCCAGAGTCCGCTCGCCGAGGCAAGGAATATCGAAACGCAAATCATGGTTCTCCTTGGCTACTTTTACTGCAATCGCGCCGCCTTTTTTGCCGCTCAATTCACCGCCGCGCTGGAGACAGCGGTCTGTGCCTTCAAAGCCCTCAACTGCCAACACAGTGCCTTCCTTGACAACGACCGATTGGCCGATCTCGAGCCGGCTGATTTCCTTGGCAATCTGCAATCCATAAACGATATCCGCTTGCTGTTGGTCGTCCGGTTCCGGGCCAAGGCGGAATCCCGTCTGGGGCATGGCCGACTGAAGCCAAGGGGTGGCTTCAATCAGGGTAATCTTTTCCTTCGCCAGTTCGTCAGCAATGCCGCCGAAGATGGAGTGGGCGTTCTTTTCCTTGAGTGAGGAAAGCAGCTTGAGGGCACGGAGATCGGGGCGCAGATCAAAGAGATTCTTTGGCGCGATCTGCCCCACCATAACGCATTGAGATACGTTGTGTTTTTGAAAGACCTCGATTAGTCGCCCCAGTTGCCCCACGCGCAGCCACTCCATTTCGTCTACCAGTGCCTGAAGGTGGGGGTCGGTTTCTTTTTCGAAAGCGACGGCGACCAGCCGTTTAGTGCCGGCATCCCGAGCTTCCCGGGCCAGGACCAACGGGAGAGAGCGATTGCCGGCGATGATGCCCAAAGTTTCCGGAGCCGTGCGCACGCCAGACGTTAACCGCAAGGGGAGCGTAGACCAAGGCACAAAAAAAGGCCCCGTTTCCGGGGCCGTGAAAGAGTGTCAAAGAATTACTCCGTTGGATTCGTCTCGTTGACACGGCTCATGAAGATGCCGATCGCACGACGCAATTGATGCTCGTCCTCGGTTAAATCTTCCTTTTTCTTGGAGGCCAACGGTTTCAGCAGCTCGTTTGCCGCTTTGAGACGGGCGAGGAAACGGTTGGATTGCTCCTCAAGGGTTCCGTATTTTTCCAGGCTCGTGGTGCCCATGAATACCGCCAACTGTTCGGTGAGTTCCTCATCCAATTTCTCGAGGGCCAATTCATCATCAGTTGCCTCGGAGAAGGCTTTGATCTGGTCGCCGTTGCTTTCGAGGAAGGTGTCGAAGGTGGTGCCGAGTTCATCGCTGGAGGCGACACAGAACTGGTTGATCCAAAGATCGACTTTGTCCTGCAGGCGGCCACTATACTTCGGGATCTGCACTTGCACCCACTCGGGCAGGTTGCCCAAGTTTTCCTGAAGCAACTCGGAGGAATACTGGGCGATCAAGTTTTCCTGAGTCCGGATTTCATTCACGATCATGGACGCGATCCGGTTGGCCGCGTTGGTGGACGATTCGGAGCCATTGATGCCGTCGAGAATGGACTGAACCTTGGCGATCTCGTTTGAATATGTGCTGACTTCCGGGATCTTGCCGGCCATTTCGTTGATTTTGTTGAAGTCGTCTTTATATGTGTCGACGATGTCCGGGATCGCGGTGAGTCCTTCGCCGATTTTGTTGTTTAAAACCGAGAAATAGCCGATCTCGATAATCAGGATCACGGCGGCCACGATCATGGTGTTTTGCACGGATTTTTGGAGACGTGCCGCAGTCTGATCCACATACTGCTCAGCCAGGTTGCTGTTAGGATTGTCTTTGCTCATGATAACAGGAATGGGTTGGGGTTATTCGTTGTCTTCGGATCCCCTTGGGGTGATCGGCTTCACTTCGGTGTCGTATTCCTTTTTCACGAGGCTTAAGACTGCTGAAAGAAGGGCGAGATTGGACTGAACATCGCCGGTTAAACCACCGGCATTCGCACCGGCTGTTTCCTTTGCGGCGATTTGTTCCAGTGAATCACTGATCTGTCCCAGTTCGCTGACGTGTTCGTGAAACAATGCCAAAAATATTTTTTCGGCCTGTTCATCGGAGAGGTTGGAGAGTCGGCTGGCAACGGCCACCTGTTTTTCCTTGGTGAGCTTGGGAAACATCTCACGCATTTTCTCTTCCCTGGAATTGATGGTTTCCACCAAGGTATTGTTAATCGCCTTGGTCACCATATCAGGAATGCTGTTGGTGAGGGTGTGCAGTTCTTCGCGGGCTCTGAGCATGATGGCATCCGATTCGGTCGAGACTTCAGAGAATTTCTCCATGGCTTCGGCTTGGAGATCCACCAAGATATGTTTGGCCAAATCTTCGGCCGCGGGTTTGATGCGGGTTTCGTATTGTTCCTTGAACTCGGATTGCAATTCATCGGACGCCCCATCAGACTTAATCAGGGCCGAGATGGTGCTGTAGGCTTTCTCAGCTTCAGGAGCCATCTTGGTGTAGATCTGTTGAGCATCATTGATTTTGCCTTCAATGCCCTCGTAGGTGGCTTTGGCTTCCTTGTAAACCTCAACGGCCGGCTCGGCAGCCTTTTTGGTGGTGTTCCAAATTGAACTGATGCCGAGGACCATGACGGCGAGAACGCCAACGAAAAGGCCCCAGCGGAGGAGTTTGAGTTTGTGTTCGAGTTCCTCGATCAAGGCCAGTTGGCTCTCGATATTGGAAGAATGATTCTCAGTAGTCTCTGGAGAGGAATCTTGAGATTTTTTTTCAGAATTATCTGATTCAGACATAGGATTACTGTGGTTGGGTTGTGACAGTTGGGTCAAAACCAAAAATCATCCTCCTCGTGAAATTCCTGTCAATAACGAAATTCGTTAGTCGGGCGAAGCTAGGATTGACAGCCTGATATGAGCGGCAAATGATCCTCGTGTGAGTACAACCGTGTATCCCCGCAGCCCGCGGGAAACGATGGCTGGTTGGGCTTATTTGCCCAGATTCATTGATAAAGTCCGCCTTTCCGAGGCCGGGCAGCTGCATCCAGATTATCAACCCAACTACCTGTATAAGGGGTTTGATGCCAAATGGCTGGACACGGCCGGGCTGGAGCCCGAGGAGTTTGTGGCCCTAGTTCAGGGCGCGCTTACCGATGGGCAAATCTGTGACTGGGTGCGGGACAATGTGGAGGCCGATGAGTCCACCAAGGAATTATTTAATGACGCAGTGCTGAATTACGGGTCGGATGAATCCAACACGGACTTGCGTGCGCGATTGCAAATGCGCAAGAAGGAAGCGGGAATGGGGGATCGTGATGACATCCAGTGTTTTGTGGATTTCATCGATGCGGATGAAGGTCGTCTTTAAGCATCGATCAGAAAGCAAAAAAGCGCCGGCCCTAGGACCGGCGCTTTTGTTTGGGGTAATGAGTCTTAGAGTTTGATTTCCGGCACCACGAATGGCTTGCGGTACTCGCGCGTAAGCAGCTTGTTTGCCGCGGCGTGCGCCGGGAAGGTCTCCGCTTTGGTGTCCATAGTAAGGGCCGGACCGAGAGTGAGCGGAGTGGCCTTGAGGTCCACTTCGTTCTTCACGGCCAAGTGATCGATCATGCGGTCAACGGCTTCGAGGGCGCTGTCGTCCTTTTTCACCAGATCGCGAATCGCCTCGACACTGGCTTCCTTGCCGACCCGGTGACTGATGTTGCCGGTATGACAGAGGGCGCTGGAGAGGTGACCTTCGAGAATGTCGGCATTGAGGTCCTTCGGGTTTCGGCTGCGTACCGCCTGAATAAAATTACCGAAGTGATCGCCGCCGCCCTTGAACTCTTTGATCATCTTGTTGTCATTGTCGTAAACCTGCACGGAACCGTAGTTGCGCACGGCGACCCAGCCCTTTTCGCATTCCACGAACACCGCTACGCTGCCTCCGCGATAGGTGGGGCGGGCGCCGGAGCCTTTCTTTTCGCCCAGACCGCGCACTTCAAAGATGAGCGGGGCGGATTCGTAATCGTGATAAATCACCTGGGTATTGGCAGTCTCGCCGTCGTCCTCGTAACCGAGCCGGCCGCCGACGCTCCACACACGGGGTGACAATTCCATGTCACCGAGGAACCAGCGGGCGATATCCATCTGGTGGATGCCCTGGTTGCCGAGGTCGCCGTTTCCGTAATCCCACATCCAGTGCCAGTCATAATGCAACCGTTCGCGGGTGAGAGGTTTCTTGGGAGCCGGCCCCAACCAGAGATCGTAGTCCACCTCGCGCGGTACATCCTTGGTGTCGGGGATATCACCGATACTGCCCCGCCTCTTGTAACAGAGACCGCGGGATACCTTGATCTTTCCGAGATTGCCGGCCTGCACCCATTGCACGGCGTCCTGTATGCACTTTGAGCTGCGAGCCTGCGTGCCGGTCTGGACGATTTTCTTGTACTTGCGGGCGGCGTTCACCAATTGGCGTCCTTCCCAGACATTGTGGCTGACGGGCTTCTCCACATACACATCCTTGCCGGCTTGGATCGCCCAGATGGCCGCAAGACTGTGCCAGTGGTTGGGCGTGGCGACCGTCACCACGTCAAGGTCCTCTTTCTCGAGCATGACGCGGATGTCCTGATAGCCCTTCACCTTGTGCTTGGCGGCACCGGCATCGAGCACCTTTTGATCAACATCGCACAGGGCCGTGAGTTGCACGCCTTGTTCGCGCTGTTGCATGCCCTTGATGTAGCTGATGTGGCTGTTGCCACGGCCTCGGAAGCCGATGGTGGCGCAGCGGAGCGTTTCGTTGGCTCCCTTGACCTGCGCCCAGCTCTTGGCGGTCCAAGCCACCGTGGTGCCGGCGTAGAGGGAGGTTTTGAGAAAGTTACGACGTGTTTGTTTGTTCATAAGCTCTGTGGGTTGAGGTTAAAGTTATTTGCTGGAGGCGGCAACCCATTCGCGGTATTGCGCCTCGATTTTCTTGGCGTCACCTTTGCCGGCATGCCAGTAGAGGCGATAGCGGAAGGTGAGGGAATCATCTTTTTTTAGCGTATAATTGCCGGCGTTTTTGTCGGGCAGCCGTTCGAAGTGGCGTTTACCAAAAATATTGGCGCTACACAGTCCGTAAGATCGTGCGTGCCAACTGGTCGGGTGCCGCGGGTTTTTTGGATGATCAAACATCGCCACACCCAACAGATTGCCTTCCACACGTCCTGAGTAATCCACCCACTTGGCACGTTTGCCCCAGCAGGCCGCCCCGGTGACACCCTCGCTGTTGAGCATGTAGCCCTCGGCCTTCACCTTGGCCGTGCCGTGCGGTGCCACGCACATGGTGTCCGGCACACGGAAGCCCATGCCGGCATCCTTGTCATCTTGCAGCACAATGTCACCTTCGGAGGCGGTGATCTTGATGCTGTAGTCAATGAACCGTCCGGCATCGTTGGCGGCGAAAGCAATGACGCGAAAATCGGTGGCGATGGTTTTGCCCGCTTTGCTGACCCATTTGGTTGTGGTGTAAATTCGGCCGTCCTGGCCGGCCTCAATACCGGTGGTGACCTGTTTGCCGCTGTTGGAATTCTCGCCCCAGAAATCGTGCACGGTACCGTCGGCACTTTTCACATGGCGATGCCCCCAAAACACACTGCGGTGATGCACGTGATCATCCGATTCATTGGGCAGTGCCTTTTCCATCGGAAACCGCCGGGTCATGCCCGTACCGTCAATCCAGCGTACCGGGTAGAGCGTTGGTTTGGGCACATCGCGATGATGAAAACTGGTAAACAGGGCGTCTCCGATTTTCACATCGATACGCCCCTTGGCTGATGTCAGGGTAATGCCTTCAGCGAGCAGGTTGAAACTGCACCAAGCCGAGGCCAGACAGAGGAATCGCAAAAGGCGTTTCATGGCGTGCTGGAATGCTAGACTGCGGCTTACGCCGGTCAACGAAAATGTCGTCAACTTTGCGGGGTCAGTAATACGTTTGCATGCACCCAGCCTTGGCGGCCGCTGACGTCGCGGGCGAGAAACCAATCATGGTGGCGCCGGTCAATCCACACCTCCGTGCCATCAAACCACTTAAATTGATCCGGAGACTGCTCCACCGGCCCGAATCGAACCAATGTTTCCTCAGTGATCACGCCCCAGTCGTTCGCCGACTGCTTGTTCCAAGCCAACAGGGCAACGAGGGTGAGGGCCACGCTCAAGGTGCCGAGAATGGGGCGCCACACGGCTGCTGAATCGCGCCATTCCGGCCACCCGTAAATGGCGGCCAGCCAAAGCAACCATCCGGTTAACAGCGGTGCGGCCAGCATGGCCCATTCGTCGGCATTGAGGAAACCGGTCAGGCGCTCCCAAGTGCCGGCCTTGGGAGGGGTGCCATGGTGCACTTCATCCCTGGCAATTTTAAGATTCTGTTTAATATCCATAGCGCGCGGTTTGAGGGTCCGGGCAACGCGCAGGTGATAAATGGCGTGGCCCAGATTGCCGTTGTGCAACGCGGCCGTGGCTAGATTATAGTGTAACGACGGGGAAACTTGGCCACGGTCGAGTAGGGATTGATATTGCGCTCGGGCTTCCTCAAAACGGCCCGATTCAAATGCGGCATTGCCCTGATTGAAGGGGGATTCCACCGGGTCTTTGGCGTCCGCCCATAAGCACAATGATAATGCGATGAACGCGAGGGTTTTCATTTCAAGGCGCGCAAAACACAGTTGAGATCGTTCAGGGCGGTATCGGGATTCGCGGTTGGGGTCGTGCCGCTGAAACGGGTGGCTTCGTCCAGTTCAAGTAATCGTTCCAATGCCACCCGGGCTTCATTAGAGAGTTGCAGCGGCGCATCCAACATGGATTGGGCAGTGAGTCCGGCGGCAGGTTGGCTGGTGGCTTGGCCAATCTGTTCGCGCAGAATCAATTGGATACCTTCAGAAAATCGGGCGGCATCGGCTTGGCTTTCAGGGGTTTGCAGCTGGCGCAGGGTGTTGCGGGTGAGCCGGCGAACATGATGAGCCCGGACCGCTTCAGGATGGCTTTCGTAATACTCCACCTGCCGCCGCCAGCCGAAGGCAACCAGAAAAGCCAACAGGCTGAGGCCGGGAATCGCAATAAACCACGGTCGCGTGATCAAGGGCGGTTGGGCCTGAGCCAATTCGCCGGGTGAACGGCGGATGGTTTGGATGGCCGGCGAGTCATTGGCCGGGCCGCGGGTATCGGGCCCGGGTGGATCGCCGCGCGGGCTGGGCGGTGGGGCGCTGCCGGTAATTTCCACCGGAGAGGGCGGCGTGGTGAGGGTGACGTATTGTTCGTTGTCGGGATCAAAATAGCTGAACAGTAGCGCGGGCGCATGCGTAAGTTTTGGGTCAGTTGGGATGATCATGCGCTTGAATTGTTTCCGTGAAAAAAGCGGGCGCACTTCGGTGTTGTCGGTTTCACTGGTGGCCGAGTGCGGTTTGAACCCATCCCAAGATGCCGGTTCGGGCATTGGAGTATTGTCGAGTGTGCCTTTGCCGGAGAGGTTGACTTGCAATTCCAATGGATCCCCGATTTGCGCGCGCTGAGGCTTGAGGGTGGCGCTCATTTGGAATTGGCCGACGGCACCGGTGAAATGCTCCGGCTGGCCGTTGGCGGGCAGAGGTAACACTTCGATCGGCACGGGATCGCTGGTGAGATGCAGGTTGCGTTGCCGGCCGAAAACGTCCTGTCGGTAATCCATGACGGTAACATCCAGTTCGAAAATAAGGTTGAGCTTGCCCGGCTTCATCGCCACCGCACCGGTCTCGAACAGGAACACGTTTTGGTACAGAACGCCATTGAGAGAGCGAGGACTGGCTTGGCGGTAATCAGGCCGTATGCGCGTGAAGCGAATGCTATCGGTCACCAGTTGCGGCACGGGCAGATGCGATTGGCGTAAGCCTTGGGCAAGAAGTTCCATGGACACGGGGAACACTTCGCCTGCGTAAACCTGGGTTGTCGTGGTTTTCACGCGCAGTAAAGCCGGGGGAGGGGTTTGGGCAATGTTTTTTGGCGTATTATTGCCGTTTGCATCCAGCACGGTCAGAATGACCGGTTCACTGCGGATTTCCCGGTTGCCAACCATGGCCTTGAAGGCGGGAACGGCAAAACGGCCGGCGACTCTCGGCGTAACTTGGTAGGTAAAGGAGGAAGATTCTCTTCGCGTTCCTCCAACGATGTCGACGGACTTTTGGCTGTCCACAAACGACAGCGCGAGATTCCGTGCAGCTGCGGTTTGTTCGACGGTGGTGGCAATGCCTCCTTCGCAAACGAGCGTGAGCGTGGCGCTGTTGCCGAGGTTGACGGTAGTCGGCTTGAGGGTCGCGGTGAGGGTGGCGGCTGTGGCTGAAGCGGTCACCGCCAGAAAACTGAGAAGGAACCGCGTCATCACCAGTCTTTCTTGGGCCGCCGAACGCGTGGACCGGGCCGGCCTTGGTTGGCTTCAATAGCGCTTAGGGGTTTCTCGTCCGATTTCAAGGCATCGAGCAATCGTTCGGCTTGGCGTAATGTTTCAAGGAGTTCGGGGGGGAGTTCGCCTTCATCCCGATCTTCATCGGTGGGCTGATCGCCTTGTTGGTTGCCGGGTTGGTTGTTGGGATTATCGGGATCGCCCTCACCGTTTTTTGGGTTTTCGCTGTCACCTTGTTGGCCATTGTTGGGGTCTTCCGGTTCGTTTTCGCCTTCGCCCTGATTTTCGTTCTCTTCGGGCGGGGTGGGTTCCACGCGGATCCATTGGGTGCCATCGAATACCTCAGCCCAGGCGTGGGCATCGGTTTTGACATTGGTCCAGCTTTGCGTCTTGTCATCCCATTCGCCGCCCGCAAAACCACAGACGATGCGGGCCGGATGCCCGGCGGCGCGGGCGAGCAGGGTGTAGCTGTAGGCAAAATATTCGCAGTGGCCGGCTTCATTGGTAAGCATCCAACGGACGACCGGATCATTCTGGTCATCTTCCGGGATGCGCGTTTGGCGGGTGTATTTGTGGTGTTGATGAAGCCAGGTGATTATTTTTTTGTTCAGTTCTTCCAAGGGTAATTCTGTGTCGCCGGTGATTTTGCCGAGTACTCCGAGTAGTTGACTGATTTCATTGGGGCTGAGGTTCAGCTGCAGGGTGGTGAAGGGGTAAGCGTCGTCGCGCAGCTGGGTGAAATCGTTCTGGTGTTCGGGTTGCAATGGCGCATCCAACGGACCGGCGGCTAACCGGGCACTGTCCGTGGGATCGGTGAGTGTGTATTGCACGGCGTGCGTGGGCACATCCGGCAGGCGCGCCTGTAAGGCGGCGGTGTTGTATCGCCACGTCACGTTCTCCACGTGCGCATTGGCGAATGGGCCGTTCATGGGCAGAAACTCGCTGAACAGCGGTTCGAAACGAAAACGCCATGTGCCGGTTTGTATCGGTTCGGCCGGGGTGCGACCGCCATATGCTTTCGGTTTAGCCGTGGCTTGAGCGCGAAGGGAATCGGAAACTTTGGCAACCCCATGTGCGTAATGGTCGAGGGCAAACATCCGCCAATACGGGCGCTCGGGGATCATCTCCCGTTTGGGGGGCCAAATGCGGAGCGTGTATTCCTTTTGATCCTCTTGCTTGAAGCGCGTGATGCCATCGAGCGGTACTTCATCCGAGAGCTGTTCCAGCTTGCGTTTGGCTTCATCAATTTTGTGGCGGACGAATTCCAGATTACGTTTCGCACCGGAATCCTTGGCATTCAATTGGGCGGCGGCTTCAAAGTGCTTGGCCGCCTCCTCCCAAACCGGGATTTGGTCCTTGGGATCCGGCATAGTTGCCCCCAGCTGAAACCGGGTGTTGCCGAGGTTATAAAAGGCGCGGTGTTGCAATTGCAGATCCGGCGTGCGCAGGGCACTGCGGAAATGTTTGGCGGCTTCATTGTGTTTGCCGGCTTGATAGGCGGCGGCACCGGCATTGTAGTGGAGCTTGGGGTTGCCGGGATCCTTGCGAAGCAGTTCCTCGTATTCTTCAAGCGCCAGGGCAAACTCGCCTTGTTGATATTGCAGTGCGGCCTGCTTGAGCGTGGAGGCCTCGGCTGGAACGGGCAGCAGACATAGGAGTAATCCGGCGGCCAAGGCGGATTGTCGGCGGCGGCGGCCGACGGGCCAGAGCAGCTCCAGCAACAATAAACCTACGGCAGCTGCCAATGGCCATTGATAGCGCTCTTTTTGGCGTCGCACCATGGTGCTAGTATTTTCCGATTTAGGCAGCGGCGCGAGCCCATTTTTGTAAAGAACCTCCATGGTGGCGGCGCCTTCGAGCCGCAAGTAAAATCCGCCGGTCGCTTCTGCAACCTCCGACAGCATGGCTTCATTGAGCCGACTCCGAACGGCGTTGCCTTCTTCATCGCGCATGAACTGTTGGCCGGGAGAGAGATAAGCACTGCAAACCCGGCAGCGTGTCCGGTCGGGTTGGTTGGCTGATTCACAGGCCGGGCAATAGTTGACTGGGATCAGCTCTCCCTCCGGCGAACCGGCGCCGATGGTGAATATCCGTAGGCCCTGATTGGCGGCTTCTTCGGCCAAGGCGAGGGCGTTTTCGTCGTGATCTTCGCCATCCGAAAAGAGGACGAGCACCTTGTGGCTGTCGGCCTCGTGTTTTTCATAGGCCTCCATGGCGGCCTTGATGGCATCTCCCAGGTTGGTGCCTCCCTCGGGAATGAGATCGACGTTGACGAGATTGACGTGTTGCCGAAGGGCTTCCTGATCGACGGTAAGAGGGCATTGGAGAAAGGCGGAACCGGCAAATGGAATGAGGCCGAAGCGATCGCCTTCACCGAGCTTGAGCAGTTCCTGAATGGCCAGCTGGGTGCGTTTCATGCGCGTGGGGGCCAGATCCTCGGCGAGCATGCTGCGGGAAGTGTCGACCGCAATCAGAATATCCAGCGAGGTGGCATTCGATTTTTCCAATATATAACCCCAGCGCGGTGCGGCCAGGGCAAGACTACCCAGGATGATGGCACCCATGATCAGGCCTGTCCGTGTCCAATACTCCCAGCCGGCCATGGCGGCCGTGAGTTCCCGGACGCGTTCCTTACTCACGAACAGGGCCAGAACCCGCTCGCGCTGGTACCAGGCCGCAACGCTGCCGCCCAGCACGAGCAGGGCGAGGACAATGCCGAGGATGATGTATTCAGGATATCCCCAAGTCATGGCAACCTCCTGAACACAGTATAATTCAAAACCAGATCGAGCACCAACAGGGCCAGAGCCACGCCGAGGAATGCGCGGAAAAGATCGTGGTATTGCAGGTAGCGTTGCTCCTCGCGTTCGGTTTTTTCCAGGAGATCAATTTCCTTATACACCGCGCGCAGTGCGTCGGCGCTTTCGGCACGGAAATATTTGCCGCCGGTTTTATCGGCAATTTCTCGCAGGGTATCTTCATCAATGCCAACGAGCTGCACAGGCCGTTTGAACCCGAATTGATCCGGAAGATACAACATCGTGCCGTCCTTGCCGATGCCGATGGTGTACACCTTGACGCCGATGGCGGCGGCGGCCGTTGCGGCCTCAAGGCCCTTGATTTTGCCGGTGTTTTCCTCGCCATCCGTCATCAAGATCACGATGCGGCTTTTGGAATCCTTGATCTCTCGCAGGCGATTGATGGCGGCGCTGATACCGGATCCAATGGCGGTGCCTTCTTCCGGCACAGTATCGGTAGTGAAGCGGTCTAGGTTTTCCAGGAGGAAGGCGTGGTTGAGCGTAGGGGGGCTGGCGATGTAGGCCTTGCCGGAAAAGGCGATGAGCCCGATACGATCGCTGGGCCGCCCCTTGATGAATTCCTCGAGGACATCCTTGCTGACGTCCAGACGATTGGCATCGCGGCCAAAGCGTTGGAAATCCTCGGCGAGCATACTGTCGCTGAGGTCCATGGAAACCACAATGTCGATGCCGCTGGCGCGGATGCGTTGTTTGCCCTCGCCCCACTGTGGCCGGGCCAAGGCAAGGATGAACACTGTGAGGGCGATCCAACGCAGCAGCCAAAGCAGGCGTCCGGCTTTTTGTGGGGCAATTTTTTGAAATCGGCGTACGAGTGAGAGCGAGGAATAAACCACTGCTGGCGGGGTGCCCGTGTTTCCCTTGAGCCAACCCGCCAAAGGCAGCAGCAGGAGCAGCCACAACCATGCGGGATCGGCAAAGGTAAAGGTATCCATCAGCTGATCTTTGGCGGAACGATTTGGGGTGGGGTGCTGCCGGGCCGGGCCGGGGCGGTTTCCTGCACGAGTTTCAGGGCAATGCCGTGGAGCCGACGACATTCCTCCTCGGTGGGGTCAAGCTGTGCAAATTTCGGAAAATCGCAAAACTTCAAAAACTGCCCGAGCAACTCCTTTTGTTCACTGGTCATTTGGGGCATTTGCGAAAGTTCATTGAGAAACTCTTCAGTTGTGCGCTCCGGAGCGTGGGCTTTGAAGCGATCCTCTAAATAGACGCGGAGGATGTCGGCCACCGCTTCGACGAATAATGCGGGGGTGCCGAGCAGAGCCCAGGATTCGCGAAGTTTGCGTTGGGCAATCGTATCGGGCGCGGTCGGGGCCGGCTCTTTGGCGGGCCGATGAAATGCCCACCAGAGCAGCGCGGCACCGGCGATGAGGAGCAAGGCCAAGACCCACCAAAGCGGCCCGGTGCCATCGCCGGGATCCAGTTCCAGCGGAGGCTTGATGTCGAGCAGATCGAGCTGGTTGGTGTCGGTGTTCATTTGCGGTGCCGGCGTTCCAGACGGGTGCGGAAGAAGCGTGCCAGTTCAGGCACAAACGGTTCATTGGTGCGCAGCCGAATATGATCAATGCCGAGCTCGTTGAGCTGGCTTTCCAACTGGTCCTGCGCCTCGGCTTGTTGCCGGAAGAAGGCGTCGAGTTCGGCCTCGTTTCGCAGTGTGACCTCCCCGGTTTCGCCGGTCTCGGCATCTTCCAGCGTAAGCCGGCCCAGAGCCGGGAGTTGTTCCTCATGCGGATCGGTGATTTGCACGGCCACCACATCATGCCGGCGACGGGCTTGTTGCAGGGTGGATACGGGCAAGGGATCGAGGAAATCGGACAACAAAATCATCACCGACCGCCGCCGAAAAGTTTTCTGCAAATGCTGCAGGGCATGGCGCAGATCGCCACCCCGGTGGTTGGGTTGATGACTCAGGATATCGCGCACGACGCGGAGTACATGGCGGTTGCCCTTGGCGGGAGGCACATATTTTTCCACGCGTTTGGTAAACAGCGTGAGACCGACCTTGTCATTGTTTCGCTGGGCGGCAAAAGCCAGCAACGCACCCACTTCAGCAGCCAGTTCACGCTTGGTTTGTTGTCCACTGCCAAAGGTGCCGGAGGCGCTGAGGTCCACCACGAGCATTACAGTGAGCTCGCGTTCCTCAACATATTGCTTGATAAACGGCTGATTCAGACGGGCGGTGACATTCCAGTCGATGTGCCGCACCTCATCGCCGGGCTGGTACTCGCGGATATCGTCGAAGTCCATGCCTTGGCCCTTAAACACACTCTGGTACTGGCCAATCATTAGGTCACTGACCAGTCGGCGGGTGCGGATCTCAATTTGCCGCACCTGAGCCTGGAGTTGGGGCAGGTTCATGGTTGGCTAGGGAACGGGCAAATGATCGAGCAACAACTGGACGACGGCTTCACTCGTCTTTTCTTCTGCCTCTGCTTCGTAGGAAATATGCACGCGATGGCGCAGTACATCCATGGCGATGCTCTTGACATCCTGTGGCGTCACATAGCCGCGTCCCTGCACAAAGGCATGAGATTTGGCGGCGAGCGTGAGAAAAATAGTGGCGCGCGGCGAGGCGCCCAGTTCGATGAGGCCTTCGGCGGGGACGTTGTATTTGCCCGGATCGCGTGTTGCGCACACGAGGTCGACAATGTAGTCCTTCACCTTGTCATCCACATAAATGGAATCCACCACCTTGCGGGCGGACAGGATTTGTTCTGAAGTCACAACCTGATCGGCGGTCGGCAGGCCATCGGTCTTGGCCCAGTCATCCAGAATACGGCGCTCTTCATCACGTTCAGGATAGCTGATCACCACCTTGAGCATGAAACGGTCCACTTGGGCCTCGGGTAACGGATAAGTGCCTTCCTGTTCAATGGGGTTCTCGGTGGCCAACACGAGGAATGGCGCGGGCAGGGGATAGGTGGTGTCGCCAATGGTCACCTGTTTTTCCTGCATGGCTTCAAGCAGGGCACTTTGTACCTTGGCGGGGGCCCGGTTGATTTCATCCGCCAGTACCAGGTTGGCAAACACCGGACCTTGACGTGTGGTGAAATCGCCTGATTGCGGGTTATAGATCTGTGTGCCGGTGACATCGGCCGGCAACATGTCCGGGGTGAACTGGATGCGGGAGAAATCGACATTGATCGTGTCGGCGAGTGTTTTGATGGCCAGTGTTTTGGCCAGTCCGGGGACACCCTCCAGCAAAACATGCCCATTGGCCAGCAGGCTGATCACCAGCCGTTCCATCAAGTGCGATTGGCCCACGATCACCTTGCCGGTTTCCGCCAGCAACGGCTGGACAAAGGCTCCGGCTTCAATGACTCGTTGATTGGCCGCCTCGATTTCGTCCCGATTCATGCCGGGAGGGTAACGGCTCTGGGCGTGGGGCTAAAGGCCGAAAAACTCACGCCACGAATCTTCGTTAAAGCCGGTCAATCCGCCGGATTTGTTGACCACAAACGGCCGCTTTACGAGATTGCCATTGGTGTGAAGGATATCGATGACCTGCGCTTCGCTGAGATTCGGGAGGTTATCCTTCAGATTCAGTTTCTTATAATCACCACCGGACGTGTTGAAGAGTTTGCGAATGTTACCTTCGCTGGCCTTGAGGACGCGGCGCAACTCGGTCTTGTTGGGCGGCGTTTCCCGAACCGGGATGGCTTTGTAAACAATGCCCTGCGCATCAAGCCATTTGAGTGCCTTACGGCAGGTGCTACATCCCTTGTATTCGTAGACCTTGGTGGTGGGCATGCGCGGAGCATAGCCGTCTACTAAAGCTGCGTGAAGAGATATCGTGCCTGGATGACATCTTTTTCAATTTGTGTCCGGAGCGTTTCCAGCGAATCAAAGGCCTGTTCCTCGCGCAGTTTGCCCACAAAGGTGAGCGTGCAAACCTTGTCATAAAGGTCGCCGTTGAAATCCAATAAATGCGCCTCCACATGCAGGTGGGGTTCCGGGTCTTTCATCGTGGGCCGCAACCCGATGTTGACCGCGGCCCGATGCGGCGTGCCCTTCACGTCGGCATGCGCGGCGTACACACCGTGCGGGGGCAGACACAAACCCTGAACATTGAGATTGGCGGTCGGAAAGCCCAGCTCTCGGCCGCGTTGCTCTCCTCGGATCACCGGACCGGCCAACGCATATTCGCGCCCAAGCATTTGGCCGGCAGCATCCAATTGCCCCGCCGCGATCGCCTGGCGAATCCGTGTGCTGCTGACCGTCTCCCCGTCCAATGCCACGCTGGCAGTTCCGTGCGCCACAAAGTTGAGTTCCTGCCCGAGCTGGCGCAGCAATTCCACATCTCCCTTGCGCCCTTGGCCAAAGGCGAACTGGGCCCCCACGCAGATGGAGCTGATCCGGCCCAAATCCACTGCCAATCCTTGGATGAATGCCTCTGCTGGAATTTGGCTCATCGCTTCATCAAAAGGGAGGATCAGTGTGGCGTCGACGCCCAAGACACGAAGGGCTTCGAGCCGTTGGTCCAAGGATTGGATGAGCAACGGCGCACGTTCCGGGGCAATGACGGTGGCTGGATGCTTGTCGAACGTGACACAGAGCGATGTAGCTTCTAATTGGTGCGCATCAGAAACCGCCTGACGGATGACTTGTTGATGGCCCAGATGAACGCCATCAAACATCCCAATAGCGCAGCAGACACGGCCATGGGTTGGCTTTAAATCGCGGGCGTCCCGGAGTGTCCTCATGTTGATGGTTGTAACAGGTGCGCCAGTTCCACGAGCGACATGATCCGGTTGGATAATTCAGATTCGGGCAGTTTAACCAAGTCCTCCAGCGGGATGGCGTCATGGACATCAAACTTTCCGGAAGCCGTGCGATGCAGTGTACGCAGGTGCGCGCCGCAGCCGAGTTGCTCACCCAATTCGTGTGCGAGACTGCGAACATAGGTGCCCTTGGAACAGTAAACACGAAAAGTGCCGATGGGCGGATTGTAATCGATGAACTCGAACGAGAAAATATGCACCGGCTTGGCTTCGCGCTCGACGGTCTTGCCTTTGCGGGCAAGTTTGTACAAGGGCACGCCGTCCTTTTTCACGGCCGATACCATGGGCGGCTTTTGTTGAATGTCGCCCTGAAAAGATTGCGCGGCTTCATTTAAAGCGCCGCAATCAAGCAGGGGGACTTTACCTGTGGCCGTGATCACACCTTGGGCATCGTAACTGTCGGTGGCTTTGCCAAGTTCAATAGATCCCTCATAGACCTTATGGTCGGCCGTGAGCTTCATGGACAGTTTGGTGGCTCGTCCGAGGAGCAGGATCAACAGGCCCGTGGCCGCCGGATCGAGCGTGCCGCAATGCCCGACCTTTTGAATTCCATACTGTCCGCGGATAATGTCCACAATATCATGTGAAGTGGGGCCAGCTGGCTTATCGATGAGTAACGCTCCATGGAGCTCGTTTTCCGTTTGGCGTGGACGAGGGCGGGGCATTAGCGGGATCCGTTTCGGTTGGCGAGAGCCTGCTTCACGGCGGCGATCACTTGGCGTTGGATGGTGCGTTGTTTGCCTGAGATACGGGCACCGGCTGCAGATTGATGGCCGCCGCCGCCAAAGGACAGGGCAATATCCGCAACATTGACCTCGGGTAATTTGGAGCGCAGGCTGATGCGGGTGATCTCCGGTTCAATTTCCTCAAACAAACAGGCAACTTTCACACCTTGGATGTCACGGATGTGGTCAATCAAGCCTTCGCTTTCATCGGGCTCGGCCCCGGCTTTTTTGTAATCGGCCTGCCGCAGCCAGAAGTAGGCCACTTGATTTTGCTCGATGAGCTTGAAGCTGTTGTACATGTGCTTCTGCAATTTTACGCGCGAGAGGGGATAGCTCTGATAAACCTCCTCACATATACGCGCGAGATTAGCCCCGCGGTTTACCAGTTCCGCCGCGGCGTGATAGGTGGATGGCTGGGTGGTGGGGTACTGGAAGCTGCCTGTGTCGGTGCTGATGGCGGTAAAAAGGCAGTCGGCAATGGGCGCGGTAATTGTCCAGTTGGCCTGCTGGAGCAAACGGTAGATGAGTTCACCGCTGCTGGCGGAGCTGGCATCAATCCAGTTGAGGTCGCCATAGCGTGTGTTGGAGCCGTGATGATCAATGTTGATCAGCAGCTCGCGTTGGCTAATCGCGTTGCAAATCGTGCCCATGCGCTCGTAATTGGCACAGTCAGTAACGACGACCGCATCAAAATGGCGCGCCTTGCGGGTGCCCTGGAGGATTTTGCCGGGATCCAGAAAGGCCAGTTTCTCAGGCATCTCGTCCTGGTTGAAGACGGTGACTTTTTTGCCGATGTTTTTTAACGCATAAGCGATGGCCAATTCGCTGCCGAGGCAGTCGCCATCGGGCCGCATGTGGCCGGCAACGGCAATTGTATCCGCAGATTTGAGGCGGTCAATGATCTGGTCAATGATCTTGAGTCGGCGCTTCATGTGTTGGAGCCCTCGTCGTTGTCTTGCGATTCCTGTTCCAGCTCTTCCAGAAGAGAAATCACCCGGTCCCCTTCGGCGATGGCGTCATTGAGTTGAAACTTGATGCGCGGGGTGTACTTCAACACCACTTCTTGGCCGAGCCGATATTGGAAATGAGAACGATCCCGTTCAAGGCGTTTGCTGGCGGCGTATTGCTGCGCCTCACTGCCGAGAACGCTGACGAAGATGGTGGCCGAATGCAGATCGTTGGCCACCCCGACATCGTTGACGCTCACCAAGCCGCATTCCTCAGTGCTGAGTTCGCGCCGGAGAATGTCCCCCACGGTGCGCTTGAGCAGCTCGCGAACGCGTTCATGGCGAAGCGACGGCATGAGGGTGATGAGGCTTACAGGGTGGCGGCCACCTGTTCAGTGGTGACGGATTGGATGAGGTCGCCTTCTTCGAAGTCATCAAAGCCATCTACGCGGATACCACAATCCATGCCGGATCGGACGGAATCGACGTTGTCCTTGAAGCGTTTCAAGGTATGGATCGGGCCGGTGAAGAGTTCTTTCTCGCCACGCATCACCCGTACTTTGCCGCGCTTGATGGTGCCGTCGGTCACCATGCAGCCGGCCACATTGCCGCCCTTGCTCAGCGGGAAGAGTTGGCGGATTTCCGCGGTGCCCACGACCACCGTTTTCTCAATCGGTTCCAGCAGGCCGGCCATGGCGTCTTTCACTTCATCGATCAATTCGTAGATAATCTTGTACTGCTTGATCTGTACGCCGTGTTGCTTGGCGGCGTCTGGCGCGGTTTTGTCTACGCGCGTATGGAATCCGAGGATGACACCCTGAGAACTGGCGGCCAGGTGGACATCGCTCTCGGTCACGGTGCCGACGGCGTTATGAATGACTTCCAGATCGACCTTGTCCGATTCGATTTTACTGAGGGATTCACAGATGGCTTCAACGGAACCTTGTGTGTCGGCTTTGACGATGACCTTGAGCACCTTGGCGGTGGTGGCATCAATTTGGTCAAAGAGATTCTCAAGCGTGACACCGGCGGAACGGCCCTCGAGCTTTTCCTTGTGAGCAGCATCGCCTCGTTTTTCAGCCAGTTCACGCGCCGCTTTCTCGTTGTCGACCGAGTTAAATTCATCGCCTGCCTCCGGCACACCGTTGAGGCCGAGCAGTTTCACCGCGTAGGAGGGGCCGGCAGTTTTCATGCGTTGCCCATCCTCGTTAATGAGAGCGCGGGCTTTGCCAAAGTATTGGCCGCAAATGACAATGTCGCCGACATTGAGTGTGCCTTTGCGAACCAAGACGGTCGCTGTAGGGCCGCCTGGTTCCATGCCTGATTCGATCACGTTGCCAACGGCGCGCCGGTCGGGGTTCGCCTTCAGCTCCAGCAGTTCGGCTTGGAGCAGGATGGCGTCGAGCAGTTTGTCAATGCCGTCGCCTTTAACGGCTGAGACATCCACAAACAGGGTGTCTCCGCCCCAATCTTCGGCACTGAGGCCATGCTCGGCGAGTTGTTCGCGCGGGCGCATGGGGTTGGCGGCGGGCAGGTCGCACTTGTTAACGGCGACAATGATGGTTGCTCCGGATTCTTTGGCGTGGCTGACCGATTCCAGTGTTTGGGGCATCACGCCATCATTGGCGGCAACCACAAGGACAATCAGATCGGTGACATTTGCCCCGCGAGCGCGCATGGCACTAAAGGCGGCATGGCCCGGGGTGTCGAGGAAAGTGATGGGTTCGAGGCGTTTCTTGTCTTCCGGGTGCGGGACTTCAATGGAGTAAGCACCAATGTGCTGGGTGATGCCGCCAGCCTCGCCGGACACGACGTCCGCTTTGCGGATGGCGTCGAGCAATGTGGTTTTGCCGTGGTCCACGTGGCCCATGACGGCGACGACGGGCGGGCGTGGCTTGAGATCCTTCTCGTCGTCGTCGGTATCGAGTTCGAGTTTCTTTTCCTGAACGGGTGCGGGTGCGGAGGCATCCCGTTGACGCTTCTTGGCTTCGAACTTAAATCCGTTTTTGGCACAGAGCTGCTTGGCGGTCGGTTCATCAATCGCCTGGTTCACATTGGCGAATACCCCGAGTTGCATGAGGTCGGCAATCAACTGGAACGGCTTGCGATTGATCGCCTCGGCCAGTTCGCGCACCATGATGGGCGGCTTGAGCGTAATGACCGGGGCATCGGCCTTGGCCGTGAATTTGGGAGCGGCCGAACGGCCGGGGCCTCCGGCGGGTTTGCCTCCGGGTGCGGGTTTCTTTTTGTCTTCCTTTTTCTCACGCCGCCGCGGTTCACGCCGGGCGGGCATGCCGCCTAGATCAATAAAGCCAACTTGTTGGCCGACCTTGGGTCCGGTTGGGGCAGGGGGTTCGGCCGGGGCCTCTTCCTCGGACGCTTCTTCAGGTTCGGGGGGGGCGGCAATCTCCCATTCGGTTGGTTCTGATTCGTCAGGATCGTCCAACTCATCGGATTCAGTTTCCTCTTCAGCTTCAACGGGCTCTGGTTCCTCGGGCACGATCAGCACCGGCCCGCTGGGGGCCTTTTCGGCGGGGGCGGCTTCGGCGGTCTCTGCTTCAGCCGGAGCTTCGGGTTCGGCTGGCTTGAGTTCCTTGGCGAGCTGTTCTTCGAGGTACTCTGCGGTGATCTTATCCAGTGAGCTGGAAGCGACCTTGGCGTTGGTAATGTTGAGTTCCTTCGCTTTGGCCAGCACGTCCTTGCTTTGGACGCCGAGACTTTTGGCTATTTCGTAGATCCGAACGGGCATAAGTAAGGGGAGTTAGTCGGCTGATTCTTCGGGGGCGTCGGAGGATTCCGGTTCAGCAGAAGGTTCAGAAGGGTGTTCCTCTTCTGTTTCACCGGCCGCATCTTCAGATTCAGCAGGGGCTTCCTCAGGTTCTTCGGCGGGGGCTTCGGCAGCGGGCGACATTTCTTCGGCTGCGTCATTTGCTTCAGCCGGAGACTCACCGTTGGCGGCAGCCAGGATGGCGGCTTCGTTCTCTTCCAAACCTGGAATGCCTGTGAGATCACCGGCTTCAATTTGTTTCAGGTCTTCCACGGAGTGAAAACCGCTGTTCACGAGCGTTTGGGCCAACTCATCAGTGATGCCCGGAAGGGCGGCGAGAGCGGAGACCGCGTCGGCGACTTGGTCGTCGAAGGTGAGCGTCTCGACTTCCTTGGCATCGATATCGATTTGCCAACCGATCAAGCGTGAGGCAAGCCGGGCATTTTGGCCGCGCTTGCCGATGGCGAGGGAGAGCTGGTCTTCGCCAACCCAAACTTGAATGCGTTTCTCTTCCTGATGCACCTCAACCTCGCGCAATTCGGCGGGTTTCAAGGCTTCGGCGACAAATTCCTCGATATTCGGGCTGTAGTGGATGATGTCCACTTTCTCGTTGTTCAACTCGCGGACAATGTTTTTCACGCGCTGGCCACGCAGGCCGACACAAGCTCCGACTGGATCAATACGTTCATCATCCGAATGCACCGCCAGTTTAGTGCGCCAGCCAGGTTCGCGGGCGACGGAAACAATCTGCACGGTGCCGTCGGCGATTTCGGAAACTTCCAGAGTGAACAGCTTCACTACAAACTCCGGTGCGGAACGGGAGAGGACGATCTCGGGGCCGCGGCCGGTTTCTTCCACGGCTTTGACGAAACAGCGCAGCTGTTCGCCAGGTTGGTATTCCTCAATCGGTACACGTTCGCGGCTGGGCAGGGTGGCCTCGTAGCGGCCCAAATCGATTACCACATCGCTGCGCTCGAAGCGGCGCACAACCCCGCGGACAATATCACCTACGCGATCCTTGAACTCGTCATAAATTAACGCCTTTTCGGCGCGGCGCAGGTGTTGCTTAAGATTCTGGCTGGCGTATTGGGCGGCAATGCGTCCGAAGCCGGTGGGGGTGACTTCCTTTTCGATTTCGTCGCCGAGATTGGCTTCATCGACAATCTGCAGGGCATCAAATCGGGAAATCTCATCCTGCGGATTGTTGACGCGATCCACGACCACGAGCTTGGCGTAAGCGCGGAGCTGGCCGGTTTTAGGGTCCGTTTCCACGCGCAGGTCTCGGCTGGCGCCCACCGCCTTTTTGGCAGCGGCTTCCAAGGCATCCTTGATCGCCTCGTTGAGGGCATCACGGCTGATTCCCTTTTCCTTCTCGTAATAATCCAATAGGGCCTGTAATTCGGCGCTGTTTACTCCGTTATCCATATGCCTGGGGCGCTGGGCGCCAAGTGGTTTCTCCCCGTAAGGGGAACAAAAAAGCCGGCTTGGAACCGACTTTACGCAGCTGGCGAACCAGCCAAACCTTCTTGTCGGGGCCGACTCTAGGGAGCCCTTCCGGTGGCGTCAAGGGGCAAATCGGCGGCTTGTGCGAGGGCGTGGCGGGCCGTATTCTCAAGCCCATGAGCGAGCCAGATGATCGCGGAGCCCCGCCGGTATTGCCCAACCCTGCGCCCCAAACCCCGCCACCGGCCGGTGGGAATCGCTATATCTTGCCGATTTTGTTCCTGATAATCGCCGGATTATTCACCTTTGGCGGCTGGTTCATCTCTGCCTTTAACCAGTTTGCCAGCGGCGTGACGGGGCCGGCGCAGACGGAATTTACGGAGGTCACCCTGCGCCAAGGCAATCCCGAGCAACGGATTGCTGTGATCGATGTCACCGGAGTCATCACCAGCTACGGCCCTTCGGACATGGTGGCGACCATCAAAAAACAGCTCAAACTCGCCGCCGCCGACAAACGGGTGAAGGCCGTCATTATTCGCATCGATTCCCCCGGAGGGGAGGTGATGGCTTCCGACGAGATCGCCCGCGCCATCCGGGAGTTTGAGGCAGACCCCGATACCGGCCCGGTTATCGCTTCGATGGGCGGCATGGCAGCCAGCGGCGGATACTATGTGGCCGCTCCATGCCGTTTTATTGTGGCCAACGAACTCACCATTACCGGCTCAATCGGAGTCATTATGCAGTCAGTAAACTTGCACGGTCTGCTGGATAAGGTGGGGGTGAAGCCAATCACTTTCAAAAGCGGCCAAAACAAGGATATGCTGTCCACCTTTAATCCGCCCGAGACCGTTACCCCCGAGCAAAAAGAAATCATCCAGCGTTTCATTGATGAAACCTACGATGCTTTTGCCAATGTGGTGGAGGAAGGGCGAGCCGTTACCGGGAATCGGGAAGGGAAAGATGCGCGCGCGTTGGCCGAGGATTGGCGCGACTACGCTGATGGCCGCATCCTGACCGGCAAAGAAGCGCACCAACATGGTCTGGTCGATCGGCTGGGCAACTTTGATGACGCCGTGAAGTTTACGGAGGAATTTCTCGGGATCGAGGTGGGCAAAGCGCGACTGGTCCAACACGAAGCTCCACTCAATTTTGGTGGGTTGCTGCGTTTCTTAGGCAAGGCCGATGATGCTCCGACCGGGACCACAGTCAAGGTGGATTTGGGCATGGAACTGCCCCGTTTGCGGCCGGGTGTGCCGTACTTTCTTTCCGGTCATATCTATGCCGAGTGACATCAATAGCTGCACCGTCATTCAGCATGCCTTGGCCGGGGTGCGTCTGGCCACGCTGCGGGATGAACAAACGGATCCCGAAACCTTTCGCCGCGCCTTGGCTCAATTGGGCCTGCTCCTGTTGGGCGAAGCAGTACGCCCACTGGAAACCAAGCCAACCGCCATCCGAACGCCTCTGGCCCGGACCACCGGCCAGCGTTGGCGCCGGGAAATTTTATTGGTACCCATCCTGCGCGCCGGCCAAGGCTTGATCGGTCTGGCCGATCAGTTGTTGCCGGAGGCGCGTATTGGTTATCTCGGTATGGCGCGTGATGAAAAAACTCTGCAACCGGAATGGTATCTGGAGAAACTGCCGCCCCGCTTGAGCCGTTATGAGGTGATGATCTGCGATCCCATGCTCGCCACTGGCGGCAGTGCCGTGGCCGCCGGGCAACGCCTGCAACAGCGTGGCGCCAAACGTCTTCATTTCCTCCATGCCCTCGCTGCGCCTGAAGGAATCCGCACCTTGCGAAAGGCGTTTCCCATGGAACCGGTTTATCTCGGTGCCGTCGATGAGCGGCTGAACGAAAACGGTTACATCCACCCCGGCTTGGGCGATGCGGGGGATCGTTGTTTTTGGGGTTAAATTCCCTTAGTCGCTCTGGCGCAATCCCTCAATTGGGTGTAGGTTGTTACAGTTACAACCTGTCACGACCCTGTTATGTCTATTTTCTTGCCCCCGGAAGGGGATTCGATAGCGTTGCCGGCGATGCCACCTGCCCGCAAAAAGGCTAAGTCCACCAAAACCAAAACTGCACGCAAAAAAGCGGTCGTAAAAAAGCCCGCCAAACGCAAGCAAGCGGCGGCGTCCACGCGCAAGGCGCCCTCGGTCATCACCCACATCAAACAGCCAGGCCACGCCACCGGCAGTTACGGGGCGAATTCGGCGATTAACTTGTATCTCAACGAGATCGCGCAGTATCCGCTGATCACGGTGGAGGAAGAATGCGTGTTGGCTGATCGGATCAAGGCCGGAGACGAAAGTGCCGAGCAGGAACTCATCAACGCCAACCTGCGGTTGGTGGTAAAGATCGCGCGCGACTACGAAGGGCTCGGCCTGCCGCTGCTCGATCTCATCGACGAAGGCAACATGGGCCTGATGAAAGCCGTTAAGCGGTTTGACCCCAGCAAGGGCGGCAAGCTTTCCACTTACGGATCTTGGTGGATCAAGCAATCCATCAAGCGCGCGCTGGCCAACCAATCCAAGACCATCCGGCTGCCCGTGCATTTGGTGGATAAAATCTCCCGCATGCGCCGCGTGGCAATGAAGCTGCAGGAGGATCTCGGCCGCGAGCCGACCGATGAAGAGTTGGCGGCGGAGATGGATCTCTCGCCCGCAAAAGTTTCGCAACTGCGCACGGCCGCCATTCGTCCCGCTTCACTGGATGCACCGCTCGGCGATGAAGCTGAGAGCGATACGCTGGGTGATGTGGTTGAGGATGATCACATGCACAACCCGTACGAGGATCTGGAGGAAAAGACCGTCAAGAAGATGCTCTACTCGATGCTCGAACACTTGAACGAGCGTGAGTCGGCGATTCTGCGGTACCGGTTTGGCATGGATGACGGCGGCGAAACGCGCACGCTCGAGGAGGTGGGCAAAAAATTCGGCGTCACCCGCGAGCGCGTGCGGCAGATTCAAAACATCGCCCTCGGCCGGCTTAAACGCATGATCAGTCATGTCGAGGAAATCCACGAGCAACACTAATTCATGAGCGACGTCACCGTCGGCGATCTCGAAGCCGCCATCCGAAACGTACCCGACTTCCCGCAGCCGGGCATTCAATTCAAAGACATCACCCCCGTGCTCGGCGACGCCCGGCTCTTCGCCGGCGCCGTTGATCTCATGGCCGCCCGCCATGCCGATGCCGGCATCGACGCCTGTGTGGGCATCGACGCGCGCGGTTTCATTTTTGCCGCCGCTGCGGCCAAGCAGCTGGGCACCGGCTTTGTCCCTATTCGAAAAAAAGGCAAGCTGCCGTGGAAAACCCACGAGGAAAGTTACAGCCTCGAGTACGGCGAAGCCACCGTCGCCATTCATCAGGATGCCCTGCAATCCGGCGCGCGCGTCCTGCTGCTGGATGACCTCCTCGCCACTGGCGGCACGGCGGCGGCCGCCGCGAATCTGTTGGAGAAGATCGGGGTCGAGATTGTGGAGGTCGGTTTCCTCATTGAGCTGGGTTTCCTCAATGGCCGCGAAAAGATGAACGGCGCACTGATCAATTCACTGATCACCTACTAACGCATGGCGGCTTCAGCGACCGCCACCTTCACGGCGCCTAACTACGATCTGGCCGCCACGCTGACCTCCGGCCAATCCTTCCGCTGGCGCGAGGTTGACGGTGCGTGGGAGAATGTCCTCACCGGCCGCTGGGTGCGTCTGGCTTCGGATGGCCAATCCATCACCGCCCGCGTTGCCCGCCCCATTGGCGACTGGCAATGGCTGCGCGATTACCTGCAGCTCGATCTCAATCTACAAACCATCTATGACGGATTCCCCGTCGATGATCCGCATCTCGCCGCTGCGCGCGGCACGTGTCATGGTTTACGCCTGCTGAAACAGGACCCCTGGGAAACCCTCGCCGGTTTCATCTGTTCTTCCAATAAACAGATCGTACAGATTGAGCAAATCATCGGCGAGGTGTGCGACCGATTTGGTGAACCGGTACGTGACAATTGGAAATCCTTCCCCACCGCCAATCGCATTGCCACTTGTACTGAGGCCGAACTGCGCGCCTGCCGCATGGGTTACCGTGCCAAGTACCTCCTCGGCAGCGCCCAAATGATCACGCGCGGCGAGCTTAACCTCGAATCCCTACGCGCCATGCCCTACACCGAGGCCCGCACCGAAATCCAGCGCCTGCCCGGCATCGGGCCCAAGGTTGCCGATTGCATCCTGTTGTTTGCCTACGGCTTCCCCGAAGCCTTCCCCGTCGATACCTGGATCATCAAGGCCCTGCACCAACTTTACTTCCCCAGCCGCGCCCCCAAGCCCAAGCGTCTCCAGGCCTTTATCAAAAAACACTTCGCCCCCCACCACGGCTATGCCCAGCAATATTTGTTTCATCATGTGCGCACGCAGGGCGGATTGAAAACTTGAGACAGGTGATGTGAGACTTGTGGCAACGCCCCATTTCCACTAATCCCTATTCCCCACTGACGACTCCCCATGTTGCGCGTTACCCAAACTCCGGCCGATTTTGAGGCCATGGCCGGTTCGGATTTATCCGGAACCACCTGTGTCGTCTTCGATATCCTGAGGGCCACCAGCAGCATGGTGACGGCACTGGCCAATGGCGCGGAACGCATTCGGCCGGTGTCGACGATTGAGGAGGCGCTGGAGCAAAAGGCCGCCCATCCGGAGGCATTGCTCTGCGGGGAACGCCATGGCCGCCGTATCACGGCTAAATTGACCAGCGGACCGGACTTTGACCTCGGCAATTCTCCGCGCGAGTACACGCGGGATCAGGTGGCCGGCAGGGCGCTCATCAGCACTACCACCAATGGTACCCGTGCGTTGCGCGCCAGTCAGGGAGGGCGCGAAGTGTTGGTCAGCAGTTTCCTGAATTTACAGGCGACCATCGATCATCTGCGAAATGCGTCGCCCGCACAATTGGTGCTCGTTTGTGGCGGCACGTTTGAAGAGGCGGCCTTTGAGGATGCATTGGCTGCCGGCGCGATTGCCGATGCGGTGTGGGATCTGTTTGCTGATGAGCACATCGAGGATTCCGCGCAAATCGCCCGCGCCCTGTGGCAGGCGCATGGCGGGTCGTTAAATGAATCCATCCACCGCGCCCTCAACGCCCGCCGGCTCCTGGCCGTGCCGGATCTGGCCGCGGACGTAGACTGTTGCCTGCAACGCAACACGCATGCCTTGGTTTGCACGCTGGATGAAGATGGGTGGATTCAACGCAGCTAATCATCCCACGCCGATGGCGACGGGAGGGCGAAGCTTCCGCTGAGCCTTGAGGGCGGGTTTCGGCTCAGCAGGAGCTTCGCCCTCCCGGAGATTGGGTTGGTGGGTTTGAGGATACGGGAGAGCCGTGAACGTCGGAATCGATTGGCTCGATAGAGGAATTGATAGGACGTGGACTTGGGGAAGTCGTTTGGCCTAAACGCTTAAGCGTTCCCAAATCATTCGGAAGGTGGGCGAATATTGTTCGGGCTCGGTTTGAAGGGCCGCCTGGATTTCGGTAGGGGAAGCCCAGCGGCCGGCGTCAATTTCGTCCGGGTTTAGCTCGAAGGGACCCTCGTCTTCAGTCATGAACACGGTCACAAACTCCATCCCGTTTTCCGGGCTGGCGTTGAGCTTGAAGAGTTCCTCGAGCGGCGTGTCGACGAGCAGCCCGATCTCTTCCATCAACTCGCGCTCGGCCGCTACGGCGTAGCTTTCGCCGGCATCCACATGGCCGCTGCAGGCGTTGTCCCACACGCCGGGATGGTTGTCCTTGGTTTGGGAGCGCAACTGCAAAAACGCCTGGCCGGCCTCATTAAACACCAGCACATGCGCCGCCCGATGGCGTAGGCCCTGCGTATGCACGATACTGCGCGGTTGTTGATCGATGATCTCGTCGTGTTCATTGACGACGTCAAAGATGTCTTCGGGAGTGTGGATGGCGTGGTGGGAGGGACGAGTTCCACCTCGTCCCAAGTTGTAATATATTAATGGGGCGAGGTGGAACTCGCCCCTCCCTGTGGGGGATGGTTA
>JAYQQG010000025.1:0-30322 GCA_038145765.1 Verrucomicrobiales bacterium
CACGGCGCGTTGGTAACAGAAGCCCATGCCAGCGTCGAGCATTGACGCCGCTGCGCCCCGCATGCACGCTCTCGCCATGCGCAAGGAATCACTCGCTTTTCTCGAGGAACTCGTCAACACACCAAGCCCCACCAGCTACGAAACCCGCGGCCAGCGTGTATGGCTTAATTACGTGTCCCAGTTCGCCGACGAAACGCATCATGACGAATACGGCAACTGCGTCGCCACACTGAACAAAGGCGGCGGCCCCCGCATTATGCTCGCCGGCCACGCAGATGAGATTGCCCTCTCGGTCAATTACATTGATGACAATGGCTTTATCTTTGTCAAACGCATGGGCGGCGTGGATGCCATCGTCAGCAAGGCGCAGCGTGTCACTGTCCACAATGCCAATGGCCCGGTGCTCGGGGTTGTGGGCAATCCCCCACCGCACATGCAACGCGTCGATGGGAAACCCAAGGCACCCGAGATCACCGATCTATATATCGACATCGGCTGCAGTTCCCGCAAAGCCGCCGAAAAACGTGTCCGCATAGGCGACCCCATCACAGTGAATCAGAATTTTGAAATCCTTCACAAGGACATCGCTGTGGCCCGCGCCTTTGACAACCGAATCGGCACATGGTCTGTAGGGGAAGCTTTACGTCTTTTGGCTGCGTCCAAGAAAAAACTGAACGCCGAAGTGTGCGCCGTCTCCAACACCATGGAGGAAGTCGGCCTCTTCGGCGCCCGCCAAATCGCCTATTCCCTACATCCCGATGCCGCACTGGTAGTAGATGTCACCCACGCCACCGATTACCCCGGCATCAACAAACAAACCCATGGTGATATCCAAATGGGCAAGGGCCCCACACTCACTCACGGCATTTGCAATCATCCAGAAGTCGTCAAACGCCTTGAGCAAGTGGCCGCCAAAGCCAAGATCCCGCTTCAATTCGAAACGGTGAGCGCCACCAGCGGCACAGATACGGATGCCGTGTTCTGGACCCGCGGTGGCATCCCCAGCGCGCTCATCAGCCTGCCCAACCGCTACATGCATTCCCCTGTGGAAGTAGTGAACCTGAAGGACCTTGAAAAAATCCCCCAACTTATGGCCAGCTTTGCCGAGAGCGTGAACAAGAACGAAAAATTCTCAGTGAAAATCTAGTAGCCCGCCTTGCGCTTGGCCTCGGCCACTACGCCGACCAACTGAAAAAACACGCCCAAGGCATAGTCTTTAGGATTGCGATCCACTTGAATGGTTCGATTCATCGGAATCACTTGAGGCGGTCGATCGACGGATAAATCCTGAAACGCTATTTCTCCGATTTGGATAGTGAGGCGATCGATCGTCGGCCCCTTATCATTGTTGCGGATGCTGTCCTGAGCTTTGGGCGACAAATCGGTCAGCCAAAGACCCTGCTTATTTTTCACGATATTTAAACGGCTCAACTCCATGTGGAGAACCTTGAAATGATCGCGCCCGCGTTCCAGTTCCGGACCATATTCAATCCGGATTTCTTTGAAATCCAGTAACGGACCACCTCCGAACTCCGCTGGGTTATTAAAGACGAGCCCCTTTACGGCAATGCTCTTATCCGGCACAAGCTTGAGTTCATCGAGTTTACCAAACCGCGCTTGCGCACCGCGAATGTCCAGCGCCCCCAGCTTATCGTTTCTGGATGTATCAAACTGCACCCGCGCATGCGCCACCTGAATTTCGCCTCGTTCAGCCAGTTGCTTCGCATCGGTGGGCACTCCGACAAAATCGCGCAATTTCACCTCTTTGCTGGCAATGGAATAATCGAATCCCCCGATTTCGGCTTTCCAGCCCTTGGCCTCCAAGCCCGTTTCAATCTTCCCAACAATCACCCGCTTGATCCCCCAGTTCAATGCGATCAACCCGATCAGTGAAAGAACGATTACCCCTCCACAACCGATTCCCAGCCATTTCCCCCATTTTGATTGCGTTGCCGGCACTGTTGAATTTGCATCCGATTCACTCATGTCATGATATCCTCCGGCCTCACTTGAAGACATTCATCCTGATCCTCCCAGACGACGGCTGGAAACATATCGACCAACGCAGGGGCCAGTTCCAACCCTTGGTACGCGAGCAGCCGTTCACTTTGCTGGGCGGCATCCTCAAAGGCCTGCTCATAGTTTGCGTGACCATTGCGGCGGACCTCGTCCCAATGCGCTACGCCATGGACTTCCGAATAATCCTCAGCCCATTGAGCCAGCCCTTCTCGCACCGTTTCTTCCGGCACATCCTCCAGAGGCACTGCCGAATTATTGCAATGCAGACAAATCAGGCCACTTTCGAGCACATCCCGCGTCAACATCGGCAATAACGGGGCACGGCAACAATCAGCCACCGGGAAATCGACCGGCGCATTCACCAGACGCTGGTGCCATATTTGCCGATCATGCGCCACCAGCGCCGCCAATCGGTAGGACGCCACCAGAGGATGCGACATCCGCCAAAGTTTGCCCTGCAATTGCCCCAGTGTTTGTGCCATCCAACGGGCCAAGGTCAGATCATCAAATCCACGAAACAACCCGGCATAATCCTGCCACAGCCGCTCTACGGTATCTGATTCATGTGCCACGCGCGGAGCATGGCGGGAAAGGCCCGCCGGGCAAAGTGTAAAAAAGTTCGCCTTGGGCCGCCACTTTCACTTCGATAAATTCCCCTTGTGCCCGCGGAGCAGACAACAGAACAAGGCTTGGGCTCTCGCATTTCCGACCTTCCGGGAGTCAGCCCTGAGCGAGCAAACCAATTGAACCGCCTCAAATGCCAAACCCTCGAGGACCTCTTATTATTGCGCCCAAGGCGATACGAGGACCGGCGTGACATCCGGCCCATCCGTGAGATTTCAACAGAGACACCCGCATTAGCCCGCGGCCGGATTGCAGTCGCCGGCACCAAACGATTGAGAGGCGGCCGCACGTTGTTTGAGTTCGTCCTCGAGGATGAATCCGGCCATGTCTCCTGCCGCTGGTGGAACATCAATTACATCTCCCGCTATTTTAAAACGGGCGATGATGTTCTCATTTACGGAAAACTTTCAAAAGGCAAGAACCCCGCGATTGATCATCCGGAAACCGAAATCATCGAATCGGACGAAGACGCCACCATCCACGTTAATCGGATCGTCCCGTTCTACCCGCTGACTGAAGGCATGACCCAACGTTGGCTGCGTCGGTTCATGCACCAACTCGTAGAGCAACACCTTAGCCTCATTGAATCCCCGCCCTACACGGCTGCCGGCCTCCCTGAACGCGCGTTCGCCATCCGCTCATTACATTTTCCAGACGAGCTTGACGATACCACAGCAGCTCGGCGGCGGTTGGCTTTGGATGAGTTTGTAATTCTACAGCGTCAACTTCGTCGACGCCGGCAAAACCTTCAGACCAAAGCGAAAGCGCTGCCCTGCAATGGCGATGGTTCTTTAACTGGCGCCTTTCTTGAGGCCATCGGCTTTCAGCTCACGGAGGCTCAACGCACGGTTACCATGGAAATCGAGGCCGACTTGGCCGGGCAACACCCGATGCGGCGGCTATTACAGGGAGATGTGGGCTCCGGCAAAACGGTCGTTGCCGGCCTCACCATTCTCCGGGCTCTTGAGAGCGGATTTAATGCGCTCCTGATGGCCCCCACCGAAATTCTCGCTGAACAGCATCACCACAATTTCACACGATGGCTGAAGCACCTGCCTGTACGTGTGCGTCTCCATACCGGCAGCCATAAGGAAACAGATGCCCCCCTCTTCGCCTCGAACGAGCGCACCTTGGCCATCGGCACCCACGCATTGTTTCAGAGTTCATTTGTGCTGAATGATCTGGGACTAGTGGTCATCGATGAACAACACAAGTTCGGGGTCAGCCAACGCGACCAACTGTTGCGCAAAGGAAAGTTTCCGCACCTACTGGTTATGACCGCCACTCCGATCCCCCGGACTTTAGGCCTGACTCTGTATGGCGATCTGGACTGTTCGGTGATCCACGAACTGCCTCAAGGCCGCGGCTCAATCAGGACGCATATCCGGACACCTAAACGCTTGCCAAAAATCCTCGAATTCATGAAGGACGAACTCACTGCCGGACGCCAGGCCTACGTCGTGTTCCCTCGTGTGGATAATGAAGACACCACTGCGGGCATCAAGGCTGTTACAAAGGAAGCCGACAGGCTAGCCAACGAATTTGTTCCGCACAAAATCGGTGTCCTCCATGGCCGCATGGACGCCGAGGAAAAAAACCAGGTCATGCAGGCGTTTCACGAAAACCGAATTCAGGTTTTGCTCTCTACCACCGTTGTTGAAGTCGGCGTCGACGTTCCCAATGCCAACTTGATGTTAATCCAAAATGCCGACCAATTCGGCCTTGCCCAACTCCACCAGTTGCGCGGCCGGATCGGACGCGGCCAACATGACAGTCATTGCATCCTGTTGACCACGGACGAATCCGAAGAAACCAACGATCGCCTCAAGGTGCTGGAAGAAACTCATGACGGGTTCAAGGTGGCTGAGGAGGACCTTAAACTACGCGGCCCGGGAGAACTGACTGGTCAGGACCAAAGCGGCCTTCCAGCATTTAAGTTTGGTGACCTGCGACAGGACCTCGACCTGATTGAACTGGCTCGCCATATCGCGTTTGACATCGAGGCTGGCAACTAATGGTGATTCTGTGTTAGAGTCTCCGCATGCACGATTTTGGGGAAGACACGGATGTACTGGACGCGCTGCACGGCACCCCCACTTCCGATCAGGGCTACATCACGGCGATGTCCCACTTTTATCGGGGTGAAATCGGCCGCATGATGGTTTGGCGACAGCGATTGGATACGACAACAACCTGGGCCATCACTTCAACCGGCACCATTTTCACGGTGGCGTTCTCGTTTAAATCCGTGCCCCATTTAATCTTCTTTTTCAACCTCGCCATTGTGGCAATCATGCTTTGGATCGAGGCCCGGCGTTATCGGTTTTATGACGCCTTTCGCGCCCGCGTCCGCATGTTGGAGGCTCATTTTCTCACCCCCGTGCTCCTGCGTGAGGAACCCAAGCTCGAGGGCAATTGGCGCAAACTGGTTGCAGAAGATCTGCTGGTGCCTGCCTTTAAGGTGAGCATGTTTGAATCCATCGGCCGCCGCCTCAAACGCAACTATGCCTTTATAGCCACAATTATCCTTTCGGCTTGGACGACCAAAATTTTCATGCATCCACCAGACGGCCAGGAAATTGATTCCGCCAGCTCTCTCTACCGGGCACTCGCGGTAGGGGCCTTTCCCAGCTGGTTTGTCGCCACCGTGATGGCAGGCACCTTCCTGATTGCAGCCGGCATCACCATTTACATTGCCAAAAACTCCACGGGCGAAATCACCGAGGTCGGCAAGAGCAGCCGAACCAACTGGATGGGCTAATGCACCTTAACCCGCAACTCGCAAATTTACCGGTTTATCAGCCCGGCCGGCCCTTGGAAGAAGTCGCTCGGGAACTTGGGTTGCCTCTCGACGGGCTCATCAAGTTAGCTTCCAACGAAAATCCCCTAGGACCGTCACCCAAGGCAATCGAAGCCATGCAAAGCATGGCCCCACATATCCACTTATATCCGGACGGCAACGCGTTTTACCTGCGCAACGCCATGGCCGAGCGGCTGAGTGTGGAAAGCGATCAATTGATTTTCGGGAACGGCTCGAACGAGATCATTGAATTTGTCGCGCATTCCCTGCTCGGGCCCGGCACCAACATTGTTGTTTCGCAATATTGTTTTGCCATCTACCCCATCGTGGCCCATCTCATGGGCGCACAATGCATCACCGTGCCGGCCAAAGATTATGGCCATGATCTCGAGGCGATGAGCGCCGAAATCAATGATGAGACGCGTATCATTTTTGTGGCCAACCCGAATAATCCCACCGGCACATTGGCTCCGGCTGAGTCGGTGATTCGTATGGTGGACGCTATTCCGGACCATGTATTGCTGGTTATGGATGAAGCCTATTTTGAATTTCTCGATGAACCGATGGACCTCATTTTCCGATTGGCGGACAAACCCAACCTGCTCCTGATGCGCACTTTTTCCAAAATTTACGGCCTAGCTGGCTTGCGTATTGGCTACGGCATCGGGCACAAGGAACTGGTCAGTGCCCTGGAAAAAGTCCGGCAACCTTTCAATCTCAACGCCATGGCCCAAGCCGCCGCTTTGGCGGCGCTGGATGACACAGCCCACCTTGAGGCCACCCGTCAAAACAATCGTTTAGGTTTGGAGTATCTGAACCAGGCCCTGCACGATATGGGGCTGGAAACCGTTCCATCCTACGCCAATTTCATTTTAGCCAAAGTCGGTGACGGCGCGACCGTCTTTCAGAAACTTCAGGAAAGCGGAGTAATTACCCGCCCCATGGGGGGCTATCAATTGCCTGAATGGATCCGAATCTCCGTCGGCACGCCCGAAGAGAACGAGCGCTGTCTAACCGCCCTGCGAGATTTGCGTTGAACCCATGCCGCTTTCTCCTGATATTCCCGACCCGATATTGGCGACGTGAAACCGACTGACCTCAGAGGGATCCTGCAGTACATCCCACGCTTCCGCGAAAAGACCTTTGTGATCGCGGCTGATGGCGCGGTGGTTTCACATATCAACTTTGCCAACCTACTGCTGGACATCGCTGTCCTGAGGTCGCTGAACATCCGCGTCGTCCTTGTCCACGGTGCTGCAGAGCAAATCGGCCAACTGGCAGAAGCGCAGTCCATCGTTCCCAGCAACCTCGACGGCACCGGCATCACGGATGAGGCCACTCTCAAGCTGGCCTTGTCTGCGGCCAACGGTTTAACCCATGAAATTCTAGAGGGCTTTGCCACAAACGATCTTCGTGCCGCCAACGCCAATGCGGTCACCGCCCAACCACTGGGCGTGATCAGCGGTATAGATCACCAACACACCGGCCAGGTGGAGCGCATCGATACCGAGCTGCTCCAAACCCTCCTCGCCCAAGGCATCACCCCCGTCATCCCGCCTCTGGGATTTGACGGTGAGGGCAACACCTTCCGCCTGAACAGCGACTCCGTAGCCCACTGCGTGGCGGAAGCGCTGCAGGCTTCCAAACTGATATTCATCTCCACCAACGAAGGCTTGGAGATCGAGGGTAAGGTTGTCAGACAAATTCTTTCCACTCATCTTCAGGGAACGCTAGATCAAGATCCTGACCATATCCGCGCCGATCAACGATCCAAGGCCCGCTACGCGGCCGAAGCCTGCGCTGCCGGCGTTGCGCGCGTCCACCTGATCAACGGTCTCGTGACTGAAGGGTTATTGGCAGAAGTGTTCTCCAACGAAGGCATCGGCACGTTGGTTTATGCCAACGAATACCGGCAAATCCGTTCCGCCAAGAAAAAGGACGCCGCCAGCATCCACCGCCTTTCACGGGAAGCGATGGATGATGAGAAATTGGTTTCCCGTTCGGAAGAAGCGATCGAAGAATTGCTGGAGGATTATTTCCTCTTTGAGATCGACGACAATCCCGTGGCTTGTGTGGCCCTGCACCGATACCCAAAGGAAGCCACCGGCGAATTGGCACACCTATTCGTCAATCCTTCCCACGGCAACCAAGGCATCGGCCAAAGTTTGGTTCAATTCGTCGAAGGTCAGGCGCGTGAACAGGGCATCAAAAAACTCGTTACATTATCCACCCGATCCTACGCCTTTTTCACCAACAAAAACGGATTTCTTGCGGGCACAGCGGAAGACCTCCCAGTTACCCGCCGAAAAATGCATGCCGCCCTCGGCCGCAATTCCAAAATTCTGGTTAAAATACTCGACTGATGGCGCTCCCCAAAAAATTGCCGGAATATATTTTGATCGCCTTGGTCTGCCTCATGATCGGGTACGGCACCGGAGCCGTTCTGACTGAGCGCAAAAAAATGGTCACTCTCGAACACAGCGTCACGCTGCGCTGGAGTGACGGCGTATTTGATGATCCTCCTCTCGGAGCCCATGTGTTTCTCGAACCCCATATGGATGGAAAATCTGTCCGGCTCCGTGTCTACATTGGCCGCAGCCAACCACAGTTCTATATGCCCGGTCGAATCGGCGAAATTGACGTGGTCCGCACGGCGGAAGACGCCGCTAAAAAATGGGGCCAAATCGAGTGGCGCTCCGACGGTCTCCACGTCGGGGTCGACAAGAATCGCACCCGCCTCATTGTACCCCATGGAGAAATTAAGCCGGTCATTCAATGAAGCTGCCACCGGCATTCCTAGAGGCCTGTGAACGCACCGGTTACCCCCCCACAGAACATTGCCTGCATGTAAGCGCAGCCAATCAAACCATGGTGCACCACACAGGCTCTCATCAACGCACCCTGACCGTCTCCACCGCCATCAACGGCACCGGCCAACTGGAAGGCTCCTTTCAAACACCGCTCGGCTTACACCGCATTGGCGAAAAGATTGGGGAAGGTGAGCCCCTTGGGACCGTGTTCAAGGGCCGCATACCTGTCCGGCGCGATGGCAAGGACGACCCTACCGCTTTGATTACGGATCGTATTCTCTGGCTCGAAGGTCTGGAACCCGGTCTCAACGCCGGTGGCTCCGTCGATAGCCACAAACGCTATATCTACATTCATGGTATCGGCGATGAATCAAAATTGGGTCGGCCCAATTCGCAAGGCTGTATTCATCTGGGCGCTTCCGATTTACTCGAGCTTTTCGACGCCATCCCTGCCGGTTCGCTGGTATTCATCAGCGAAAACTGACTTTTGCCCTCCTCCCGCAAAGGTTAGGCTACCCACCCCGATGAGTTTGACCGAAGAAATGAAGATTCTGGCCCAATCCGCCAAGGATGCGGCGCGTCAGATGCCCCGACTGAGCACTTTAGATAAAAACCGGTGCCTAAACGCCATGGCCGATGCCTTGGAATCCAACCGGATTGCCATCGGGGAAGCCAATGCCCGCGACATGGAAACCGCGCGGGGCATGGAGCTTTCTGAGGCCATGATGGACCGCCTGCTGCTTGATGAGCAACGCATCCAAGGGATGGCCAACGGACTCCGGGAAGTTGCCGAGCTACCCGATCCCGTCGGAAAGATTCTTGCCCAATCCGAACGTCCCAGTGGCTTGAAACTAAAAAAGATCTCCTGCCCCATCGGCGTCATTGTGATGATCTACGAATCTCGCCCAAACGTCACGGCGGACGCCGCCGGGCTTTGTT
This sequence comes from Verrucomicrobiales bacterium, assembly GCA_038145765.1. Lineage (GTDB taxonomy): Bacteria > Verrucomicrobiota > Verrucomicrobiia > Limisphaerales > UBA1100 > UBA1100. The sequence continues at coordinate 9,193 of JAYQQG010000025.1, forward strand.
TTAAATCCGGCAATGCCACGATTCTTCGGGGCGGCAAAGAAGCCCTGAACTCAAATCAAATTATCGCCCGATTGTTGGTCGAAGCCGGCCAAGCAACCTGCCCCGAGTTCCCCACAGCGGCAATCCAAGTGGTTCCCACCCCGGATCGCGCTGCGATTCCTGAACTGCTTTCCTTGACTGAACTGGTGGACCTTTGCATTCCCCGCGGCGGGGAAGGCCTCATCCGGGCTGTAGCAGAATGTTCCCGAGTTCCCGTGATTAAACATTACAAAGGCATTTGCAGCGTCTATTTGGACGGCGAAGCCGATCCGGAAAAGGCACTGGCTGTCACTGTGAATTCCAAAACCCACCGCACCGGCGTTTGCAATGCCATGGAAACATTGCTCGTCGATGCCGCCGCCGCCGACACACTTCTCCCCCCCATCGGACACGCCCTCGCTGAAGCCGGTGTTGAATTGCGCGCCTGCGACCGGGCTCTCCCCATCTTGGGCAAACTGGCAAGCGCCGCCACCGAAGAGGATTGGGACACTGAATATCTGGATTTCATCTGCTCAGTACGCGTTGTGGATGGAGTCAACGGCGCATTGAATCACATTAGCCAACATGGCTCAGGCCATACCGAAAGTATCGTTACCGAAAACGAATCCGTCGCACGCCAGTTTCAATTGGAAGCCGACACCTCCACCGTTTTCTGGAATGCTTCCACCCGTTTCTCTGATGGCGGCGAGTTCGGTATGGGTGCCGAGATCGGGATCAGTACGGACAAAATTGGCGCTCGCGGTCCGATGGGGCTGGCGGAACTCACCACGTATAAATGGCTCGGCGAAGGCGACGGGCTCATTCGCGCCTAATGGAGGCCGCCAGCAAAGCTCAAGCCATCCGGGATCAACTCCCAACCGGAGGACTGTTTGCCGGCCACGATTGGCGTCTTGCCATCGAGCCCTTCCCGCTGGAACCCAAATTCGCGCGCGAATTAGAACAACTCGGCCGAATCCTGCATCAGTTTTATGCCGCAGCAGATCTCCTGTATCGGCAGAGCGTGACTGGCAAGCTTCCTTCATGGATCGCCGATTGGCTGGATCGCGGCAAACCTCAGGCCATCATCAAACTGCAACGTCATGAGGCGTTCAAGACTGCCCTGCCCCGTGTCATTCGCCCGGACATCTTGCTCACAGAAAACGGCTGGCACATTACTGAATTGGATAGCGTGCCCGGCGGAATCGGCCTGACGGGTTGGCTCAATCAAACTTACAATGACACCATCGGCCAGGCCACCGGCATGACGAGCGGCTTTGCGGGTATTTTCCCCACCAACGGCAACGTGCACCTGATGGTTTCCGAAGAAGCATCCACCTACCGTCCCGAGATGAAGTGGATGGCCGGCCAATTAGGCGAACGGTTTCGTGTTTGCAGCACGGAACACCCAAATATCGCTGAAACCGATTCGGTGTACCGGTTTTTCGAATTGTTCGACCTTGCCAACATCCCGCAAGCCGAGGCTCTCTTCGAGCATGCTGTCACCGGTAAAATTCAACTGACCGCACCGCCCAAATCGCATCTTGAGGAAAAGATGTTGTTCGCTTTGTTTTGGAATCGCAACCTGCGCGACTTTTGGCAACGGGAACTCGGCGGGAAATTCATGCGTCAACTGCAACAAGTGATCCCGCAAACCTGGCTCATCGACCCCTCCCCCCTTCCCCCGCACGCCGCCATCCCCGGCCTTGATCTAACCGATTGGCGTCAATTGGCTGATCTTTCCCAAAAAGAACGCCAACTCGTCCTAAAATTATCCGGCTTTAATGAGCGGGCATGGGGCGCCCGAAGCGTGCGTCTGGGAGCCGACTTATCACGCGCCGATTGGGCCAATGCCGTGAACGAAGCGATCGACCAATCAGAATGCACGCCCTGGGTTCTGCAGCGCTTTGAAAAACCGCGCTCCGTCCAACATGAATGGTTCGACTTCGAGAACAATTCCGTTACCCCCATGAACGGCCGCGCGCGGCTTTGCCCTTATTACTTTGTACAGGGAGACAACCAGGTGAAGCTGGGCGGCGTTTTGGCCACGATTTGCCCCGCAGATAAGAAAATCATTCATGGCATGCGCGACGCGATTTTAGCGCCATGCTGCGTCAAGGCCTAACGCTCCTGTCTTGGAATGTCGGTGGGTGGTTCGGGTGAAAACTGCCCACGCACAATTTCTCGTTGTGTAGATAAACTCGCAGGATCGGTAATGTGCTTTTGCAACTGCGGATCAAACTGCGGCGGCTCAAAACGGCTCGCCCCGAATGGCGCCGGATATTCCAAACTGGGTTGGGGTAAATTCCTGTTTCGGATTGTTATTGGCTTCAATCCACTCCCGGACGGTTGGGCCGGCTTTTCACCTGATTTAACCACCTTCTTTTCGCTGCTCCCAAATCCGGGCCGGTAACTGGAACCCGAAGGCCGCACCTCGGTCAATGAATTGCCTGACTTCGGATCGGTCTTTTTATCAAGCTCAAGCGAAAATGTCTGCTCACGCACCAACACCTCAACGACTCCATTTTCGATATCAATTTTGGTGACCTCCACTCCAGATCTGGGATGCTCTTCTCCGACAGAAATAAAAACGTACTCCGCCTTGCCGCCGCCAATCGGGCTGACCCTCAAAACGGCCCGTTTGTTTCCACCCAACGTCGAAATACCGGCGAGTTGGGGCACTCCAGCGGTCTGTGGTTTAACAATGTCCGGCTTGGCCTCTTCTTGCTCGGGCTTGTTCAAACGAAATGGATCCCGCCGTGGAATGACTGAAAACGAACCCAAAGTAGCCGGAATTTCGTCAATGGTTTTATTGACGCGATTGGTCCCGCCCACTATTGCCGGGACCGCGTTCGTACCCCCTTGAACCACAGGCAAGCTATTGGTTGCCGTGATGGCCTCACCATTCACGATCGGCAACGCATTGGTCACCGTGGTTGTGGCATTCGTGGTAACAGCAGGAACCGCAACCTCATCCGCCCACGGCACGAACGCAGAAAAAAAGAGCGGAATGAATCCTTTGAATGCCCCCACACTCATCGAGTAAAAACTAAGTATAAAACGCCTGTTTTGCGAGCGTTTTTTATGAACACAGCCCGATCGCATCCATCATTAGACGCGATCGGGCTGTAAAAGGTTCCGCTAATATGCGGCTTGAGCCCCCGCCATGCGGCGTTTTTTCATCCAAGGCATCATGCCGCGAAGCCGGTTACCCACCTTTTCAATGCCGTGTTTTTCACCCGCTTTGAGAAGTTTATTGTACTTCTTGTAGCCAGTCTCATATTCCTTAATCCAACCTTTGGCGAATTTGCCATTTTGGATTTCCTTGAGCGCAGTCTTCATGCGGCGCTTCACACCGGCATCCACAATTTTGGGCCCCACGCTCACGTCACCCCATTTGGCGGTTTCGGAAATGGAAAATCGCATGCCGCTGATTCCGGATTCATTCATCAAATCCACGATCAATTTGAGCTCATGCAAACACTCAAAGTACGCCATTTCCGGCTGATATCCGGCCTCAACAAGCACCTCATAACCAGCCTGCACCAAGGCACTGGCGCCCCCGCAAAGGACCGTTTGTTCGCCAAATAGATCTGTTTCTGTCTCCTCTTTGAAGGTGGTTTCAATCACGCCTGCGCGCGTTCCGCCCACCCCCTTGGCCCAAGCCAGAGCAATCTTCTTCGCCTTGCGCGAAGCGTTTTGATACACGGCAATCAAAGCCGGCACACCTTTACCCTCGGTGAACTGCCGACGCACGATGTGACCCGGGCCTTTCGGGGCCACCATGATGACGTCCACATCCTTCGGCGGCACAATGGCTCCAAAATGAATGGCAAAACCATGCGAGAACAGGAGTGCCTTGCCTTTGGTTAAATTCGGCTCAATGTCTTCTTTGTAGCACTTGGCCTGTTTGGTGTCCGGCAGCCCAACCATAATCACATCGGCCCGGCGCACGGCTTCAGCGGTGTCATATACCTCAAAGCCCTTCTGTTTGGCGACGCGGCGCGACTTGCTGCCCTTGTAGAGACCAATAATCACTTTGCAACCGCTCTCCTTAAGATTGAGCGCGTGTGCGTGGCCTTGGCTACCGAAACCGAGGACGGCCAAGGTCTTGCCTTTGAGGTCCTTCAGATTCGCGTTTTTATCCGTATATACTTTTGCTGCCATTATATTAACTGATTTTTGAAATTGTTAGGAACGAGGGAGCGCCACCTTGCCGGTTCGGGTGAGATCGACCACCCCAAAATTATCCATCAGGGCCACAAACTTGTTCACCTTGGTTTCGTTGCCCGTCACTTCAATGGTCATCGTCTGGGGTTGCACGTCCACAATCTTGGCGCGAAAAATATCCGTAATCTGCATCACTTCCGAACGGTTCTTGGCCGTGGCCTTGACTTTCACCAATACCAGTTCACGATCGATGCATTCATGTTCCCGAAAATCCGTTATCTCGAGCACATTGACCAACTTGTACAACTGCCGCACAATCTGTTCCACAGTGTCATCATCGCCGCGAGTCACGATGGTCATGCGTGACTGTTCCGGATCATGCGTCGGTGCCACGTTTAACGAGTCGATGTTGTAGCCACGGCCACTAAACATACCCGCCACTCGCGTGAGCACGCCAAAGGTGTTTTCCACCAAAACTGAGATTGTATGTCGCATGATGCCGGAATTCCGGGCCGCGCAACCTAGCAACGGCCCCAAAGACGGTCAATGTTATTCACAGGGAAAACCGGGACAAACTCCTAAAAGAACGGGTTATGAGCCCGCTCTTCGCCCACAGTCGTCAGCGGCCCATGCCCCGGACATATCAACGTATCCGATGGCAACGACAAGATCTCCGCGCGTACTTTTTCACGGGCCAATTCTGGGGTTTGAAAATCTTTGCCCATTGATCCGGCAAAGATTGCATCCCCCACTACCGCCACCGCCGGCACGGTGTTAGGCCAATGATCCACCACATAGGTCACCCCATCCTCTGCATGTCCCGGCGTTAACCGCGGCGTAATATTCAAACTGCCGACGCCAACCGGCACCCCTTCCTGCACGCGGTTCTTGGCCGGGGCACTCCGATTATTTGAATGCACCTGAATCCCCGGCCAACGATTCCGCACATCTCCCATGGCCGCCACATGATCGCCGTGCATGTGAGTAATGAAAAGATGTGTCACCTTCAACCGATGGTCTTCTGCTAATTTGAATAGATCATTGGCATGCCATCCGGTGTCAAAGATTGCTGTCTCGCGGGATTTAGCATCCCACATCACAAAACTGTTCACCTCAAACCCATCCGTCGTCGTCACAACACGTAATTCGGGCCAACGCCTCAGATCAACTGGCCTGGGGGCCCACCCACCAGCCACGCCCCCAGCTTTGTCCGGATCCAGCCCGATCAATCCCGCCAGTGCGTGCACATTGACTGCAGCTGAAATCACCCCATCCGTTTCCCACGCCTGCAACTCCACCTCACTCAGCCCCGCAGCCGCTGCGCATTGGGCCAAGTCGGTTTTGGTTTGTAAGCGCGCTTTGCGGCATATATCGCCTATGTGATCCTCCAAGGACATGCGCCGACCGTAGTTCCGCCAACCAAAGATTGCCAGTCCCTTCCCGTTCACTATGATCGGGCGGTGATCCGCCAGCTCCATCTTGCCGTATATTGCCTTTCCGCACTGCTTGTCCTTGCAGAGGACCCTGAAAAGGAACTGGCGAAAATCCTTCAGGCCGATAACGCCGCCATCACACAGGTTACATCTTGGATCCACAATAACATGGATCGCATTCAGGAAAACGACACCGAGCGGGAAGCCTTGGCACTCCGGATTCGGGACCAACTCAACCCGATTCGCCAACAGTATTTGGCATTCTTGAAACGACACCCCAATCATGCGGGCGCCCGGGTCGCTTACGGAAGTTTCCTGACCCATATCGATCACCGGCAAGGAGCCATTGCTCAATGGAAAGCAGCGCTTCAAGCCGATCCTCGCAATGCTGCTGCGTTAAACAATCTCGCCACCCACCTCGGCACCCTTGCTTTGCAAACCGGGCAAACACGCGGCATCCAGGAAGCCTTCCGCGCTCTCGACAAGGCGATCCAGCTCAATCCCAAAGAGCCCTTGTACCGACATAATATCGCCACTCTCCTTTGCTCATTCCGCCAACCCGCCGCCCGGCACTACAAACTGAAGCCCCAACAAATCACACAAAAAGCCATTGGCGAATATGATGCCGCCTTGAAGCTGAACCCAACCCGCTTTGAGTATGCCGCTGATCGAGCGGAAACATTTTTAGATCTCACCCCATTCCCGCACACACAGGCCATCCAAGCATGGCAATCAGCATTAACCATTGCCCAAACCCCGGATGAACGGGATTGGGCTCATTTACAAACAGCCATCGCCCATTATAAAGGAGAACAATGGACACTCGTGGAAGGCGCGCTCAAACGAATGACCGGTGAATACCATCAAACACTCGCCAGCCAATTGCGCCGATCCGCCGAGGTCAAGCTGAGCCTGAAGCCTAACCCGTAAGGCTGGCAAGCAGCCGATCGTGCACCCCCCCAAAGCCCCCGTTACTCAGGGCACAAATCACATCCCCAGAAGAAGCGTGTGCCACGACGTGCTTCACAATCGACTCCACTTCCGGCAGATGAACCGCTGTAACTTCGTTCACTCGGAGCGACTCTGTTAAGGCAACCGGATCAAGGCGATCATGTTCCGGCAATTGATCCTGACGCACCACCTCAGCCACCACCACTTCATCGGCCTGCGACAATGCCTCAACCAGTTCCCGCTGAAATACCGCCCTGCGCGTGGTGTTGCTTCTCGGCTCGAAAAGCGCCCAAATTTTCCGGCCAGGAAAACGCAGGCGAACCGCTTTGAGGGTTTCCGCAATCGCCGTGGGATGATGCGCGAAATCGTCAATCACTGTCACCCCGCCCACCTCGCCGCGAATTTCCATCCGCCGCTGTATCCCTAGGAAGGACTCAAATGCGGTCTGGATTTGCACATCGCTCAGACCACAATGCCGCGCTACGGCGATCACACCTAATGCATTTCGCACATTCAGTTCACCCACCATCGGCAAGCGAAACTCCGTTCCGCCAACAGAAAACGACGAGCCTGATTCCGAATAGGCCAGCCGTGTCGCCTGCACCTCATTCATCGAGCCCAGCCCAAACCGTTGGACGGGGCAATGATGCTGCTCGAGCAAATGCTCCACATTGACATCATCTCCATTTGCCACCAACAGCCCATTGCGCGGAATCAGATCCACCATCCGCCGGAAACTTGTTTGAACCTCTCTCAGGTTGGCAAAAATATCAGCATGATCAAACTCCAGATTATTGATCACCGCCACTTCCGGAAGGTAATGAACGAACTTGCTGCGCTTATCGAAGAAAGCCGTATCATACTCGTCCCCCTCCACAATGAACCATTCGCTCTCGGTGAAACGAGCGCCCTGCGAAAAATTATTTGGAATCCCGCCAATGAGATAGCTGGGGTTCAATCCATTATGTTCAAAGACCCACGCCAGCAGCGATGTCGTGGTCGTCTTACCGTGAGTCCCTGCGACCACCAGAGAACGTTTGCCGCGAATGAACGCTTCCTTCAGCAGCTCAGGCAACGCGCAGTAACGCATCTTACGTTCCAGCACCGCTTCCGCCTCCGGATTCCCCCGACTCACGGCATTACCAACCACAACCAGTTCTGGAGCATCTGCCAAGTTTTGCTCGCGATAACCCTCGCGTACTTCAATGCCACGATCCTGAAGAAAGGTGGACATGGGAGGGTAGACATTTTGATCCGAGCCGGTCACTTGCACCCCGCGCTCCTTGAGCGCCGCTGCCACCGATGCCATGGCCGTTCCGCAAATGCCAATGAAATGGACTGATTTAAACTGTGGCACCATCAGCCATTGAGGATTTTCGCGAGCAGTTCGCCGACTACTTGCGGATTAGCCTTGCCTCGGCTGGCTTTCATCACTTGACCTTTGAGAAAGTTCAGCGCTGCCTCTTTGCCGTTACGGAAATCATCGACCGGGCCGGGATTCGCGTCGATGGCTTCACGGCAAAATGCCTCCAGCTCACCGCTGTCGCTCACTTGTAAGAGCCCCTGTTCCTCCACGATCGCTTTTGGCGTATGACCCGTGTTAAACATGTCCAAAAAAACTTCCTGAGCAATTTTGCTGCTGATTTGTCCCCCTTCCACCAACCCAATCAACTCCCCAATCGCTGAAGGCGCGAATTTCAAATCCGCAACGGACGACTCGGTTTCCACCAATTTTGCCTGAAGATTATTGATGACCCAGTTGGCAACTAACTTCGATTGCGTCACTCCTTGGGCTGCCTCCTCAAAATAATTGCCCAATGCCGCCTCCGCGACGAACACTTCGGCATCGCTTTCGGGCAATTGGTACTCCTTCATCAACCGTCTCTTGCGCGCCAGCGGCAATTCCACCACGTCCTGTTTGACTTCAGCAAGCCATTCCATAGTAGGACGGTGTGGCATGAGGTCGGGATCTGGAAAATATCGATAATCGTGCGCATCTTCCTTGGTGCGCATACTATCCGTAATGCCAGCATCATCATCCCAGCGGCGTGTTTCCTGGATCAGCTGGCCTCCCGACTCAAGCACATCAATCTGGCGTGCCACTTCAAACTCCGCAGCGCGACGCACGCCACTAAAGGAATTCATGTTTTTGATCTCAATTTTCTCACCAAGCTCAGACTGGCCTTTGGGACGGACGCTAATATTCACATCACACCGCACCTGCCCTTTTTCCATATCGCAGTCACTCACCCCACCGTATTCCAAAATGCTCTTGAGCGCATTGAGGTACTCATAGGCCATGTCCGCACTCGTGATATCCGGCTCGGTCACAATCTCCAAGAGGGGCACGCCAGCACGATTAAAATCCACCCCACTGTAATCCGTAAAATGAAAACTCTTGCCCACATCCTCCTCTAAATGAGCCCGGTTGATGCGCACTTTTTCCAGCGCGCCATTCAGCTCGAACTCCACAAAACCACAGATGGTAGAGGGAAAATCCAATTGGGTGAGCTGGTAATTCTTGGGATTATCTGGATAGAAATAGTTTTTCCGATCCCACTTTGCGTATCCCGGCACATCACAATTGAGCAAATATCCCGTGAGCGCCGTCTTGCGTAATGCCTCCTCGTTGGGCACCGGCAAAACTCCCGGCAAACCCAGGCATACAGGACAAACATTTGTATTGGCATCGGCCCCATACTCGTTGGCACAGCCACACCACATTTTGGTGCGCGTCTTCAGTTGCACGTGGGTTTCCAGTCCGATGACAGCCTCGTATTCCATGCGCATTTAGTCGAGTTCAGGACGCTGCTTGTGCCAATCTGTCGATTGTTCGTAGGCATGTGCGGCCCGCAAGAGGTCCGGTTCCCCAAAGGGTTTCCCCATCAACTGTAAGCCGATCGGCAACCCGCCGCTGGAAAAACCGCAGGGCACACTGATCCCGCATAATCCTGCGAGATTACAGGATATGGTGAAGATGTCCGACAGATACATTTGCAACGGGTCTCCCGATTTTTCGCCGATCTTAAACGCCGGCGTGGGCGTTGTGGGGCTGGCGATCAGATCCACTTCCTTAAATGCGTTGAGAAAATCCTGCCGGATCAGAGTTCGCACTTTTTGCGCGCGCAAATAATAGGCGTCATAATATCCACTGCTCAAAACATAGGTGCCTAGAATAATCCGTCGTTTTACCTCTTCCCCAAATCCGGCGCCACGCGTCTTGCGGTTCATCTCTTCGGGATTAGCCCCATCCACCCTTGCCCCGTAACGCACCCCCTCGAAGCGAGCCAGATTCGCCGAAGCTTCCGCAGTGGCGATAATGTAATAGGTGGCGATGGCGTACTCTGTATGTGGCAGAGAAATCTCCTTTACTTCAGCCCCAAGCGACTCGAGTTGAGCCACTGCAGCATCGGTGGCCGCCTTGACTTCCGGATCCAATCCTTCCAGTTGATATTCGCGCGGCAAACCAATCCGCAACCCTTTGATTCCATCATTCAATGCCGCCCTGTAGTCGGGGACAGGCTCCGGCACATTCGTTGAATCCCGTTCATCCGCCCCGGCAATCACCTGCAACAGCTTTGCCGCATCACGCACATCCTTGGAAAACGGTCCCACTTGATCCAGCGAAGAAGCAAATGCCACTAAACCATATCGGGAAACCCGCCCGTATGTGGGCTTCAACCCCACACATCCGCAAAGAGCGGCCGGTTGCCGGATCGATCCGCCGGTATCGCTCCCCAAGGAAGCAATACACTCATCCGCAGCGACTGCCACCGCACTGCCCCCGCTGGATCCACCCGGGATGCAATCGGTATTCCAAGGGTTCCGGGCCGGGCCAAAGGCGGAGTTTTCATTGGAACTTCCCATGGCAAACTCATCCATGTTCAATCGGCCGAAGATCACCGCCCCCGCCTCCCGCAGTTTGCGAATAACCGTGGCGTCGTAGGGACTATTGAAATTACCCAGTATTTTGCTGGCACAATTCAGTGGCTGATCTTTGACCGCCAAGACATCTTTCACTGCCACCGGTACTCCGAGCAACGGAAGATTCTTCCCGTCCATTCGGGCTCGATCCGCCGCATCGGCTTGAGCGAGCGCGTCTTGCGTATCTAAGCTGATAAATGCATTGAGCCGTTGATCCAACTGCGCCACACGATCCAAGCAGGCTTGCGTAGCCTCCCGGGAGGTAACTTCACCTGATCGGAGCCGATCTAGCAGTTGATGGATGGTGAGTGCATGCAGCATGATCACTCGACAATTTTGGGAACGACGAACAGGCCGTTTGCGGCTTTCGGCGCATTGCGCAAGGCGTCTTCCTGCGAGAGAGATTCACGCGGCAAATCTTCTCGCATCACATTGCTGAGGGGGGTCGCATGTGCCGTCGGCTCCACATTGGCCACATCCAGTTCGTTGAGTTTTTCAACGTACTTCAGCACTTCCCCTAATTGAGGCGCAAGCCGTTGTTCCTCTTCCGGGGCGAGTTCAATGCGGGCCAGTTTGACCACGCGGGAAAGGTCTATCTCCATGTTAGGCTTCGTTGAATTTGCTTTCCACGAGCGCCTGAATTGCATCGGCCGCCTTCTGGGCGTCATCGCCCTGAGTTTCCACCACCAAAGTCGTCCCTTGACCTGCCGCCAAAGTCATTAACCCCATAATACTTTTGCCATTCACAGAGTCCTCTCCCTTCCTCACGGTAATCTCGGATTGAAATGTATTGGCCATGCGAACAAATGCTGCGGCCGGACGCGCATGCAGCCCCGATTGGTTCTGAATCACCAGTTCCCGAACGACATTCTGACCATTACTCCCTTCCATTGTCATGCGAAGGCCGCAATTTTCATGAAAACTGCTTTTAAATGCGAGATTTTATTCGGAATTACCGCGCGCCATCTGGGCGATGAGCCGCTTGTTGAGCTCTTCGGCAGCATTATGGCCGGATCGCTTAAGTTTATTTTGGAAAGCCGCCACCTCCACCAAACGCGCAATATCACGCCCAGGCCGAACTGGAAGCGTGATGTGAGGCACACGAATCCCCAACACTTCAGTAGTTTCATCCTCCATCCCCAATCGATCCACTTCCTCCACTTCAGCCCACTCCCGTAATGTCACGATCAAGTCCAATTGTTTCTCGCGGCGAATGCTTTTCACGCCAAACATGGCCCCCACATCGATAATCCCAATACCCCGCACTTCCATGTGATCCCGTGTGACGCCGGCGCTGGTTCCGATCACCACTCGTCCATCAATCAATTTCAATTTGGTCACATCATCAGCCACGAGACTATATCCCCGTTCCACCAAAGCCAGCACACATTCACTCTTACCAATACCGCTTTCGCCCTTTACAATAACGCCAACACCCAAAATATCCACCATACTCCCGTGTTCCTGACCGCGAGGCGCAAACAGATCTTCAAGGGCCAATGTCGCCCGATTGATAAACTTCATGGTGATCAACGGACTTCGAAATACCGGAATCGAAAGTTTATCCGCCAATTCCAGCAACTCCTTGTCCGGGCGCAAGTTCCTGGAAAAGACAATGCCGGGAATCTTGTTGCGACAAATCTGTTCAAAACGCTGCAAACGCTCCGTCTTGCTCAGGGATTTCAGGTAAGTGGATTCCGCTGAGCCAATAGTCTGAATGCGTTTGTTGGCAAAATATTTTGTAAATCCGGCCAACGCCAGGCCCGGCCGGTTGACGGTGGGCTCCTTAATGACCCGCTTCAACCCGTCCGCCCCCCCCAGCAGATGCAAGCCCAAGGCGGAGGCATTTTCCACATAAAACTGCTCGACGGTGATCTTCGGCGTCTTCATTACATATTAAATTCAGGGCCAAGATAGATCTCACGCGCCTTGGGATCTTCCACTAGCTTTTCCGCATCTCCCTCCAAAAGCACCCGCCCCTGATGAATCAAATAGGCGCGATCCACCAACTTGAGTGTCTCTCGAACATTATGATCAGTAATTAAAACCCCCAACCCGCGCTCCTTGAGCCGGCGGACAATCTTTTGCACTTCATAGACCGCAATGGGATCAATCCCAGCAAACGGTTCGTCCAAAAGCAATAATTTAGGATTCGTCACCAAAGCCCGAGTGATTTCCAATCGCCGTTTTTCTCCTCCACTCAGTTGATACGCCTTACTTTCGGCAAGCCCGCTCAGATCCAGTTCATCCAACAAACTCCGCAATCGCAATTGCTGCTCGGCTGTTCCAATATCACAGGTTTCCAAAATCGCGAGAATGTTTTCCCGCACCGTCAACTTTCGGAATACCGAAGGTTCCTGAGTCAAGTACCCAATCCCGGCACGGGCCCGTTCGTGCATGGGGCAAGCGGTAATCGCTTCCTGCTCGAACAGAACCTCCCCCTCATCCGGCCGTACAATGCCCACAACCATATTGAAGGTGGTGGTTTTCCCCGCTCCATTCGGCCCGAGCAAACCAACTATTTCGCCGGGATGCACAGTAATGGACACACCATCCACAACTCGACGCTGGTCGTATTCCTTGGCGAGGCTCTCCGTGGAGAGAAATTTCATTGATCCGAAGGCGCTTTTTTTGCCGGCGGTTTAGGCTTGCCATCATTCTCTAGCACGGCCTGCTTGGCAGAAAGGGATCCGGTGATTCGATTGTACTCAATTACTCTTCCAATTAACACACCTTGCCTCGTGAAGAGTTTTGGATTTTTTGTGAGCACTAACACTTCGGTTTCCGCAGTGTAAAGTGCATGCCCACCTACCGCCCGGGTCTTGTCCTTCTTGTTAATGATCTCCACATCTCCCTCGGCAATAATCCGTTCAACATTCCCACCCAATCCCACCATCGGAGCCACCGCCGGCTTGCCTTGGCCATTGGGCTTGGTGTCTTTTTTGTTCTCACCGCCCCCCGGCAGAGGGGCTGGAGGTACAGCCGGTTTCTTGGGTGCTTTGTCTTTGTCAGCAAAATGGATGGTCAACTTGTTGCACAGAAGATCCATCCCCGTATCAATCACCACCACGTCTCCTTCGTATACCGCGATATTTTTTAGCGGATTGAATATAAAGTTTTCCGCTGAAATCACCGTTTTCACGGGTGCCTCAGGTCCCTCGTCAGCCGCCCATAGACCGGCACACATCACGACAACCAGTATCCAGCCGTTCAATAGCTTAATCATTTAGTGAAAATCCCTGTTTTGTTATAGTTCGCACGTTATTGCTGATTACCAGGAATGACGGATTTTGCCGCCACAAAAAACCTTCGCCCGCGAGCACAGCCGCCCCGTCGGCACGATATACCCGCATCGGGCCAGCCGAGGAAGCTACCCGCGTGCGAAATTCAAAAAGACACGTTGGAGCCTCCATAATCAAGTCAACTTTTCGCGTTACCCCGTCGTACTTGTATGTTTCCAGTCGCGCTCCCTTGACCAGTACTGTTCCATTCTTTTGCGGAATCGCTTGATCTCCAGTCAATAATGAGGTGATCCGGCCCTTGCTGCGGTCGTACTCGGGAAATTTAATTCTTTTTTGAACCTCTTGGCCCGGAATTACTTGAGCAACAGCCCAGCCCGCGAGCATTGCTCCGAACCCGATAATGACGTGCTTATTGATCACGATATCCTTCTGGATGCTTCAATCGCTTGATTATAGCACTCCACTTGCCCTGCGCACGGATTATTTCATCACAAATTTCCCTCACGGCCCCTTCGCCGCCTGAGGCCTTGGTGGTGTATATCGCCGCCGCTTTCACATCAGGCCGTGCACTGGCCACAGCGATCGGAAGCCCGACGCGACTGAGCACGGCCAGGTCATTAATATCATCACTCATAAAGCAGGCATCTTTCCAGGTGAGCTTTGCCTTCTTCAATATGGCCTCCACTGCCGCAACTTTGGGCGCTGATTTCTGCCACAGGTAATCGACCTTCAATTCCTTAGCCCGAACGGTGGTGGCCGTTGATTTACGGTTCGAAACCCAGCCCACGGGGATGCCTACATGCTGCAACAATCGCATGCCCATTCCGTCCTGGATATTGAACTGTTTGAATTCCGTTTTTCCATTGAGCAGCACCGTGGCATTAGTCAACACGCCATCCACATCCGTTAGGAATATTTTCACCCGCTTGAAATGCGCTGCTGTTGCTTTGCGGCTCATCGTACTGCCCGGAAAACTTTAACCAATTGACCGAGCACTTTTGGCATTTGCCTGAGTGGAATCATGTTGGGGCCGTCGCTCCAAGCCTCTTTGGGGTCCGGATGCGTTTCTACAAACACCCCATCCGCGCCCGCCGCCAAGGCCGCCTTTGCCAAGACCGGGGCGAATTCCGCGTTGCCACTCGATTTATCCCCGCCCCCTCCCGGCATTTGCACCGAGTGGGTGGCGTCAAACACCACCGGCCAGCCAAACTCACTCATAATCGGAATGGAACGCATGTCGGACACGAGGTTGTTGTAGCCAAAGGTTGTTCCTCGATCGGTCACGAGCAACATCTCTCCGCCAGCAGATTCCGCCTTGCGCACCACCTGCCCCATTTCCTGAGGAGAAAGAAACTGGCCTTTTTTCAAATTCACTATCACCCCAGTCCGCGCTGCTGTCTCGATCAGATCAGTCTGACGACAAAGAAACGCAGGGATTTGAATACCGTCCACCACCTTTGCTGCAGCCAACGCATGAGCTTCATTGTGAACATCAGTTAGCACAGGCACGCCCACCTTATCCCGGATCGTTTTTAAAACGTTTAACCCCACTTCAAGCCCCGGCCCACGTCGACTGCTCCCCGATGTTCGGTTGGCCTTATCGTAGCTGGCTTTAAACACGTAGGTGACCCCCAGCCGCTCACAAGCCTTCTTCAATGAACGCGCCACTTTTAGGCACAACGCCTCGCTCTCAATCACGCATGGGCCCGCGATGAGAAACAGGGATTTGCCGCTTTTGAGCTTCCTCCAAAGTTGCCGGGTCGATACCGCCACGCGCCTTGACTATCAGTCTGAGGGCCAAATGTAAACGCCCGAGCATTCGCAACCATGGGATTGCCCAAAACTGCTAAATCAACTAGGATTACTCCCTATGCGAGCTCTCCTGCTCACTTTGATAGTATTTATTCCTAGCGCCTATTCCGCACCGGCACACTGGGCCTACACCCTCCCGCAACGCCCTGCCTTGCCTCAGGCGAATTCGGATTGGCCGCGAAATGCCATCGACCATTTCATTATCGCCAAACAAAAGGAGAACCACCTCAAACCCAGCCCTCCTGCTCCAGCGGGACAATTACTCCGACGAGTGCATCTGGATCTCATTGGTTTGCCCCCTGCACCCGAACTCGTGAGCGAGTTCATGAAAGACCCGAGTGACGCTGCCTACGAATCCATTGTGGACAAGCTCCTGCTCTCGAAACGGTATGGCGAACGCTGGGCTCGCCCTTGGCTGGATCTGGCCCGGTACGCCGATAGCAATGGTTTCCAAGCCGATCAACTGCGCGATAGCTGGGCATACCGGGATTGGGTGATTGATGCCTTCAATAGCGGCATGCCCTTCAATCAATTTGTGATTGAACAGATTGCAGGCGATATGCTTCCCAACGCGACCGCCAGCCAACGCATCGCAACCGGCTTTCATCGCACCCCCACCTGTAACGTGGAAGCCGGCGTTCACCCGGAGGAAAACCGTGTCAATCAGGTTGTCGATCGGGTCAACACCACGGGCACCGTCTTCCTCGGCACAACTCTCGAATGCGCCCAGTGCCATGACCATAAATACGACCCCTTCAGTATGAAGGATTACTATTCCCTGTTCGCCTTCTTCAATAACACCCCTTTAGAGGTAAAGCAAAGCGGCAGCAGTGTGACCTATGAATTTTATGGCCCCACTATGGATCTCCCAATATCCGCTAAGGATCAAAAAACATTGGAAACTTTAACCGCCGAAAAGCAGGCGATGGTAAAACAAATCGCCCAGATCAAATCCGACTCCGCCAACGCGCAGAAAGTCTGGGAACTAGAAACGCTCAAAGCAATCCAAGATGCCCCGCAGTGGAATGTTCTGGAAATAGACCATTTCAGTGCCACCGGCGATCCGCAACATGAAATCCAACCGGATGGAAGCATCGTTGTGACCGGCCCCAATCCGGATAAAAGCATCTACACCCTCCGTGCCCGCCCCCCCCTCAAGCAAGTGACCGCCATTCGGCTCGAAGCATTGACCCACCCGTCCATGCACAAAGGCGGCCCGGGCCGCAACAAATCGCCGAAAGAAAACCCCAACTTCATCGTCAATGAATTTCAGCTCAAGGCCGACGGAAAACCGATCCGATTTTCGAGCGTTACCGCTTCATTTAGCCAAGATCGGTGGCACGTCAAAGGTAGTATCGATGGCAAACTGACCACCGGGTGGGCCATCAACCCCGCCTTCGGCAAGGCCGCCACGGCAACCTATATTTTAGCTGAGCCCGTTACACTTGCGAAAGAGGCACAACTGGAATTTACGATAAACCAATCCTATGGCGGCGGACGTACAATCGGCCGCCCTAGACTTTCGGCCATGAATGGCAATCCAAATGCCATCGATTTACCCAGCGAAATTGCTGTGATTCTCAAGAAATCCAAACGGTCCAAAAAGGAAACTCAATTACTGACCAGCCATTTCCAAAAGACCAACCCCAAGCTCGTCGATGCAGAAAAACAACTCACCGCACTCAACAAACAAATCGCGGCCATAAAACCCTCCACAACACTGGTCATGGTTGAGCAAAAGGAACCCCGCAAAACATTTGTCATGCAACGCGGCGAATACCTCAATCCCGGCGAACAAGTCAGCGCCGCGACGCCGACTGCACTGCATGATATGGACCCAAACCTCCCACGCAATCGACTCGGCTTTGCCCAGTGGCTCGCTTCCCCCAAAAACCCGCTACTCAGCCGCGTTACCGTCAACCGCTGGTGGGCGGAATTTATGGGACGTGGCATTGTTTCGACTGAGGAAGATTTCGGCACACAATCCGAGCCCCCCTCACATCCCGAATTGCTTGATTGGCTGGCTGTGGAATTCATTGAACGCAACTGGTCGATGCGCCACATCCACAAGCTCATTGTCACCAGTGCCACTTACCGACAGTCCTCCCACTTCACTCAGAACACCCTGAAAACCGATGCCGCCAATCAATGGCTCGCACGCGCCCCGCGCCTACGCATGAGTGCCGAAATGGTGCGCGACAATGCGCTCACAATTTCCGGGCTGCTCAGCACCAACATGCACGGCCCTCCGATTTATCCGCCCCAACCGGGTGGGATTTGGCGGCATGTCGGCCGCAATGCCCCGAAATATGTTGCTGCCACCAATGAAGACCGTTTTCGCCGAGGCGTCTATGTCGTCTGGCGCCGTGGCGCGCCATATGTGAGCTTTACCAATTTTGACGCGCCCGACCGTGGTGCCTGCGTGGTGCGTCGCCCGCGCACCAACACCCCGCTCCAAGCACTCACACTTATGAATGACGAAGCCTATATCGAAATGGCCATGGCCTTCGCTTCCCGAATCACAACGACCAAATCGGATTCCATGGAGTCCCGAATCCAGTTCGCTTTCCAAACCGCTCTTTCACGCCATGCGCGCACCGTAGAAATGCAATATCTGAAACCACTGCTTGCCCGCAGACAAAATCATTTTACCAAGAACCCCCAAGCCGCCGCCGAGTTGGTGAATCACGTAAAGGGTTGGGCTCCCCCTCCGGATATTCAACCCGCTGAATTGGCCACCTGGTTTTATCTCGCCAACATTTTGCTGAACCTCGACGAAACCATCACCAAGAATTGACATGGATTTCGCACAACAATTCTACGCCCAGGAATCGCGCCGCGAATTTCTTAAATCGACCGGCCTAGGAATCGGCGCTCTCGGGCTAAGCAGCGTATTCAACGATCATCTCTTCGCCACCCCGACCACCCGCCCCCCACACATTCGGCCGCGCGCCAAATCGGTTATTTACCTCCACATGGTCGGGGCCCCCTCCCAGCTCGACCTGTTCTCGCATAAACCCGAGCTCACAAAACGCACAGGCCAAAAATGCCCGGATCACATGTTCAAAGGCAAACGACTCGCCTTTATCCGGCAACATCCAGTGTTGTTGGGGAGTCGTTTCAAATTTAACCGCTACGGCCAAGGAGGCCTTGCTCTATGCGAACATCTCCCTCAACTGGGCACCGTTGCGGACGAGTTATGCCTCGTGCAATCCATTCGCTCGGAACATTTCAACCATGCCCCGGCGCAACTCTTCATGCACACGGGCTTCGGCCGATTTGGGCGCCCAGGCATAGGTTCATGGATCAATTATGGGCTCGGTTCAGAAAACAAGAATCTCCCCGGTTATGTGGTGATGATCACCGGCAGCGTCGCCGGCGCTGGCAATAGCCTCTGGGGAAGCGGCTTTTTACCAACCGTTCACCAAGGAATCGAGTTTCGCAGCAACGGAGATCCTGTCCTGTTTCTTTCCAACCCCAAAGGCATCCATCGGAATGATCGACGCGAGATTGTTGACGGCATCAATTTCCTGAACAAACAGTCGTTTGATTCCGTGGGAGACCCTGAGATCAACACCCGAATCGCCCAATATGAAATGGCCTTCCGCATGCAGGCCAGCGTACCCGAGCTCATGGATACCTCCAAGGAATCCAATGACACCCATGCCATGTACGGAACACAACCCGGCAAACCCAGCTTCGCCAACAACTGCCTGCTCGCTCGTCGCTTAGTTGAACGCGGTGTCAGGTTTGTTCAATTATTCGATCAAGGCTGGGATCACCACAGCGGAGTGTTCACCAACATTCCCCGCAAAGCGAAACAAATTGACCAGCCTGTCGCCGCGCTCATCAAGGACCTCAAACAGCGTGGTCTCCTGGATGAAACTCTGATTGTACTGGGAGCCGAGTTTGGCCGCACGCCCATGCTCCAAGGCAACAGCAATAATGGTGCCGCCGGCAATGTGGGGCGCGACCACCACAAGGAAGGATTCACCATGATGCTCGCCGGTGGTGGCGTAAAAGGCGGCATCACTTACGGGGATACCGATGAACTAGGCTACCAAGCCATCGATCACCCCGTGCACCTGCACGACATGAACGCCACCATCCTGCACCTACTGGGAATCGACCACGAAAAACTGACCTACAAATATCAGGGCCGGGATTTCCGGCTCACCGATGTTCACGGACACGTCCAGACCGGACTTATCGCCTGAAGTTATTCCTCGGCCTCGCCGAAAAAGAGTTAAACTGCTGCGGGCTATAGTACCCGCCCATGCTGTTGAACGGACGAATCTTTGGCATTGCAACCGGCGGTCCACCGCCTGTCCCGCCTCCCGGGTATCCCCCGGGACCTTGACCGCCCCCGGGACCTTGACCGCCCCCGGGACCTTGACCGCCCCCGGAACCTTGACCACCACCGGGACCTTGACCACCACCTTGGCCACCGCCACCGCCCAATTGAGGTGTTTGAATTCCCAATTGCGCCAGTGACCGTGTGTTTAGGTTTAGGGTAAATGTACGAGTTACCGTATTAGCAAACTGGGGATCCTGCTGGAAAAACATCACACCATGATCCATCACCACATACTGAATGGGATGGTCAAAGGACATCGCCACCACATCCAAAACCTGCTTAGCTGTCATTGACGGCAGCCCACGCCCGAGATTCATGATCTTTACCTGATCCGGATCAAATGCGCCTTGCATAGCTGTGGAAGGCGGTGTTCCACCGCCCATGCCGGGCATTCCCCCGCCCATACCAGGCAAACCACCGCCCATACCGGGGAGCCCGCCTGCCATGCCTGGCAATCCTGCTCCCGGAAGGCCACCGGGAACCCCTGCGCCGGGTAAACCAGGGGCCGCGCCGGGCAATCCTGGAGCAGCTCCAGGTGCCCCCGTGCTAATGGGTAAACCAGTCACCGGATCAATCGCCGGAGCTCCCCCCACCGGGCCCGCGCCGCCCCCACCGACCGGCAGACCAGTCACCGGGTCAATCGTCATGCCGCCCCCGGGCCCCATAGGACCGGCACCTCCTCCAGGAGCCGGAGTCGGGGCAATCGCCGCTCCGCCTGGGTCAATGTAAGGATTGATTACAAGGGAAATCCCTGTGCCCGCCGGATCGAATTTCTTGATTTCTGCCTCCAATAGCTTGAGCACTGCGCTCATATTCATCCCATCAAACCCCTTCCCGTCCTGGCCCATCGGCGGCAGCTTGATTGTTTGCAGCTTCTTTTTAATGACATCCCGATTGCGAACTTGGCCGGCTTCGCGGGATGACAGATCAGGCACTCCGTTGTAATAAGAACGAGCTGTAAAGCCGTTGCCCGTTAATAATTGGATCGCCATCATCGGAGGCATGGGGCCACGGGTCGGATCCCAAATCGGCACTCGCCTCACTTGTGGGTTTAAGTTTTGCAACCCTTGAACCTGTTGCCCCCCGGGTGTCACTGTCCCCGGCAAACCCGGCGTGCCTGCTCCCGGCACCGCCATTCCCGGTACTCCGCCTGGCACCGCCATCCCCGGTACTCCGCCTGGCACCGCCATCCCTGGCACTCCGCCCGGCACCGCCATCCCCGGTAC
>JAYQQG010000026.1:0-19066 GCA_038145765.1 Verrucomicrobiales bacterium
GTACAAAGGCTGCCGGTTTTACGAAGGGTTGGTGCGCGTGCCACTGATCTTTTCATGGCCGGGTCGATTTGCGGCGGATTTGCAGAGCGATGCCTTGGTGGAACTACTCGATCTCTCAGCCACCTTGCTGGACTTAGCCGGTGTGGAGTTGCCGGATTATTTTCAGGGCGCGAGCCTGCGGCCGATTTTGGAAGGGGCTGACTTGAATAATGCGCATCGCAACTTTGTGCGCAGCGAATATTTCGATGCACTGGACCCGCACTTCACGGGCGGCAGTGGCACCTATGCCACCATGCACCGTACCCGCACCCACAAGCTGTGCGTGTACCACGGCAAAGGTGTGGGTGAATTATTTGATCTGGAAAACGATCCGTGGGAACATGAAAATCTTTGGGATGATCCCGCTCACGCCGAGGTGAAAAACCAGTTACTCGCCGAAAGTTTTGATGCCCATGTCCTGCTCACCACTGATGTCGGTTCCGAGCGGATTGCCCCCATGTGACGGGACCTGTTGAACACCTGTGGTTTGAGCGATTGCGCCCACAAGTGAAACTCTTTATGTTCGTGGGCGGTATGACGGGCAGGCAATGGAACGGGTTGTTGTTGGCAAGCCTCACGCTCTTTAGTGCTGTGCCGGTGGGCGTGCTGGTGTTCGATATGGTGTTTATCGTGCCCAAGATTAATGCCATGTATCAGGATGCGGGAATGGCGATCCCCCGATATTTTCAGACGGGGATTCAGACGGGTGAGATTCTTCTAAAATATTGGTATCTCTGGCTGATGCTCCTCGGACTTTGGGTTTGGCAGTTTGAGCACCGTTGTGTGAGTGAACAAAAACAATCGATTCGCAACTTGCTGTTTTCTGGATTGGGGCTGGTTTCGATGGTGGTTGCATGCTGGGTGGTTGGCGTAACTTTAGCGGCGACGCTGGAACTGCTTTTGATTTTGATCGTAAAAAACGCCTAATATTGACTGACACGAAAGGTTTGCCTCAACCGCCGTTTCACCGCAGTCTGAGCCCGTTCCCATGAATGTTGTTGGTCGTTTTCTTATTCTGCTTTCACTGCTCGAGAGCATTTCCTTGTGGGCCGCCAAGCCGAACATGGTGTTTATCATTGCCGATGATTGCACGTTTCGGGATATCGGGTGTTATGGCGGGCAGGCGAAGACGCCGCATATTGACCGGCTGGCGGCGCAGGGGATGAAGTTTGAGCGGTGTTTTCAGGCGGCACCGATGTGTTCGCCGACGAGGCATAACATTTACACGGGCCTGTACCCGGTGAAGAGCGGGGCGTGGCCGAACCACACACGCGCGTATCCGCACGTGAAAAGCATCGTGCATCATCTCCGGCCGCTGGGCTATCGCGTGACGCAGACGGGCAAGACGCACATCAACCCGCGCACGGTGTTTCCGTTTGAAAACACGGGCGGCAAGAATCCGGACATGAAATACATCGACCGGCTGTTTGCCGAGACGGCGAAGGGAGGCAAAAGCGGCAAGCCGTTCTGCCTGTTTGCCTGCTCCAACGAACCGCACACGCCGTGGGACAAGGGCGATGCCTCGGCGTATCCGCCGGTTAAGGTGAAGCTGCCTCCGTACATTGTGGACACGCCGCGGGTGCGCGAGGATTTCTCAAGGTACCTTGCGGAGATCACCTATTACGATTCGCAGGTGGGCGAGATTTTGGCGCTGCTCGAGAAACACAAATTGGCCGACAACACGATCGTGATGGTGGTGAGCGAACAGGGCAACGCGTTTCCTTTTGCCAAGTGGACCTGCTACGATCACGGGCTGCAGTCGGCGATGATCGTGCGCTGGCCCGGCAAGGTGAAGGCCGGCAGCGTGACCGACGCGATGGTGGAGTACGTGGACATGACGCCCACCTTCATCGACGCAGCCGGCGGCCATCCGGTGGCGCCGGTGGATGGCCGGAGCTTTTTGCCGGTGCTGCTCGGTAAGGCGGATCGCCACAAGGAACAGGTGTTCGGCATTATGACCACGCGCGGCATCATCAATGGCACCGACGCCTACGCCATTCGGTCGGTGCGGGAGGAGCGTTACAAACTCATTCTCAACCTGAACCACAAAAGCAAATTCACCAACGCCTGCACCAAGATGCCGCTCTTCCAATCGATGGTCGCCAAGGCCGCGGCGGGCGATGCGACGGCCAAGCGGTTGGTGAACGCCTATCATCACCGGCCGGCGGTGGAGTTGTATGATTTGCAAAACGATCCGCTGGAGATGAACAACATCGCCGGTCAATCCGGCAGCGAAGCGCACATTAAGCGCCTGCGTGGCAAGCTGGAGGCGTGGATGAAGGCGCAGGGTGACGAAGGGGTGGAGACGGAGTTGAAAGCCAGCGAGCGACAAGGTGGCGGTCGCAAGAAGAAGCCCAAGAATAATTCCAAGAAAAAGTAAGTATGAAATCAATTCTAGCAATCACTGCGATAGTTCTCGCGCTGCCCTTGGCGGCGGCGGAGCGGCCGAACATTTTGTTCATATACACCGACGACCAGTCCACGCGCACGGTGAGCTGTTATGAGGATGCGTTTGATTTTGTGAAGACGCCGAACATCGACGCGTTGGCCAAGTCGGGCGTGCGGTTTTCGCGGGCGTACATCGGCACATGGTGCATGCCGTCGCGCGCGACGATGCTCACGGGGCATCACCAGCACGGTGTGGAATCCATGCGCATGGAGGGCAAGTATCCGGGCAGCGCGTATGATGCGGACAAGTGTCCGTTTTGGCCGGCGGTCTTTCGCAAGCACGGCTATGTGACCGCGCAGATCGGCAAATGGCACACGGGCGTGGACGGCGGTTTCGGGCGCGATTGGGATTATCAAATCATCTGGAACCGGCCCAAGTACGTCGAGAACTCGCCCAACTATTATTACGATCAACTCACCGAATTCAACGGCGGCAAACCCAAGATGGTCAAGGGTTACACCACCGACAATTACACCGACTGGGCCATTGAGTTCATCAACGGCAAAGGCCGCGCGGACAAAAAGAAGCCGTGGTATCTGTGGCTCTGCTACGGCGCCGTGCACGGACCTTTCACGCCGGCCGACCGGCACAAGGGCAATTACAAGGCCGGCCAGCCGCCGGTGCCGAAGGATGTTTACCCGCCGCGCCCGGGCAAACCTGAGTACGTTCAAAAGATGGAGCACTGGGAGCCCAAGAAAGGCATTCCGGTGGAGCGGAAAGTGCGCGAGCTGGGGCCGGTGGGCATGAAGGATCTGCCCGGGCGACCGTTGCGCGATTGGATTCAGCAATACCACGAGGGCGTGGTGGCCATCGACGAAGGCGTCGGCCGTTTGCTCAAGGCGCTGAAAGACAGTGGGCAGGACGAGAACACGCTGATCGTTTTCACCTCGGACCAGGGCTTTGCCTGGGGCCAGCATGGCTTTAAGTCGAAGGTCGGCCCGTACCACGCCACCGTGGCCGCGCCCTTCATCATTCGCCTGCCCGGCAAAGCCGCCGCCAAGACGGCCGGCCGCGTGATAACCGAGCCCGTCAGTGGCGTGGACATCCCGCCGACCTTCTTCGCGCAAGCGGGTTTGGAGCTACCCTGGAAAATGCACGGCGAAGACCTCAGTCCGTTGCTCGAAAACCCCAAGGCCCAGCGCAAGTCGCCCGCCTTGCTCGTGCACACCGGCAAATATTACGGTTCAAAGACCGCAAAAATTCCGGCCAAGGACGACCCCGCGCTCTACCACGGCCCCGGCGTGCCTTGGTACGTGATGCTCGCCGACAGCCGTTACAAGTACGTCCGCAACCTCATCGATGGCGAGGTGGAGGAATTGTACGACATGCACAAGGATCATGATGAGCTGAACAACTTGGCGCTCAAGCGGCGTTATGCCAAGCGATTGGCAGCGATGCGAGAGCAGACCTCAGCGGAATTACGCCGTACCAAGGCGCCGTTCGTCAACGCCATGCCCAAGCCTTCCACTTTGAAATAATAAAATGAAACTGATTTACACACTGGCACTCGCAAGTGGCCTGATCTCGGCGGCCCAGGCGGCCCCGCAACCGAACATTGTTTTCTTTTTTGCCGATGACCAAACATCCAGTTCGCTGGGCTGTTACGGACATCCGCTGGCGCAAACTCCGCATCTCGACCGGTTGGCCCAGCAGGGCACACGCTTTTCCAATGCGCACGTGAGCCAGGCGATCTGTTGGGTCAGTCGCACCACGATTCTCAGCGGTTTGGTGGGCCGGACTTTTGGCATGAAAGCCGTCCCGGATCAGGCCACGCCGGAGGCGGTGAAGGAGTTGTATTCGGATCTGCTGCGGGCCAACGGCTACCGCACGGGCTTCTTCGGTAAATGGCACGCAAAAATGCCGCGCGGATTTCAGCCGTCGGCACATTTCGATGTGTTCGAGGCGGTGGGACGTAATCCGTTTTATAAGCGCCAGCCGGATGGTTCACTGCGGCATGAGACTGAAATCATCGTGGATCGTGGGATCGAGTTCATCAAAAACCAACCGAAAGGCAAACCGTTTGCGGTGAACATGTGGTTTAATGCCTGTCACGCCGAGGACAGCGACCGGCGCCCGGGCATCGGGCATTTCCCATGGCCGCGCGCGGTGGATGGATTGTATGAGAGCAATGACATCGCACCGCCTCGCCTGAATGATCCGGCCATTTTTGACGCCCAGCCGGATTTCCTGAAGACCTCCATTACGCGGGAACGCTTTTTCTGGCGTTGGAATACCGATGAAAAATATCGCACCAACATGCGCGCCTATCTGCGCATGGTCAGTGGCATTGACAACGCCATCGGC
Source organism: Verrucomicrobiales bacterium (assembly GCA_038145765.1). Lineage (GTDB taxonomy): Bacteria > Verrucomicrobiota > Verrucomicrobiia > Limisphaerales > UBA1100 > UBA1100. The sequence goes on from JAYQQG010000026.1 coordinate 4,793, forward strand.
CGGTTTCTCAAGGCGCTGGAAGAGGCCGGGCTCGCCGAAAACACCATCATCGTTTATTCCGCGGACAACGGATTCTTCATGGGGAACCGGGGCTTTGCCGGCAAATGGTCGCACTACGAGGATGCCCTGCGGGTGCCGTTGATCATTAGTGATCCGCGGGTGCCGGCCAAACAACGTGGACAGGTGACGAATGCCTCCGCGCTTAACCTGGACCTGCCGGCGACCTTTCTCGATTGGGCCGGCGTGAAGATTCCGGAACGTTACCAAGGCCACAGTCTCAAGCCGGTGGTGGAAGGCGGCAAGCCGAACGGATGGCGGTCGGAAACCTATCACGAACACTTCGCCGTGCGCAGCCGTATCCCGGCCTTTGAGGGGTTGCGCAATGAGCGGTTCAAATATGTGCGCTATTTTGACAACGACAATCACGAGTTTCTCCATGACCTGAAGAACGATCCGGACGAACTCAAAAACCTTGCCCAGGATCCCGGTCACGCCGATGTGCTCCAGGCCATGCGGGCGCGGACGGATGCGCGGGTCAAGGAACTCGGCGGCCCGCTCAATCCGCTGGGTGGTTTCAGTAAATCCACACCGCCACACCCGGAAGCCTCCGCGGCGGTAAGTGTGCGGCCGGGGGCGGATGGATTCGTCAACCTTTCCAACCTGCGCGCTTGGGCGGGAGACAAGAAATATTGGTCGACAAAAAACGGTGTGATCACAGGTACTACCGACGGCACACTGGAGGCGAATTCTTTTCTCACCTGGAAAGGCTCCACTGTGCGCAACTTTGATCTGCGCGTGCAGGTGCGCCTGACGGCCGGGGGTAACAGCGGCATCCAATATCGCAGCCGCATGCGACCGGATCTCGGTCTCTATGCCGCTTCGGGTTACCAGTGCGATGTGGTGGCCAAGAATCCAAACTACAATGGCATGCTTTATGAAGAAAAAGGCCGGCGCATTCTGGCGCACACCGGTGAAAAGGTGATTGTCGATGAAATGGGCCGTTCCTGGATCGTTGGCCAAATGCCAGTGAAGGAATTTCCCGCAGATGAATGGCACGAATACCGTGTCCTAGTACGGGGCAATCATATCCAGCACTGGATCGACGGGCATCCGACCGCGGATCTCATTGACTTTGATCCGAAAGGCCGTTCGCTCGATGGCGTGCTGGCCGTGCAGGTGCACAAGGGGCCCCCCATGAAAGTGGAATATAAAAACTTCCGCATCAAGCATCTGCCGGACAACCTGCCGTTGCTGCAGCCAAAGGATCGTCCGATTCCCGCCGGTTCTCTGGGCGTCCGCCCGCAAGGTCGCCTGCCCAAGGACTGGAAGCCGCCGGTATACGGTAAAGAATGATCTCGGGAGAACGACCCAAGCCGGCACGGATTTGACCATGAAACGATTGATGCTTTCCCTGTTGCTGTTGGGTTTATCCGTTCCGGCGGTCGCGGAATCCCGCCCCCACATCGTGCTGGTGATGGCCGACGATCATGGCTACGGCGATACCGGTTTCACGGGGCACCCGTTTGTGAAGACGCCGCATTTGGACGCGATGGCCAAGGCGGGTGTGGTGTTCAACCGGTTTTACGCCAGTGCGCCTGTGTGTTCGCCGACGCGCGCCAGCGTGATGACCGGTCGTCATCCGTTCCGCGTGAACGTACCCAATCATGGGCATTATCTGCGTCCGCATGAGACCACGATTGCCGAGGCACTCAAGAGTGCCGGATATGTCACCGGCCATTTCGGTAAATGGCACATTGGCTCGGTACAACCGAACAGTCCCACCAGTCCTGGCGGGGCGGGATTTGATGAATGGCTGTCGGGATTGAATTTCTTCGACAACAATCCGTACCTGAGTCGCAACGGGGTTTACAAACAATACCAAGGCCCCGGCTCGGTGATTAGCATGGATGCCACGATCGAGTTTCTGGAAAAACACGCGAAAGGGGACAAACCGATCTTTGCCGTGACTTGGTTCCCATCACCTCACGATCCGCAGGCGGAATTGCCGCAGGGTCTGCCGAATGCCGCCACGCTTTACAACGATAAGGATACCAAGAAGCCTGGCTACTTTCGCGAGATCACACTGCTGGATCAGCAAATCGGCAAATTGCGCCGGAGCCTGCGCCAACTGGGGATCGCCAATAACACGCTGCTGTTTTATTGCAGCGATAACGGTGGGTTGGTTGCGGAATCTTCAGGCGGCCGGGCCAAAAAAGGCAGTATCTATGAGGGCGGCTTGCGTGTTCCCGCCGTCATGGAGTGGCCGGCTCGTTACCAATCGGCCACCATTGACACGCCGGCGTTTACCTCCGACCTGTATCCCACACTGGTCGCCCTGACCCAGGCCAAGGTCGGTCATCAACCCATTTTGGATGGAATCGATTTGGCCCCTGTGTTGGCCGGCAAACAAATGCAACGACCGCCGATGGGATTTTGGTTTGGCCATACTGCGGGCCAGAGCACTTGGAATGACCGGATCATCAAGGCCCTCTTGGAAGCCAAACAAGCCGGACAACCCAACCCGTTCCCGAACCGGGTGCTCAAGAACGTGAATGAATTCCCCACCTTCGGCGAGGACGCCCTGCGTGGGCATGCTGCCTGGAACGATTGGCCGTGGAAGCTGCATCGTGTGGAGAAAAATCGTAAAATAACTTTTGAGTTGTACCATCTAGTTCACGATCCGATGGAAGCGAAAGACCTGAGCCAAATTGAACCGCAACGCGTCGATCAAATGAAAAAGGCACTCGAAGCATGGCAACGCTCGGTGTTGGCTAGTTGGTCAGGGAAGGATTACCGAAAGTAGCCTCGTTGCAGAGCAGGAAGATTATCGCCGCCAAATTCGGACGTCATCCACGACCACCTGTCGCGGGACAGAGAGGCGCAGGGTGCGTTTGGTGGGATGTGCGATGCCGGGGGATTTCAGCTTACCGATCAGCTTGCCGTTCAGCTGGAGACTGAGTTGATCGCCGATGACAAGGACCCGCACCTCGTGCCATTGGCCGATGGCGAGTTGATGCGGAAAACGCACCGTTTTGCCGATCAAGGCCTTCTTTTGTTCGTCGTTCAACGGTTGCTTGGCCTTGCGGGCCGTGCGGATGTCGAGGCGCATGTTACCGGTCTTGAGATCCGTCAATTCCACGCGATCGCGATAGAGGCGGGTGACAAACAGGTGGCCAGCGTGGACCTCTTTAAATTGTAAGTCGGCAAAATTCAGGCCGAGACTGTCTTTTGGATTTTCGAATTGAAACCGCAACGCCACCGTGCCATCGGTAAATTCGGCGGGATGCGTGACGGAAACGGCGTGGTCTGCGCGCGGGCTGATGAAGATGCGCAGGGTGCCGTCTTTGAGATCGACTTGTTTGTCCCCTTTGGCGCGCTTGTCGCTGTTTGTGCTCCAGCCATTACCCGGTTCATCGGTTTTCTCCTGCGATTCGGATCGGTTAAAATCATCATGGAAAATCAGTTTTCCCTGATCCGCTACTGACAACGTGACCCAACTAAATCCCAGGGTGAAAACGATCGCGTAAGGGAGTTTCATCGGCTGCTTTTACAAGGGTAGTTTGAGCGGGGAAAGCCTTTTAATGCCTTTCCTGAATGCTTGAGGATTGACGACTACGTGGTGATCGCTGCTAATGAAGTCGCATTTCGAATTTTCAAATGAAACACAGTTAGATGGAGCTAAAACAACTCAATCCATGATACGCACTTTTCTTTGGTTCCTGTGCCTTGCCGGTGTGGTGTTGGCAGAACGCACAACTCCGCCCAATGTGGTTTTTATTCTAACGGATGATCAGAGCTGGGACTCCATTGGTTTTCTAGGAGGCAAGGTGCATACGCCACGGTTGGATCGCATGGCGAAGGAAGGCATGCAGCTCACCGATTTCAACGTGACTTCCACGGTATGCTCACCGTCACGCTATAGTTTCCTCACGGGCCGATATGCCGGGCGGTGCAAGGCACCTCGTTTTATGGCTGAACACCCGCCGGGCGATCAAACTCAGGTGGAGAATATTGGTGAACTTGAATTAGAAGGCTGGAATCTGGCCAAGCTGTTACAAAAGCACGGCTATCAAACTGGGTTTGTTGGCAAGAGCCATGTGGTAAATCATCATTGGTTTCATGGTCGCTGGGAGGATGCTGGGCTGGAAAGTTATCCAGTTGATGCGGATCCCCGAGATCCCGTGGTGAATGCGAAGATGCGACGCAATCACCGCCGCTGGTGTGAAGCGATCAAACCCTATGGATTTGATTATGTCGATGGAGTCTATGCCGCGAATCTTAAGGAACTCCAAAATGCCGCCCTCAACGTGCATAATCTTGATTGGACTGTTAGTAAGGCACTTCAATTTTTGGAGGCGCAAAAACCTGAGGACGTGAGCGACAAGCGGAAGCCATTCTTTCTCTACTTTTCGACCACATTGCACCACGGCCCGGCACCGTGGGCCAATCGATTTTCGCTCGAGGCGGATCCGAGGTTAACTGGAGAAGGATTCATGCCTGAAGGATTTGATATTCTGCCATCACGCGCAGATGTTTTACGGCGTAATCGGGCCGCCGGTTTTGCGGACAATAAAGCGTTCGCATTGTGGCTGGATGACGGTGTGGGGGCGTTGATTGATAAGGTGCGCGAACTTGGCATGGAACGGGATACTCTTATTATATTCACCTCCGATCATGGTTCGTGGCGGCATGGAAAAGCGACGCTGTATGATTTTGGTCTGCGTGTGCCCATGTTCCTTCAATGGCCCGGCCGCATTAAGGCTGGCTCACGATATAAGGGAATGCTGGCCAATATTGATTTAGCTCCGACAATCCTGGATTTATGCGGTATTCAGACGCCGAAAGATTATGTGATGGATGGGGTCAGTTTTGCTCCGCAAATTTTTGGAGATCGTAGCCCTGTCCGAGAGGTTTTGTTTGGGGAGTTAGGGCATTCACGGATGGTGAAAACGCAGGACTGGAAATACATCGCCGTGCGTTATCCGAAGAAGTTGCAGGAAAGAATAGATCGCGGAGCGACTTTCAAGGGATTCGATGGTGCCACCCTGAAGCGGCCGTACCTCACACGCAATGGTCATCTAGGTCATTATGCTTCCCGTGAAAATCCACATTACTTCGAGTCGGATCAACTGTTCCACCTCAAGAGCGATGCGGAAGAGATGCAGAATGTGTACGAGCGCCATCCCCTGGTGGTGCAGCAAATGAAGGCGCAGTTGCTGAGGGCCTTAAAGCAGTTTGAGAACCGCCCCTTTGGGGAATTCGTTCCTGCCCCGTAAGGCTCTGCGCTTGTGAGGGTGCGGCGTTTTTGTAATCCTCCGCTCCATCCTCACATCATGAAATTGACGTTAATGATTCTTCTTGCGTGCTGCTTTGGATTCGCCACACCCGTTTTCGCCCAAGCTACGAATAAGAAACCACAACCCAAGCTGCCGGCCTCGGTGGAGGTGCTGAAGGACGTCGAGTACGCCACGCCGAACGGGATTTCCTTGAAGCTGGATTTGTATCGTCCCAAGGCGTCCAAGAAACCGGTGCCGGTGATTGTGTTTGTACACGGTGGCGGCTGGAAGAACGGTAACAAAGATCGCGGTCGGCGCGGCGCGTGGATGGTGCCTCATGGGTTCGCCATCGTATCGATCAATTACCGTCTCACCGATCAGGGGCAGTGGCCGGACCAGATCAATGACTGCTACGCCGCTGTGCGTTGGGTGCGGGACAATGCCAAGCGATTCCATCTCGACGGCGAACGGGTGGGTTGCTGGGGGACCTCGGCCGGCGGACATCTGGTGGCACTGATGGGCACGCGCACTTTTCCCGGCAAGGAAATCACCTCCAGCCGCGTGCAGGCGGTCATGGATTGGTATGGTCCGAGTGAACTATTGACGATGCCGCCGAACAATGTGGGCAATGGCCGGACAGAGGCGGATATTGCAAAATCCAACGGCGCCAAGCTGCTCGGTGCCACGGTGCGCGATGTGCCCCGGCTCGCCAAAGATGCCAGTGCGCTGGACCATGTGAGCCGCGGTGATGCGCCTTTTCTCATCATGCATGGCACAGCGGACAAGGGCGTGCCGCTGGTTCAGAGCCAGAAACTGCATGCCAAGCTCAAGGCGCATGGAGTGGAATCCACGCTGCTGGAACTTGAGGGCGCCGGACATGGTGGACCCCAGTTTATTTCGCCGGAGGCCAAGAAGATCACGCTCGAATTCTTTAACAAATACTTGAAACGCTAATTCTTATTCCCAACATCCATCATGAAAAAACTGCTCTTCCTTGTTTGTGTTTTACTGCTGACCCGCATGGGGTGGGCCAATCCGTTCCGGATTTATGCGCCTCGGATCTGGTGATCACGCCGGACGGTAAATATCTCTTCGGCGGTCTGCGCGGGCATCGGCAGGAATTCGACAAGATCAGTCGTTATCGGGTGCTGGCCAATGGACACGCGGAATTCCTGGGCCTGGCCGATGCCGATAAAATCCCGTGGGGCTTTGCCTTGTCGCCGGATGGAAAATATCTATTGGTGACGGCCACCACTGGCGCGACGTTGACGGCATACCGCATCACCGGCCAAGGCGGGCTTACCAAGGTGGCCACGTTGAAGTGGGATACCGGGATTTCCGATCTGGTGACGCGTTAATTACGCCTGCCGAATCTCGTTCAGCTCGCGGGTGCTGTCGCCGAATTGGCGGGTCTCCACCACTTTTCATATTCGGCTTTCATGGTTGCGACAATTTTGGGGTGGCTTGGGGCGACATTATCCAGGTTGGTCATATCCTTCTCCAAGTTTAATAGAATCTCTTGATCCCGAGACCAAATCAAACGGTATTTGGCGCCGCAAATTTGGTTTTCGTTGCGGTGCAACGATTTCACTGCAGTGATTTTTGACTGATAATCTTTTTACCGGTTGGTCTTATTCTTTAGCCCTTGTTTGCGGCCTTCCTCGCTGGCGGTGGTGAGGCGGGTCTTGGCCAGTTCGGCGATCATGGCTTCGAACTGCGCTTTCAATGCGCGTTCGGTCTTGGTGAGCTTATCATCTTTTAATTGTTTGCCATCAAAGGAACCCTTGTAGCGAGTGAGGGCGGCTCCGGTGCCATCCTGATTGGCGACCAGTGAGTATTGTTTGTTTCTCACCATGACTTGTTTTCGATACCAGATGTAAATCCAGTCCTTCGTGCGGGTCTCGGCTTTGTTTTGGAGCACGGGGACGATGCTGGCGCCGTCGGCGGGATGGTTCTTTGGCAGCTTGGCGCCGGTGACTTCGCAGAGGGTCGGGAACATGTCGGTGAACTCCACGAGATCATCAACCACGCGCCCGGGCTTTTGGATGCCGGCGGGCCAACTGGCGATGAGTGGGACGCGCGTGCCGGTGTCGCTCATGGTGCCTTTGCCGCCGACAACCTTGGTGCCGTTCCACGGGGTGACAATGGGTTTGTCGGTGCCGTTGTCGCCGGTAAAGATGATCAGCGTGTTGTCGCGCACCCCGGATTTTTCGAGTTGTGCCACAATCTGCCCGACCGCCTTGTCGGCGTAAGCAACCATGTCGACGAAGTGACGCTGAGGATCTTCGCGGTCGCCCTTGTAGGTGGTGGACCCGAGCCGTTTGGGATCCCAGTCGGTGGAGTCCGGTGTGGGGTCGAAGGGGCAATGGGTGAGGATCATCGGGTAGTAGACGAGGAACGGCTTCTTCTTGTTAGTGTCGATGAAGTCGCAGATGAAGTCGGTGCAGACCTGCGGACCGTATTCGCCGTTGGTGAAATCCTTCTCCACACCGTTGATCTCCAGCAACGGATTCACGAAACGCCGATCGATGCGTTTGCCACCATTCTGGGAACGTCCGCTGCGTGTGTGTTGCCAGAGGCAGGATTGCTGGAAGCCGAAATGTTGCGGTGAATCCTTATCCTTCCCAAGTTGCCATTTGCCAGCAATGGCGGTCGCGTAGCCGGCGGCCTTAAGCTGATGGGCGAAGGTGGTCTGCTCGCGGTCCAGCCAGCCGAACTTCACGTAGTTCCGGACATTGTACTGGCCGGTCATGATCTTCGCGCGTGACGGCGTGCAAATGGGGTTGGAGAAACAGTTGGTGAAGCGCACACCTTGCGCGGCGAGCTTGTCGAGGTTGGGCGATTTACAGGATTCGCTGCCATTAACGGACAACGCTTCATAGCCCATATCATCGGCCATGATCAAAATGACGTTGGGCCGGTCGTTGGCGTGCACGATCAACGCGCCCAACAAAAGCGCGGCGAGGATGAATTTGAGTTTCATGATTGAAAAAGGGTTGGCTTATTTGAACTGCAGTTCGCTGCGCTTGACGGTGAGGTTGTGGATGGGTTTGCCGTCAATGTTGATGATGGTGTACTTGACGGTCGGATCGGCGGCCTTGAGATCAAAATCCACGCGGCCGAACGATTGCTTTTCGTTGTAGCCGAAGAGCGAGTGCTTGATGAGGCCGTGCACGTGCTGGTTGGTTAGGCGCGAGGATTGCCATTCGTAGAGCGGATACATGCCGTCGATGCCGGTATCGATTTTGTAAGCGTCGGACCGATGCCGGTCGGCGGAGAGGATAATGACGCCGGGGATTTTTTGATCGGCGATAAACTGAAAAATCTTTTGACGCTCGGCGGCGAAACCGTCCCACGTGTCCTTTGAGCCCGGCTTCACCTTGGGGGTCATGGGGACGTTGGTGCACAGCACGGTGAAAGCGGCAGGCTTTTTGAGAGTTTGCCGGAGCCACTTCAATTGCGCCGGGCCGAGCATGGAGGGGTGCTCCTTGCTGCGCGGCGACTCGCGATAGTAGCGGCCGTCGATGAGCACGAAGTGCACCTTGCCAATCCAGAAATCGAACCAACAACCGGGCTGCTTGTCACCCCCACCGTAGTAGGGGTTGTCGTAGTTTTCCTTAAAAATCTCCCAGACCTCGCGCTTCCACTTGGGCTTTTCGATATCGGGCCCGCCCCAGCCGTCGTTGGTCGTGAAGTCGTGGTCATCCCAGATGCCGTAGATCGGCACCTGCTTGGCGAGCTTTATCCATTCCGGCTGACTTTGGCGGCGGTAATAATGGAACCGCTGCATCTCAGGCGTTTCGGGATCATCGATATAAACATTATCACCGAGCAGCAAAATCGCGCGCGGATCAATCGCGCCGATGGTGTTCCACACGCGCTCATTGGCCGGCACGTAGCCGGAGCCGCCGCCAAAGGCGATGGTGAACCGGTCGCTCGGCGCATCCTTCTTCAGTGCCGTGTTGGGCAGCGCGCGTTCCCACGGCCACGTCTTGGCGTCATACTTCCACGCGTCCGGTTTGCCCTTGGCGATGTCGAGCAACAGCTTGGTGTGTTTGTCGTTGACCCCAAACTCTGCGGTCTTCTCGAGATACGCAATCGCCTCCGCCTTCTGGCCGCGCAGGATGAGCTTGAGCGCATGCGGATGCACCCGCTTTACCTGCCCGCGATTGCCGGGTTTTTCATTATTCACCCGCGGCTTGTTCGCCGAACCATCCTGAGCGGACAGTTGTGGTGTTCCGAAACAAATGGTGAGGAGACCCAGCGATGTCAGGACGTTGAGGGATGGAATGGAATGTTGGGGGTTCATGCGTTGTCAGTCTTTCACTTGGTAATGCCGGCGCAGGCGGGTGAGTTCTTGTTTCAGGCCGGCGATGGTCTTTGAGTATTTCCGATCGGTAAAGCGACTTTTCATTTCCTGCGGATCAATCTTGAGGTCAAAGAATTCCCACGCATTCAATTTCGGATCGGGGAAGCGGATGAGTTTGTAGCGTCCATCGGTCACGCCATAATGGATCGGCACCCCGTGGCCGCCGGCCTCGTAATAGTGATAGTAATGGGTTCGCCGCCAGTCAGCAGGTGTTTGGCCGCGCAGGATCGGTTTGATCGAGCGGCCCTGCATATCCTTCGGCTGCGGTGCGCCGGCGATGTCGAGGAACGTCTGGGCGAAATCGAGATTGGAAACCAGATTGGCGTTGGTGCTGCCGGGCTTAGTTTGGCCGGGCCAGCGCACGAGCAGGGGGGTGTGCAGGCTTTCCTCATACATCCACCGTTTGTCGAACCAGCCGTGTTCGCCGAGCCAGAAGCCCTGATCGGAGCTGTAGATGACCACGGTGTTTTTACTTAAGCCCGTTTCGTCGAGATACTTGAGCATGCGGCCCACGTTTTCATCCACCGCCTTCACGCAGCGCAGATAGTTTTTGATGTAACGCTGATAATGCCAGCGCGTGCGCGCCTTGCCGGTGAGCCCGGACTTGGCAAAGGCCTCATTGCGCGGTCGGAAATGGCCGTCAAACATCTTGAATTGTTCCTGAGTAAACTTGCTGGAGTAACGGAACATCAACCGGTGTGGTCCCATGTGATCGGCGATGCCCATGGCGTGATTGGCCGGCGCGGCGGTGCGGCCGGTGAAATCATCAAAGAGCGTCGGCGGCTCGGGGATGTCGATGCCCTCAAAGGTATTTAAGTGCCGCAACGCCGGTTCCCAGCGGCCGTGAGGCGCCTTGTGCTGGGCCATCAGGAAGAACGGTTTTTTTGAGTCGCGCTGCTGAAGCCATTTCAATGCCTGATCGGTAATGATATCCGTCGTGTATCCGGTGTGCTTCACGGATTTGCCGTTGGTGATCAACATCGGGTTATAATACTGGCCCTGACCCTTGAGCACCTCGAAGTGATCAAATCCGGTGGGAGTGGATTTGAGATGCCACTTACCGACGATGGCCGTCTGATAGCCGGCCTGTTGGAGGAGTTTGGAGACGGTTTGCTGGGAGCCATCGAAAGTGTCCTTGTTGGTGCGTTGCCCGTTCAGGTGGGAATGTTTGCCGGTTAAGATGACCGCTCGCGAGGGGGCGCAAATGGAATTGGAAACCAGACAATGCCGAAAGAGCATGCCCTCTTTGGCGATGCGATCGAGATGCGGGGTCGGCGCAATCTTCGCCAAAGGTCCGCCATAAGCCGACAGTGCATTGAGCGCGTGGTCGTCCGTGAACAGAAACAGAATATTGGGGCGTTCGTTTTGGGCGGCATGAAGCACTGAGCCGAGGCCAAAGCAGAGGAAGGTGATTAGCTGGAGCAATTTCATTTCTTCTTGGAGCGCGATTTGCGCGGGGCGGGCACGGGCAGTTGGGAGGGGCGTTGTTCAAGCGGATCGAAAAAGCGCATGTTTTTGCCGACTCGATTAAAGTCGCCGAGATCGTTCCGCATACCTTCCGCCAAAGCGAGCAGGCGACGGACGACCTTGGGGTTTTGCGCGGAGACATCGGTGGTTTCTCCCAGATCCTTTTCCAGATCGATCAGGAACGGTTTGGCAAAACCGATGCGATCGGCCGGGGCAATGTGGGCGTTCCGACTGAACGGCGCCGCCCCGATGGGTTCCTTGGCGCGCGGCAGATGCAGCTTCCATTGGCCCTGTCGCACGGCCTGCAGATGGACCCGCAGATAATAATAGTAAGCCTTGTCGGGATTGGCCTTTGCGAAATCGCCATGGAAAAGGTGACGAATATCTTCGCCATCAATGACCCGATCCGCTGGAGGTTTGGCCCCGGCCAATGCGGCGAAAGTGGGGAGGAGGTCCATGGTTGTGGCTATGGTGTCGCAGGTTGTTCCAGCGGGCACGCGATTCGGTCCCCACAAAATGGTCGGCACGCGCACGCCTCCTTCAAAGGTGGAGACCTTGCCGCTGCGCAAAGGACCGGCAGATCCACCGTGATCAGTCGGCAGTCGGCCGTCGGCGAGGTCTTTGTTTTTGATCAGCCACGGGCCGTTGTCGCTGGTGAACAGCACGTAGGTGTGGTCGGCCAGTTTGAGTTTCCGGATTGCGTCCAGTATGCGGCCGACGTTGAAATCGATTTCCTCAATGACATCGCCATACAAGCCGCGCGGGCTCTTGCCTTTGAATTGCGGCGAGGCATCCAACCGGGTGTGGGGCATGGTGTGCGGGAGATAGACAAAGAACGGTTGCTGACGATGTTTCTTGATAAAGGCAATGGCCTCATCGGTGTAACGCCGCGTCAGGGTCGCCATGTTGGAGTTGGGTTCGATCAGTTTTTCGTTGCGGTACAAGTGCGCCACGCGGTCGTTGCTGGTGAGGGTGCCGTAAAAGTAATCAAATCCCTGTCGCTTCGGGAAGAGGTCCATGAAAAAGCCGGTCTGCGCATGCTTCGCCAAGTCCCATTTGCCAAAACAGCCGGTGGCGTAGCCCCGAGTTTTCAATACCTCGGCGATGGTGATTTCGTCCTGGTGCAGAATGGGGTGCACCTGCTTGGTGTGACCGCGCTCCGCCACGCGCATGGGATAACAGCCGGTCATCAGCGCCGCGCGCGACGGGCCGCAAACGGGTTGCGCGTAAAAGCTCGTGAACTTCATGCCCTGCTTGGCCATTGCATCGAGCCGCGGTGTGCGGATATCCGGTGAACCAAAGCAGCCGATATCCTGATAGCCCTGATCGTCGGTGAAAATGACGACGAAATTGGGGCGATCTTTGCGTTCCGCTTGAATGGAAACGCTGAACGTTAAGGCGACGAAGAAGGCAAACAAACGACGATGCATGGCGGCGGTTATTTGAGGTTGAGCTGCAGGCTCTCAATGATGGGCTTGGATTTGTTGGCGGTGGTGTCGGTGAGCTTTAACTCAATTTGGAATGCGTATCCGGCGGGAAGCTTGGCGAGATTCAGCTGCGCAGGCGTGCGCTTGATTTGCTTGGAGAAACCCTTGATGTAGTCGTAGTGCTCCTTGACCTCGGTCCAGTCGGTCCATTGGTTGACCTTGCCGTCGTTGGTGGTGTCCACGCCGACGCGGGCGCTGACGCTCTCCACCCACGGGCCGGGGCTGACGTAGTCGGTGCGCTGCTGGGTGGCGAGGTAAAATTGGCCCTCGGCGAAGGCGACATCGGGATCGGGATGACCGTTGCCGATTTTGTCGCACCACTTGAACGGCTCATTGATCGACGACGAAGTAAACCAGCCGACGCTCATGCGATGGCTGTTGGCCTCGTCGTAGTCGCCAAATAAATAATACTGGCCCCCGATGCAAATGGCCGCCCAGTCGCCGTAGGCTTCCTGTTTCGGCTCGTGCACTTCGTATTTGGCGACGTTCGTTTTGAAACGCTTGGGATCTTCCTTGAGCCAGTGTGGATGCTTATAGGTGGCGATCTTGCCGGTGGGCTGGGTGCGGTTGTCGATGGCGGGTTTGAGAAACTTGAAACTGTTCAGGCCATTCGGGCTGACGGCGTGGCCGGCCAGCGGCGAATCCCACGACCGTTTGCTGGCATTGATCGGGCTCCAGTCCTCGATGATCACGTGCATGTTGCCCTGCAGATCACGAATGAAACCGGCGTCCGATCCGTGCGAGGGATCTTTCACGGCAATGCCCATGTTCTTGCCCGGCAGACCGTCGAAGAGATTGTCATCCACGTACACGTGCGGATCCTGATCGTTCGGGAAGTCGTAATAAATGTACGCCTTGCCATCGACCCACTCCGCACTGGTCACCCAGCGCGAAAAGCCCTCGGTGACCGGCCCGTGATGCACCCAGTTTTTCATGTCACGACTCTGCCACGCGTGATAACCGCCCTTGCCGGGCTTGAGGCCGCCAGGCGCGTTGAACTGATTTGGATAACGCGTCGTCAACAGCGGCATATCGAAGCCCTCCAGCTTGGCCTTCTGCGGTTTAAACGCCGGCTGCCCTTTAGCGCCGCGGTATCGGCCAAACATCCAGTAATTCTTCGGCCCCACCGTTAGCAGCACCGGCGCATCGCCCAAGTTCGCCGGGCCAAGGTTCGGGATGGGATTCCAATTCTGCCAAATAGCCGATTGCGTGAGCGTCAATGAAGTCGCCTTTTTCTTTTGTTCAAACTTCTGCAACTGCGTGCGGAGTTGCCCCGCCTTGCCAGTGGGCGCCACGGCTCCATCCTTGATGGCCACGCCTTTGGAATCGGCCACGGCCTTTTCCCATTCGGCCTGAGTGCGAATGTTGATGGCATCCCCAGCAATTAAAGCGGGCATTGAGAGGAGTAACGAAAGAAGGGGTGCAAAGTGCTTCATAGGATGAGCCAAGCATCAGCCAAAACCAGCCGCGTGACCAGCCTAGAGGTTGACGAACCGAGCATGATTTTCCCGCTAACACGCTCATGACCATGTGCATCATTCGAATCCCCAACCGTCGCGGAGCGACAGGTCAATAATAGCCGTGGGTTTCAACCCACGGTCTTGGCCAAAGGGAAACACGATGCGTCGCGTAGCGACCCCCCCAATATAGGGGGGGGGCAAATTGGCGGAGGGGC
>JAYQQG010000026.1:19076-29510 GCA_038145765.1 Verrucomicrobiales bacterium
TTTTTTTTTTTTTTTTGTTTTTTTGTTGGTGGTTGGCCGGCGGCCGTAGTGTGTTTTAGGAAGGGCTATTTTTCCGTGGGTTGAAACCCACGGCTATTGGTGAGCCATCGCTACGCGATGCGGCGAATCGCATTTGCGGCCAGTCTCGGATGCTACGCGATGCGGCGGATCGCATTTACGGCCAGTCTCGGATGCTTCGCGGTGCGGCGAATCGCATTTACGGCCAGTCTCGGATGCTACGCGATGCGGTGAATCGCATTTGCGGCCGCTCTCGGTTGCTACGCGATGCGGCTAATCGCATTGCGGCAGGATTCGCCTGCGATGCGGTGGGTAAACCACGGAGATGTTCCGTGCCATTTACGCCTTGATCGCTTCAATCTGCTGGGTGGCGATGCCGATGGGGCGGTCCAGCGGGACGCCGACGCAGGCGAGCAGGGTGGTGAGCAGGTCGGCCTGGTTGCCTTTGACGCCGGACAGGAACCGGCCGGTCTTGAGGGCGCCGCCACCTTTGCCCGCGAGGATGAAGGGCAGGTTGTCGCGGCGGTGCTTGTTGCCGTCCTCGAGGCCCGAGCCCCACATCATGATGCAGTTGTCGAGCAGGGTGCCGTCGCCTTCCTTGAGCGCGTGCATCTTCTTCACCATGTAGGCGAATTGATCGACGTTGAACTGGTTGATGGCCGCCACCTTGCGGATCTTTTCCTGATCGCTGCCGTAGTGCGTCTGCGAGTGGTGCTGGTTGCTGAAACCCAGCTCGGGATAGGATGCGCCGTTGGGGCGCGAGCCGACGTAGGTGCTGACCCGGGTGGTGTCGGTCTGGAACGCGAGCACGGTCAGGTCGCACATGACCTGCATGTATTTGCTGCGCTTGTCGCCTTCGGGAATCTTCACCTCAATGGGGGCCGAATCGGTGGCGTGGCGCTTGGAGGGAGCGACGCCGTTCTTCTCGAAGGCGGCCTCCTGCTGGCGGGTTTCAATCGCGGCGATGCGGCGTTCAACCGAGCGCACGCTGTCGAGGTATTCGTCGAGCTTCTGCTGGTCCACCTTGGCCAAGGTTTTGCGCAGGTCGCGGGCGCCGCCGAGCACGCGGTCGAGCATCTGCCGGTCGAGCGGGTTGGTCCGGGTGACCTTGCCTTCCTTGCCGCGTTTGCCGAAGAGCCGGTTCAACACGTTGCGCGGATCGGTCTCGGCCGGCACGGGTTGCGTGGGGGAGCGGTAGCTGCAGTGGTTGTAGTAACCCTCGTGCAGGCCTTCCTGATTTTCCTTCCACGTCTGCGGCATGGTGGCCAACTCGAGCGACGGCAGCAGGGTGTGGGCGCCGACGTAGTTGGCCATGATCTGGTCGGCGGAAATGGCGATGTTGATCCGGCCGCGTGAATTGGCTTCCGGCAACCGTCCGGTGAGCCAAGTCGACAGCTCCAGCGCGTGTGGCGCGCCGTTGAACGGGTTGATCGGCACGCCGGAGATGCCTTTCATCATCAGGCACTGATCCATGATCGGCTTCAGCGACCGGATAATGGGCGGCTGGGCCTTGAGGAAGGCCTCCTGATCCTTCGGCCAAAACTGATCCATGATGACGCCGTGCGGCATGTACATGAACGCCAGCCGCACCGGCGGCTTGGTCGGCGCGGCGGCCGAGGCCAGCGAATCCATAAACGGCAGGGCGAGCGTCACGCCCGCGCCCTTGAGAAAGGTGCGTCGATCGATGTGAGACGGGTTCTTCATTTTCATCCTTTGATTCTGCGGTGTGTAAACAGGTAGCTGGTGATGACCTCGGTGATGATGGCGCGCATGCGATAATTTTCCTTGGCGATCTTAACCATTATTTGATCGATGACAACATCGTCGTAGCCTCCCAGCTGCCGGCCCAGCGCGTAGGCCATCAGACGTTCGGTGAGGTTGCGGGCGAGGTCGGCTTCGCGCTGAGCCAAGAGGCGCTTCAATTCGGCTGGAGTCGAAAACTTTTTTCCATCAGGCAGTTGGCCCGCCGAATCTATGGGGAGGCCTTCGTTGTTCTTGTCGCGCCAGCGGCCAATGGCGTCAAAGTTCTCCAAGCCGAAACCGATGGGATCGAGAATCTTGTGGCAATTGCGGCAGGTCGCTTCCGATTGGTGTCGTTCGGTAAGCTGGCGCAGCGTGAGGCCCTTCACGTCCTTGTGCTCCTGCTCCCCGAGTTCAGGAATGTCGGCCGGCGGCGGCGGGATGCGTTCGCCGAGAATCTGTTCCAGCACCCATACGCCGCGATTCACGGGGCTGGTGCGGTTGGGGAACGAGGTGGTCGCCAGCGTGGCCGGCATGCCGAGGATGCCGCCGCGGTTGGGGTTGGTCAGCTTGACCCGCCGCATTTTCGGCCCGCGCACGGATTGCCCAAGCCCGTACACCTTGGCGAGCGGTTCATTGAGGAACGTGTAATCGCTGTTCACGAACTGCACCACGCTTTGGTTTTCGCTTACAATGCTGCCAAAAAATAAACGGGCCTCTTCGATCATCGCCGTCCGCAGTGCCTGTGTCATTTGGGGGAATCGTTTTGGGTCGAACACCTGCCCGTCCAATTTGTTGATCCCCAACCACTGCGCGCCAAAGCCATCGAACAATGCGCGCGCACGCGTATCCTGCAACAGCCGCCCCACCTGCGCCCGCAGCACCCCGGGCTTGTGCAGTTCGCCCTTGTCGGCCAAGGCGGCCAGCTCCGCGTCGGGCGGGGCTGACCACAGCAGGTACGAGAGGCGCGAGGCCAACTGAAAGTCGTCCAGCGGGACGATGTTCTCTTTCGATTCCGGTTCACCGGCGGGTGTGATGAAAAGAAACTGCGGCGAGACCAGCACCGCCTTGAGCATCAAACCCTGCGCCGCCGTGTGGTTGAGCTTGTTGTCGCGGCCAAGGTCGTAGACGTCGACGAGGACATCCAGCTCTGCATCGGTCGGTGGCCGTCGATAGGCATCCCGGGCCAGTGAATTCGCGGCGACGCGGGCCGCCTTGCGCAGGTCGGCGTCTTCGGGTGGCGCCTCGCCGAAGAGACGTTTTTGTACGGCAGTGGGCGCCTTGCCCTCCGGCGCCAGGACTTGCGCGACCACCTTGTTGGCGATGCCGAGGAATTGCTCTGATTGCAGCGCGGATATTGAATTGAGAAACCCTTCGCCGACCACTTCATCAGGCAGGCTGTCGGCAACGGAGGAATCGACGCCGTACAAATCGCGCAAGGTGTTGGCGTATTCGGTCTTGGTGAGCCGGCGGATGACGAACGGCCCCGGATCGCGCGGCGCGAGGTATTTGAGCTTGCCGATCCACTCCACGAACTGCCGCCGCTCGGCGTCGGTCGGTTTTTTTGAGGAATCCTCCGGCGGCATGTCGTGCACCTTCACATTGGCCGCCGCCTTCTTGAAATGCAGCGACCCCGATTCGCCGCTGGGGTTCTTGAGCGCCGACTGCAAATTGATCCCCGCCTTGGCCCGGCTGCCGTGGCAACCCGCACAGTATTTTCTGACGAACGGGCCGAC
The DNA here is from genome assembly GCA_038145765.1 of Verrucomicrobiales bacterium. Taxonomy (GTDB): domain Bacteria; phylum Verrucomicrobiota; class Verrucomicrobiia; order Limisphaerales; family UBA1100; genus UBA1100. Next base: position 22,571 of record JAYQQG010000026.1, read on the forward strand.
TTTTTCTTTAAAGACCTTCTGCGCGTCCGCCCGCAGCGTGGCTTCATCCATAGCGGTTGCCATGAACGAAAAAAAACCGGTGAACCCGAGCAGGGATAAAATGAACGCGCTACGCTTCATAAAGCGGATTCAGGATCGGCTAATTTGCCTTCGGGCGCGAGCTTTAGATGTGGGCGTTAACGCGCCTCGAAGTGGACGCCCTTTTTGTCTGTAGGACGGTCAATCCAGACGTCGCCATCGGGAAAACGGTGTTGGGCAATGAATTCCGATCGGAACTCCAAGCCCCAGCCGGGAGCTGTGGGCGCCACATAGCTACCATCGCGGACCTTCACGGAATGCTCAACGGCGTCCTGAAGAAAATCTATGTACTCCACGAGTTGTGTGTCTGAATGTCCGGCCACGGCAATCTGGTCCCACATGCCGTAGTGCTGAATCATGTTGCACAAGGCGATGCCGCCGCCGTGGGGGCAAACGGGCACGCCGTACTTGGCGGCCATCAAAGTGATCGCCATCACGTCATTCACGCCTGCGACGCGAACGGCATCAATCTGGCAGTAACCAATGGCGCCGCTCTTGAGCAGTTGCTTGAAGATCACCGGCGAGGCGGCCTGTTCGCCACAGGCAAAATCAAAGGAAGCATCGGCGAAAGTCTCGGCCAGATTCACGTACCCCAGCACATCGTCGCGGGCGATGGGTTCCTCCACCCATTTCAGATTGAACGGCCGGTAGGGCTCAACGTGTTGCTTGGCCTCGGCCACACCCCAGAACTGGTTGGCATCCACCATCAACTGACAATCCGGTCCGATCGCTTCGCGCATGAATCGTATCCGCTGCACATCCTGTTCAGAATTCTGGCCGACCTTAAGTTTGAAGGCATCAAATCCTTCCGCCTGTAGTTTGTGAATGGTTGCGAGAATCTCCTCATCACTCAGCCCCAGCCAACCGGCCGTGCAGTAGGCCTTGGGGCCGCGCTTGGTCAGGGCGGTTTCGCGTTGCGCAACATTGGACCGGCGCGCCTGAAGAAGGGTGATGGCTTCTTCGCGCGTGAGGGCATCACCGAGATTGCGCCAGTCGATGCAATCGGCGACGAATTCCGGTTCCAGATCCACCAGCAGTTTCCACAGGGGTTGATTGCGGGTTTTGGCCCACAGATCCCACATGGCATTCAGCACGGCACCGGCGGCCATGCGAAACACACCGTCGTGCAGCCAGCGCAGTTGATGATGATCGATCAGGCGTTGATACAGCTTGAAGGGTGCGGTGGTGAACTCGTCCAGCTGCGTGCCGATCACCAGCCGGCAGAGATCGCGGATGCCGTGGCACATCCAGTCCGTGCCCGCGCCGATGGTGAACACCACCGAAACACCCCGTAGGCCGGCATCGGTTTCCAGATGCAACACCGCCGATGAATAATCCGGCGCCACATGGAACGGATCCGAACCCAGCATCTGGTCCGAAGTCGGCACGCGAAGGTCAATGACTTCCGCGGCCGTGATGGTGATGGGTTGCTGGGGCATCGTCATGGCCGGGACCACGGCTTAAGCGCGGTCCATCAGAAAACCAAGCGGTTAGAGCGCCTAAAACTTCCGGTATTTGCCTTCGAGCAGTGGGTTGGCCTGTTCGAGGTTGGTGACGCGCATTTTTTTCGCGTCCCATTCCAGCCGTTTGCCGGGGAATTGGCAGGCGACGACGCCGAGGCAAAGGGACTCGGCCAACGGTCCGGCGTAATCGAAGCCGGCCAGCGTCTTGTCCTTGCCCTCAATGGCGTCGAGGAATTGCGTGTAATGATTGACGTTTTGGAACGCCTTTTTGTCCACGCCATCTAGGACCGAGTTCGGATAAAAGGTGGGCGTGTTGCAATGCGGCAGCACCATGCGTCCGCCTTCGCCGACGTACAACGCACCCTGCCGGGGCAGTTTGTCACCGTTGGGCAGCATCAGGTCCGGGTTGCCATTGTGGCGCGGAGCCCCTTCGCCGTCCCACCAGGTGAAGGTGAAATCCTTGGTCGTGTATTTCGTCGGCTTGAAGCCGTAGTGCACCTTGTTTTGCTCGGCATGCCCAAAGCCATTGGGCGCGCGGCATTCGGCCTCGACCCAGAGCGGGTCGGTGAGGTCGAGCGACTTGAAGGGTGTGTCAAAAATATGAATGCCCATGTCACCAAGCGTGCCGCAGCCGTAGTCGAGAATCTTTCGCCACTGGCCGGGGTGATACACCTTCGAGGTGAAATGCCGCTGGGGCGCCGTACCGAGCCAGAGATTCCAGTCGAGCGTCTCGGGGATGGGTGATTTCTCCGCGTAAGGTTTGCCGTCGTAGCCCCAATTCTTAAACGACCACACATAAACTTTTTTGATTTTGCCGATGATGCCCGCCTTGATGTGGTGGCGGGTAAACCGATATGGCGCCCGCGATTGGTTTTGGATGCCCATTTGGGTAGTGAGCTTTTTCTCCGCCGCAAACGCCGCCAACTCCCGCGCCTCGTCCAGCTTGTGCGTGAGCGGTTTCTGCGTGAACACGTGTTTGCCCAGCCGCATCGCCGCCATGGTGGCCGGGTAATGCGTGTGGTCCGGCGTGGAGATGGACACCACGTCCACCTTGTCGCCCAGCGTCGCGAGCATCTCGCGATAGTCCTTGAAAAACTTCGCGCTCTTGTGCTTGGACAGCCAAGAGTCGGCCATGCCGCGCGCGGTGTCCACGTCACAAAACCCCACCGGCTGCACGCGCTCGTGCTTCACCAGCTCGCCGGTATCCACCCGTCCCTTGCCGCCGGTGCCGATATGCGCGGTGCACACCCGGCCATTGGGTGAGTTGGCCCGCAGCCCGGAAGGCAGCACAAAAAAGCTGCTGACTGCGGCGGAAGTTTTGACAAATTCTCTGCGGTTCAATTGGTTCATGGCGTGCGAATCAAAGTGTGGCTGGACTATATGGCAGCCCAAGCGCCGTGTCGATGTGACATTTGTTGAATGGGACCAGCCGTACCAAAGCGTCGCGGAGCGACCGGTCAAAATTAGCCGTGGGTTTCAACCCACGGTTTTGCGTGCAACAGCCCGGCGCGTCGCTCACGCGACGCTTAAATTATGCGATGCCATTTCCGTGGGTTAAATCCCACGGCTATTGGTGAGCTGTCGCTACGCGACGAAGTGAGTGTTGGCGAGTTGCCCGAGATCCTACTTCGACCGCAACCCCGCCGTGTTCACGGCCACCACTCGGTAGGCGGTCTTGGTGAGCCGAAGGGTGTCTTTCGCAGTGAATTCCATCTTGGCCAGCGGCATTGTTGGGGTGTCACTGTATTGCAGTCCCTGAAAAAGCGGACGGCCGAAGCGGTTGCTGGGGTTCTCGGGCACGGTGGCGATGGGGCGGCTGCCGGCCATGATAATAAAGTGCGAAATGCCGCTTTCCAGATCGGCCTCCGCCGTCCAACTAAGCGTGCGGCCGGTCCACTTCACGTTCTTGGGCGAGGGCGGTGGCGTGGTGTCGATGACCTTTGTGTCGTGCGTGTACTGCATCCACTGCTGCGCCACGGCTTTGTTGGGCAGCCAGACGGCTTTCGTTTGATCCCCTTTCAAGGCCGCTGCCGGCACCGCCGTGACACCGAGCAAGGGCGCGAGCCAGGCGTCCTTGGTGGGCATAGGCTTGAGCGGTTGGCCGGGCTGTGCCGGCAAACGCGCGGAGAGACAGGCGTCCAGCCACGGGATGGCGAGGTAGCGTTGGTTGCCGCATTCATGCGCGGATAACGGATCCACCGCCACGCCGAGCAGTCCGCCCTTGCCACGCACGGCTTGAAAAAACGTTTCATTGGCCGGCCACACTCGCGCGAAGCGGCCGGTCTTAACGGTGACGCCTTCTTTGGTGCCTGGGTTGCACAACATCGGCACGCCGAGGGCCGCCTTGGGCAGTTGATGCGGCTTGATGGTGGGCCGGTCCGGATTAGGCGCCAACAACGGCACACCCGAGCGCAGCCACGCGGCAACCACGCGCTCCGGATGCAGCATCACCATGCCGCCGGCCCAATGCCCGCCGCCGCTGTGGCCCCACAGCGCCCACGGCACTGTGGCCAGCTCCGGGCGTCCGCTGAGTTTGCCCAGCTCCACGAGCGCTTCCTGAAATGCCTTGGCGGAACCATTGCGTGGATCGCACCACATTTGGCAGTCGGCCTTTTGCGGTTGTTCATAGGACGGCGCGAGCAGAGCGCAGTCGTGTTTCCTGGCGAGCGCCTGCCAGTGCAAATCGAACGCACCCGTCTGCCCGGACTTGCACGAGCCTTCGCCGCACCCATGCTGATGCACCACCACGCCGCGCAGTTTTTTGACACCCGCCGGAATCCACACGGTGTATTGCACGGGAAAAATCAATTCACCCGGCTTATCCGAAGCCACAAACCGCACCCGATAACAAGGAGGCTTCACGTCGGGCGGGTTGTCATAGGGCGGTTGCTGGGCCGGCAAGGTGGTGGCCAAAGCGAGCAGGGCGGTAAGGAGCAAAGGCATTTTCATGATAACACCTCGATTGTCAGCCGACCGGCGACGCGGGTCAATGGGGAAAATGCCTGCGGGCTTGATTCGCGGAAGGGATCGGGCACACTGCGCGCATGTACTCCAAGCTTTTGGGTGTGTTGTTGTGGGCCGGGTTGGCCGGCGAGGCTTTGGCGGAGCCGGTTTTGAAACCGCTGTTTAACGGCAAGGATCTTTCTGGCTGGAAGGTGCCCGCGGGCAATGACGCGGCCGGCTGGTATAAGGCGGTTGATGGCGTTTTGAAAATTCAAAGCGGCCCGAAAAAGAAGGGCTCAGTGCTGTGGACGGAAAAGGCGTATGGCAATTTCATGATGGAGCTGGAGTTCCGCTTTGGTGAAGGCGTGGTGGACAGCGGCGTGCACGTGCGCAACAAAGACCAGATTCAGATCGGCATCAGTGGCTCACTAAAGCGCGACATGACCTGCTCGCCCTACATCCCCGGTAAGGGCTATCCGGTGGAGGCCAAGAATATCAAGAAGCTGCTGAAGGCAAAGGATTGGAACCAGATGCGCATTCAGGCCATTGGTAAGGAATACACCGTGTGGTTGCAGGGCGAAAAGGTGATGACCTACAAGAGCGACTCGGCCATCTCGGAAGGCCCCATCGGAATTCAACTGCACGGCAACCGCAACATGGCGATCGACTTCCGCAAGCTCGGCATTCTCCAACTCAAATAATCTGATTTTAAAAATGAAAACTATCCATATCGTACTCGCTCTCTTCCTTCAATTGACCGCCTTCGCCGTGGCCGGGCCGCTGGTTTATGTGGGCACCGAAGGGCCCGGCAAGGGCAAGCACATCGTCTTCATCGCCAGCGACCACGAATATCGCGGCGAAGAAACCTGCCCGGCCATCGCGCGCATCCTGGCCAAGCGCTATGGCTTCAAGTGCACCGTGCTCTTTGGGCTCGATGAAAACGGCCACATCAAGGCGGGTTCCTCGGATGTACCCGGCATCGAGGCGCTCAAGGATGCGGACATGATGTTTCTCTTCCTGCGTTTTCTGGCGCCGAACGATGCATGGATGAAGCAATTCACCGCGTACCTCGATCGCGGCGGCCCCGTGCTTGGCTTGCGCACCACCACGCATGCCTTCAACGGCCTCAAGGGCGAGTACGCCTATTACAATTTCAACTCGCGCAACGAGAAGTATGACTGGGGTTTCGGACGCCAGGTGCTCGGCGAAACGTGGCGACCACGCGAAGGGGCGGGCCATTATGGGAGCAATCATAAGTTCAGCACGCGCATGTTTGTTGTGCCTGAACACAAGGCGCATCCGGTGATGCGTGGCGTGACCGACATGCACGCTCTGGCAGGTGCCTACAGCGCCGTGCCGATTGAAGGTTCGGTGATTCTCGGTAAAAACCAGGTGCTCGATTCCATGAAACCCGACGGTAAACCGCTGGCCAACAAGCCGCCCAGCCCGAGCATTTGGGTGCGCGAATACACCTCGGCCAAGGGCAAGAAAGGCCGCGTGTTTGCAAGCACGCAGGGTGGTTCGGAAGATATCATCAGCGAAGGCGTGCGCCGCTGCATCATTAACGGCGTCTTCTGGTGCATGGGCATGGAAAAGGAAATTAAGGCGGACATGAACGTCGATTTCGTCGGCCCGTATCAACCCACGCCTTTTTCCTTCAATGGCGAAGCGCAAAACGTGAAGCCCGCCGACCTCGCCGGCTGGGAAAGCCCAATCATGCCCAAGGGTGAAAAGCACAAGCCAAAGCGCACTGTAAAACGCAACTAGTTTAACAATATGAGTGAACCAAAAATGAATCGCCGCACGGCGATCAAGGCAACCGCCGCGGCCAGTGCCGGGGCATTGGTGATATCCAAGGAATTCCTGAAGGCAGAGGAGGCGGCCCAGCCGTTTGGGCCGGACTTTCCGCGGCTGGAATCCCTGACCACCGGCGAGTGGTGGACGCGTCCGGGCAACAACGGCAAGCCGGCACCGAAAGGCCGCAAGGGCGCGCCGCCGAGCATGAATGTGCCACGTGATCAGGTGGTGGCGTTCGCCATGTACACGCACCAAAACGGCGTGCTGAAACTCTCCGCGCAGTTGTTTCCGCTGATGCCTGGCGAAAAACGCGAGGCGCGTTTAGAACTGATGTTACCCGGCCAAAAATGGAGCGTGGCGGCCAAGGCGGAAGTACATTACCCGGGCTGGGACGCGCATTTCCGAATCGAGAATTGGGATGATTCGCACGATGTGAAATACCGCGTGTGCCACGGCGAGAAGGCCAAGTTCGAGGGGCTCATTCGCAAGGATCCCAAGAATCAGGACGAGATTGTTGTCGCGAATCTTTCATGCAATTCCAGCCGCACCACCGGTCCGCGTCAGGAGATTGTCGAGAATATCAGGCATCATAATCCGGACTTGTTGTTCTTCGGGGGCGCCCCACATTATCGCCACACTGAGAACACGCCCGGTTGGAT
>JAYQQG010000027.1:0-29418 GCA_038145765.1 Verrucomicrobiales bacterium
CCGCGCGCCGCCGGGCCGTCCGAAAGCTGAAAATGAATCCTCCCCCTACACCTCGCTCAGTGTCTCCGTGCTGCCGGCGAAGCTTTTGGCTTCGACGCCGAGTTTGTGGAGCATGGTGAGGTAGAGGTGGGCGGTGGGCAGTTCGCTGAATTGCATCTCGCCGCGCCAACCTGCGTCGGTGTCGATGCCGGCGGTGGCCTGGTGTTTCTGGTTGCCCTGCCCATACTTGAGGTATTGGCCGTGTTTGAAGCCCAGCTTGCGGCCGCCGATGAGCAGCAGCGGATAATTGCGCGACAGATGGAAGGCACTGGAGGCCGAGCCGAACAGGATCGCGGTGTGATCGAGCATGTTGCCCTCGCCGTCGGGCTCGGGTGTGGCCTTGAGACGGCTGGCAAAGCGGCCGAGTTCCTCGTTGATGAATCGGCAGTAGACGCCGAAGTTTTTGTAGCCGCCGGGCTTCTTCACCTCATGCGTCAACCAATGCGCGGCCTTGAAACCGACGGCGCGCGCGAGGTAATCACTGACACCCACGCCGTTCTCGCGGCCGAGCTGGTAGGTGGCCACGCGGGTGGTGTCGGTCTTGAACGCGAGATAAATCAGCTCGTACATGGTGCGCAGGAAATTGCGCGGATCCTCGGGTGTGACATCGAGCTTGAGATGGTCGGTGTCCACCTTGGGCAACGGAATGTTCAGCCAACGCTTGGCCTTGGCCACGCGCACCTCGGTGTCGCGCACGGACTGCAGATACTCGGCGAGCGTCTCCTGATCGCGCTTGGAAAGCGAGCGGTTGAGCGACCGCGCGTCCTCCAGCAAATCATCCAGCGCACTTTGGCTCAGGGCGAGACGACGCGCGGCGTCCGGGCCGCTCTTTACAAAGAGCATGTCAAAAATGCGCTTGGGCTTGTGCTCGGCAGGGATGGGCCGGCCCTGGGCGTTGTACGAAAGCGTGTGGGCACCACGCGGCGAGCCGGTGCCGCCATCGGTGGACATCACCAGCGAGGCATGGCGCGTGTGTTCGCCGGCTTGCGCGGCAAATACCTGATCGAGCGAAATGCTGTTGTGATAATCGCCATCGGCGCCGGTGTCCGCCGCCGTGATAAACTGGTCGGCATTGGCATGGCCATGCACGCGGCGCAGCGCGGGATTCGACAGGCCGGAAAACACGGTCAGCTCATCGCGCAACGGCGCCAGAGTTTCCATGCACTTGGTGAGCTTGAAATCCTTGCGGCCGCCGTGCGGGAACCAGCTCCAGTCCTTGAAGGCGGGATCCTTTTCCAGCGGCATCGGCACGCCGTCGGGTAGATAAAAACAGGCCAGGCGTTTCCGTTGCTTGGGCTGGCTGGCGGCGCGCGCCACGGGCGCAAAGGATTCCAGCCACGGCAACGCCAGCGCCACACCGGCGCCGCGCAAGAATTTCCGTCGATCGAGGGATGATAAATTCATGTTCATGGCTTTGCTCCTAACGGGTTAATTTAACTGAAACAAATCACTCTTCACAATCAGAATCACGAGATCCGCCAGGCCATCGCCGCGCTGGCGCAGGTCGGCGGTGATGCCGTCCACCTCGGCGCGATCGCCAAAGGTCAGCGGACGGCCCAGTGCGAAGGCGGCCATCTTGTGCGCCATCGCGCGCGCGAACTGATCCTGCCGGTTGGCCAGCAGATAATCCTTCAGCCCTTTCATGCCGCGCAGTTCGTCCTTGTTGAACAACACACTGGCGGCATCGACCGGCTCGTCGCCGATCCGGTCGCGCCATTGGCCGAGCGCGTCGAAGTTTTCAAAAGCGATGCCCCACGGATCGATCTTCGAGTGGCACGAGAAACACGCCGGATCACTGCGATGATCCTCCATGCGCTGCTTGAGCGTCATCTTGAGAATCTCCGGATCGGCCAGATCAATCTCCGGCACAGCCGGCGGGGGCGGTGGTGGCGGATCGTGCAGCAGATTTTCCAGCAACCAAATGCCGCGCTTGAGCGGGTGCGAATCTTTGCCGTCGGAATTCATCACCAGCAACCCCGCCGCCGTGAGCAGGCCTCCGCGCTTGATCCCGGCCGGCAGCTTCACCTTGCGGAACTGATCGCCGTGCACCTCCGGCACACCGTAATGCCGCGCGAGCCGATCGTTCACCAGCACGTAATCGGCGTGAAGAAACTCCGTGACCGGCCGGTTGGCGCGCAGCATCTCGCCGAAGAGAGCCACCGGTTCCTGCTTCATCGCCTCTAGCAGGAGCGGGTCGACGTTGCCGTGTGCCTTGGTGTCGATCTTCACGAAATCCAACTGCTCCATGCCTAGCCATTGGCGCGTGTAATGCCGCGCAAATCGTGTGGCGCGCGGATCGGCCAACAACCGTCGCGCCTGCTGCTCCAGCACCTTGGCGTCGGACAGCTTACCCGTTTTGGCCAAGCGCAACAGCTCGGCATCCGGGGTGCTGCTCCAGAGAAAAAATGACAGGCGCGTGGCCAGTTCCAAATCCGTCACTCGCTGGTCGGGTTTAGCGTCCTCCGCGCCGGCCCGGACGAGGTACAGGAATTTGGGCGAGGCCAACACCGACGCCAGCACTTCCACCATCGCTTCTTGAAAATCCCCGCACTGCGGCCGGAGCTTCGCGTACAACGCGAGCTTTTGGTCCACCTCCGCCTCACTCACCGGCCGACGCCAAGCGCGGGACATGAACCGCGCCAATACCTCGCGCGCGTAGATCGGTTCATCGGCATCCTTACGCTCGTGAAATATGGCTGTGTGCGACGCGGGCGGCCACGTTTCCAGCATCGGCGCGATGACCTCCACGTAATCGATCACCAACCCCACCGGCGTGCTGGAGGTGTTGCGCAGCTCAATGAATTCCGCCGGGTTCGGCAATTGCCCGAGCTTTTGGATATGCCGAAAGGCGTTGCGGGGAATCTCCGCCAGCGGCACGTCCCACTGATAAAACTGCGGCTTGCCCGGCGGCGCATCGATGGTGAGGTCGTGCCCGCCGACCTCCACGGACACGCGCGAGTCGTTGCTGCCCTGATTCCCGAAATGCAGTCGCAAGGTCGGAAGATGTTTTCCCTCGGCCGATTCCCGTGCCGCCCGGACGCGTACGCGCATGAGGCCCGTGTCCGGCAACCCGTCCCCGACGTCGATGATGAATTTCTGGTTGGCGGGGATCACCAACACATCCGGCGAAACCGCCGGCACCTTCGGCCGCTGATCCGTGGGTTTCCACGCGTACTTGGCGCCGTGATACGCCCACTTGGTGCGCACGCCCTGACCGGTGACCAAATCCTTGAAATGCGCTCCGCCGGGGTTGCGTGAGAATTTTTCTTTTTCCGCCTTGAGCACTTCCTCCACCGAAAGGCCTTCGTCCAACACCTTTGGGCGCGTGCGTTTCACCGCGGCGGCGTACTTTGCCTCAAACCGTTCCGTAAATCCGCGCATGCTCAGCCCATAATAAACCAGTGCCGGCCGGTCGCCGCGCACGGTCGCCAGTTCCAGCGCCCGCCGTGCCTGCGCGCGGTACTGGGCGAACTGGACGGCGGTCATCTGCAGCATGTCCGAGCTGTTCTTGAATCCGTCCTCCGAGGACGTCTCCGGCGGCAGGTCGCGCGAGAAATCATGCGGCAACCCAAGCAAATCCTGCATGGCGTACTTGTATTCGTACCGCGTCATCCGCCGGAAGGTGCTGTGGCCGCCTTCCGCCCGCCGCGCTTCCGAGGCTGCGCGGATTTCCCGCGCCAGCCAGTCGATCACCTTCACGCGATCGGCATCCGCCAGCTTCACCTCCGAATCCGGCGGGGGCATTTCGCCGTTGGTCAACACCCCCTGCACCTCCAGCCACCAGCTCACGTCCTTGCCCTGGAGCAAATCCGGATCCAGCGTATCGACCCGGAATTTCGCCTTCTGCTTCTTCGGCCCGTGACACCCCACGCACGCCGCCTTCAACCCCGGCTCGATTTCCTTGCGGAAGAAATCCAAATTCGCCTTGGGCGTTTCCGCCCATGCGAACAAACCGGCGAACATGCCGAGGGTGATGGAGAATCGTTTCATTTCGCTGCCTTCAACGTCGCCTAAAGAGCGCTCGAGTGAACCGCTTTTAGGGCGAGGATGACTTGTACGTTGCCGAAGGCAAGTGCCTTCGATTCACTGGAGCCTTTGTCGCGAAAAAATGTTACACGCGCTTAAGCGTGCCCGTGCAGCCGGCAAAGGTGTCGGTCTCGACGCCGAGCCGCTGGAGGATGCTGACGAACAGATGGCCTAGGGCCTGATCTTCCTCCTTGGCCACCCCGCGCCAGCCGGAGTCGGAAATGACACCCGCGCCGGGCAGGCTGCCATCTTTCAGCAGGTTGACATACTGAAGGTAGCGGCCGTTTTTGAAACCGAGATTTTTGCCGCCCGCCGAGACGATGGGATAATTCCGCGAAAGGTGAAAACTGCTGGAAGCCGAGCCGTGCATGGCAAAGGTGTTGTCCAGTAGCGTCCCGTTGGCGGTCGGTTCCGGAGTGTCCTTTAGCTTCTTCACGAACCGCCCGAATTCCTCCATCTGATAACGGTTATAGGTGCCGAGATTTTGCCAGCCGTTCTTCTTTTTGACCGAATGCGTCAAGCCATGCGCGCCGCCCAGCCCAACGGCCCTGGAGAGCAGGTCGTGCGGGCCTTCACCGTTTTCCCGGCCTAACTGATACGTCGCCACGCGGGTGGAATCGCTCAGGAAGGCGAGGTAAATCAGGTCGTACATGGTTTTGAAATATTGCCGGGCCTCGGCCGGGCCGCATTCCAAATCCAATTTTGAAGAATCCACTTGGGGCAGCGGCGTGTCGAGCCAGCGCCGGGCCTTGGTCAGCTTCACCTCGGTATCGCGGACAGAGTCGAGATACTGCTGCAGCGTTTCCTGATCGCGCTTGGAAAGCTTGCGGCCGAGTGAGCGGGTATCCTCAATCAACAAATCCAGCGCGCTCTTGCTCCGGGCCAGTCGAGCGGCGGCTTCCTTGCCGTCGGCGACAAAAAGCATGTCAAAGATTTGCTTGGGCTTGTTCATCGCCGGGATCGGGCGACCTTCCCGGTTGAAGGACTGGGTCTGCGCACCGCGCGGTCCGCCGATGCCGCCATTGGTGGACATCACCAGCGAAGCGTGCCGCGTGGCATCGCCCACTTGCGCGGCGTAATACTGATCCAAGGAAATCGAGTTCTTGTAAGGCCCGTGCCCTTTGGTGTCCGCACCGGTGAGGTATTGGTCGGCATTGGAGTGCCCGTGCACCCGCCGCACGGCCGGATGGGAGAGGCCGGAATAAATGGTGATGTCGCTGCGCAACGGCTCCAGAACATCGAGCACCTTGGTCAGCTCAAAATCCTTCTCGCCACCACGCGGGAACCAACTCCAATCCTTCCAGGCCGGATCTTCGCGCAGCGGCACACCCACGCCATCGGGATGATAGATGCTGACAAATCGCTTTGGGGTGGCGGCCTGCTTGGAGTCAGCCGCAAAGGTCTCGAGCCACGGCAAAGCCAGAGCGATTCCAGTTCCCCGCAGGAACGTCCTGCGTGTGAATGAGCCTGCTTCAGAAGTCCTCATCTCAAAAAAGTGTATCGAATTCAGTCTGTTATTTGGAGTTAAAAATGCGGCTTTGCACCAGCAAATGGATCAGGTCTCGCAGCCGGTCGCCCTTGCCCCGGAATTGCTGGGTCAGTTCCCCGACATCCGCGTGATCGGCAAACGTCAGGTGCCGGCCCAGTGCGTAGGCGGTCAGCTTATGCGTCATGGCGCGGGCGAATTGATCCTGCCGCTCGGCGAGCAGATACTGTTTCAGGCCATCCATCCCCGCCAACGGTTGCTTGTTAAACAACTCTGCAGTCGCATCGACCGGCTTGCCCTTGATGGTGGTGCGGAAGGAACCCATCGCGTCGTAATTTTCAAAAGCGATGCCCCACGGATCAATTCGCGCGTGGCAGGAATAACAGGCGGGATCGTTGCTGTGATCGGCAATCCGTTCCTTCAGGGTCATCTTGGCAATCTCCGGATCAGCCAGATCCACCTCCGGCACATTCGGCGGTGGCGGCGGCGGCGGATCGTGCAGGATGCGTTCGAGCATCCACACCCCGCGCTTGAGCGGGTGCGAATCCTTGCCGTCAGAATTCATCGCCAACACCGCCGCACCGGTCAGCAACCCGCCACGATGACACTCGGCCTTGATGGGCACCCGCCGGAAATGCACGCCGTGTACCTCCGGAATGCGATAGTGCTGCGCCATCTTGGAATTGACCACCGCGTAATCCGAATGAATGAACTCCATCACACTGCGATTATGTTTCAGGACCTCCTCAAAAAACGCCACCGGCTCGTCACGCATGGCGGTCTTCAACGCATCATCGCGGATATGGTCCACGCTTTCCAAGCCATCCAGCCCGAGCCATTGGCCCACGAAGTGGCGGGAGAACCGTCGGGCCCGCGGATCGGCCAACATGCGATCCACCTGCGCGGCGAGCGTTTTGGGCTCGCGCAATTTGCCGCGCCGGGCCAGCTCCAGCAATTCTTCATCCGGAATGCTCGACCAAAAAAACACCGCCAATCGGCCGGCCAATTCGTATTGGCTGATGCGCGCCGGGGCCTCCGCCACATCCCGCTGGGCCAGGTACAAAAACTCCGGATGCGTCAGCACCGTGGCCAGCACTTCCACCATCGCCTCCTCCAAGGAATCAAACTGCGGACGGTACTCGCCGTATAATTTCATGAACCGATCCACTTCCGGCTGGGTCACCGCCCGCCGCCACGCCCGCGTCATGAACCGCTCCAGCACCTCGCGTGCGTACGCCGCGTCGTCCGGCCGATTTTTGCTCTCGAAGAAAATCGCCGCGTGCGATTTCGGCGGCCATTGCTCGTAGAATGGCGCGGTGATTTCCACGTGATCAAACTGCACGTGCAATCCGTTTACCAGCGTCACATTCCGAATGTGCAAAAACTCGTCGCGGCGTGGGAACGTGGTTTCGAGTTTGCGAAACGGATTGCGCTGAATGTCGCCCAGTTGAATGTGGAAATGAATGAACTCCGGCTTGCCGGCCGGCGCCTTCACAGGCACATCCCGCTCGCTGATGATGTTTGAGAAATTCGCGTTGTTGCTCGTGTGGGCACTGAAGCCCAGCCGCAGGGTTGCGTCTCCCGGCAGATCCTCGGTGGAGCGCGCCGCCCGAATGCTGACCCGCATCGTGCCTTCGTCGGGCAGGAACCGATCCAGGCCCACTTTCCATTCGTTATTACGCGGCAGCTCCATGTAGACCTTGGAGGAGGGCTGCACTTGCCCGGCCGCCGCGGCGTCCAACGGCCGGTACATCCCGCCGGAAAAGGGAACGCCCACGCCGGTTTCTCGGTTCAGCAAATGCGAGCGCCGGCGGTGATGCGCGTATTTCTCATCGTCCCGACGAAAGATTTTCGCCTTCTGGGATGCGGATGTTCGTTCAAATAACTTTTCCAACGGCAGCACATACTTCACCGGCCGGGGCTGCTCACCCACCACGATGGCCCGCCGCAGCGCCTTGAGCCCAATGGCGCGGTAGGTTTGGAATTGCATGGACGACATCTGCAGCAGTTCGGAGCTGTTTTTGAAGCCGTCCTCCGAAGCCGTCTCGGGCGGCAGCCAATCGACCAGCGAATGATCCAGCCCCAGCAAATCGCGCAATGCATAATCATACTCGTAGCGCGTAAGGCGCCGGAACGAGGACCGCCCCTTGGCTGCCCGCGCCACGCGGGAGGCCTGTTGAATCTCACCGGATAACCAATCGATCACCGCCGCGCGTTCGGTGTCCTTCAAGGGCACCTCGGCATCCTCCGGCGGCATCTCCCCGTTGCTGATCACGTCGAACACCTCCAGCCACCAGTTGACGTCCTCTCCCTTGAGCAAATCCGGATCCAGCGTATCCACCCGAAACTTCCCCTTCTGCTTCTCGGGCCCGTGACAACTCACACACGCCCGCTTCAGCATCGGCTCCACCGCCTTGCGAAACTGTTCCAAGTCCGCCTTCGGCTCATCCGCCAACACCTGTGCCGGGTTGAAAAAGAAAACCGTCAGAAAAACAATCACGCCAAGTTTCCCCTTAACGAAACCTGCGTAGTCTTGGGATGTATTCACCGCCACCATTCTCTGCGAATGATCCGACAGAATTTCCGGCAGGGCGATTCGAATCTATTTCAATCTATTCGAATCTATTCCAATTCCTTCAACCGAATGTGGCGATACTCCATTTGGCCGCGATCGCCTTCGAGGCCGATGGGGCCGGTGGCGGGCACCTTGAAATTTGCGTTGAGCACTTCGCCGTTGCAGGTGCAATGGGCGTTGCCGTCTTTCACGACCACGACGATTTCGTTCCAGTCCTGTGGTTTGTATTTTTTGAGGTCCTTCCACGGGCCGGCGAGGATGTAATCGCGGCACTGGAGTTGGGGGCGGCGAATGAACACGCCGCTGTCGGCATTGGGCGTGGCGCGGAATTCGAGTTTCAAAATAAAGTTCTTCGGAAACTCGCGTGTGGTCCACAGTTGTTGAATGCGCCGGCCCTCCGGCGGGGTGGTCACGACCAGGCGACCGTTGATGGCGCGGTACCGGCCGTCGTGGCTGGCCGTTTTGCCGTCGAAGGTGGCGGTCTTTTCCTGCGTGCGCTGATTGCGGACCCCCCAACCGGTAAGGTCTTTGCCGTTGAAGAGGGGCACAAATCCGGCCTCACGTTCGAACGCCGGAATGAGGGTCTCCATGAACCCGTGCGTGGCCAATAACGGCGTCAATGCCGCGGCCCATTTGTCGTAGCCGAGTTGATTCGGATGCAGCAGGTCGGGAAACTCCGCTTTCTTCGCATCGCCTTTGGCATCGGCGTAAAGCCGCCAGGTGTCGAGCACGGTGATCTGCGGATCGCCTTTCACGGCGGCGAAGTAGAGTTGGTTGATCTTTTGGATCTGATCCGCCGGCCGCTTCTTGCTCGCCGAACTGGGAAACGTGTTGCAGAGGATGATCGGCATCTTCGGATTATGTTTCTTGAGCGCGGCCACGATAAGCTTGAGGTTGCCGGCAACGATCTCCGGCTCGGCGCCTTCCTCGAGGTCGTTGGTGCCAATGAGCAGCACGACGCCCTTGGGGTTGAGCGCCAACACGTCCTCCTTCAGGCGGATGAGCACGCCGCGCGTGGTGTCACCGCTGATGCCGCGGTTGGCCACCTTTACGCCCTTGAAGTGGCCGCGGAATTGATCACCCCACCCCTGCGTGATCGAATCGCCCAGAAACACCAGCGACCCCATGTCCTGCCGCACGCGGGTCGCCCAGCCGGTCCGTTTCTTTTCCCAAAGATTTTGAAACCACTGGTAGCGCCGGATCGGCCCTTCACCGGGAAGCCCCTTATCCGTTGCCGGTATGGCAAATTTGGAGGCCCCGAACACATCGAGGGAGAAGATGAGGGATAAAAGCAGGAAAGTGAGTTTAGATTTCATGTGACGCAGAGAGATTCGGAAATGTGGTGGGAAGAAGCAAGGGAGTTTAATCAATTTAATGCCTCGCAATTCAATTGCGAAAACCCAATTTGATGTGCAAGATTGTTGTGCGATGAGCACGGCAGAGATCGAAAAGATGACCGCTTCGGAACGTCTGCAGGCGATGGAATCTTTGTGGGATGCCATGTGCCGTGAGCCGGGCAAGTTGGATTCACCCGAATGGCACGGCGAGGTATTGTCTGAGCGCCGATCCAAGATTGAAAACGGCGACGCCAACTTCGTTACACTGGAGGAAGCCCGCCGGCGACTACTGGGATGAAGGCCGTAACGGTCAGTCTTCTCGATGCTGCACTCCTTGATCTTGAAGCCGGCCGGCAATTTTATGACGGCCAAGATCCCGGTGTGGGCCAGTACTTTCTAGATTCCGTTTTCGAAGACATCCAATCACTTCGCGACACGGCAGGAATTCATCCTGTGCACTTCGGATATCCAAGAATGCTCGCGAAGCGTTTTCCATTCGCCATCTATTATGAGCTCGACGAAAATTCAGCCCGAGTGGTGGCAGTCCTCGATATGCGACAGAATCCTGATGGCATCCGATCCACCTTGGGATGGCGGAGCATTCAGTCAGACAGTTAATGCAAACCGTTCAACACCCGTTCACTTCCGCAAAAATATATCGCTTGTTGCAACCAAGTGAACCAAATCGCGGAGGCGGTTGCCGTTTTGGGCGAGGGCGGTGGTGATTTTGTTGACCTCGCCGCGGTCGAGGGGCTCGAGGCGGCGGCCGGTGGCGTAGATGAGCATTTTCTCGGTGAGGCAGCGCGCGAAATCCGGCTCGCGTTTGAGGAGCATTTGCTTGAAAGCGACGATGTCGGCGAGTTGATCGCCGTTGGGCAGCTCAGTGGCCGGATCAATCTGCGGCCGGCCATCAGTGCGATAATGGGTGCGCCAGCGGCCGACGGGATCGAAATTTTCGAAGGCAAACCCCATCGGATCAATCTTGCGATGGCAACTGGCACAGGCATCGTGTTTGCGGTGCAGCTCGAGTTGTTCGCGAATGGTCTTGGCATTGCGCAGGTCCGGCGAGAGCGGCTCGACATCAGGCGGCGGCGGCGAAGGCGGCGTGCCGAGGATGTTTTCCAGCAACCACACCCCGCGCACGATGGGCGAGGTGTCGACGCCGTTGGCGGTGGCGGTCATCACGGCGGGCATGGTGAGGATGCCGCCGCGGCGCGGGTCGTGGGTGGGCACGCGGATCATGCCTTCGCCGGGCACATCATCGCGGCCGTACATCCAGCGGGCGATTTGGGCATTGAGAAAGGTGTGGTCGGAATGGATGAAGGTGGTGATGCGCTCGTTGCGCTGGAGCACATCGGCAAAAAACGCGACGGCCTGTTGCGAGAGCATCGGCTCCATTCTGCGGTCGTGATAAAACCGGAACGGCCCGCCCTTCTCCGGCGGCATCTTGCCGAGCTTGTCCAGCCGCAGCCAGGTGGTAGTGAAGTTTTGCACGAAGGCCTCGGCCTTGGGATCTTTCAACATGCGCTCCACCTGCGCGCGCATCACGGCCGGATCGCGCAGTTTGTTTTCTGCCGCGAGGCGAAAGAGTGTTTCGTCCGGCATCGACGACCACAGAAAATAACTGAGGCGCGAAGCCAGCGCGTAGGCGTCGAGGTCGCCGGCGTTTTCGCGCAGGTACAGGAACCGCGGCGAGCACAAGAGCGCCGTGTACCCCGCCTGCAAGGCGCGGATGGCGCGGGCCTCGTCGGGATTGCCCACCACTGGCTGCGGCGCGGCGGGCATCACCGAGAGCGGCGCGCTGGCAATGCCCGGCCCGCTCCAGGCCAGGCGCAGACTGTTCGGCCGGCCGTACGCAAAATACTCCAGCCGAATGGCGTGTGTGCCCTTGGCCAGGCGCACTTTGCCGCGCTTGGTGGACGCCCCGTGCAGGCCGTCGTGTTCGATGACTTTTTGGTTGGCGACCAGCAGCCGCGAGCCGTCGTCCGAGGCCAGTTCAAATTCGTACTCGCCGGCCACCGGCGTCTCGAGCCGGCCCTCGAATACCATGCCGTAATAGTCCGGCTTGCG
The DNA here is from genome assembly GCA_038145765.1 of Verrucomicrobiales bacterium. Lineage (GTDB taxonomy): Bacteria > Verrucomicrobiota > Verrucomicrobiia > Limisphaerales > UBA1100 > UBA1100. Next base: position 11,534 of record JAYQQG010000027.1, read on the forward strand.
CGCGGGGCGAATGTCAATCAACCCGCCGGCCAACGCGCCCTCGGCCGCCGGTTTTAGTTCGTCAAATACCGGCAGCTTCGTCCATTTGCCGTGGTACACGCGGTACTTCAAATCCTTGATCGCACCCAATGGTTTGGCCTTGGGATCCTCCATCAGCCCGTGCACGAGCTTCACATACGGCGCCACCTCGGCATCGGTCACCGGCCGCCGCCAGGCGCGTGTGGCAAAGGTGCGCAGCAGTTGCTCGACATTCGCCTGGGTCACCGGCCCTTTGCCGTATAACGCCACGTGACTGCGCGGCGGCCATTGGTCGATCAACGGCTCGAGCTTCAGCCGATGCACGCGCACGTTTGGCCCGGCGTAGCCCGCCTTGAGCAGCACCCGCGCCATCTCCACCGGCCACGCGTCGTACACTTCCTTCGGCACCGCTTTGCGATCCGGGCGCGGCTTGAATTGTGCCGGATAATATTTCTCCACCAACCGCTCGGCGCGGAAATTTCGATCGTACGGGCCGTTCTCCCAGCCGACCCACGGCATCCACGTGTCGTCGATCCACAGCTCGGCGCTGAACGTCCGCCGTTTGCCGTCACCGGGCAAATCCCACACCTGCACCGTGCGCGAGGTGGGCCCGCCGATGCCGCCATTGCGCGCGTCAGCCACGTGCAGGCCAATCTTGAACGGCTGCGATTGATCGGTCTTGGCCAGTTCATCCCAGGGATGTTTCTGGTTGTGGCCGGAAACCTCCACTGTCACGCGGTAACGCCCCGAGACGCGCACGCCGCCGCCCAGCTCGCGCGGCACCAGCCGACCGTCGCCACCCTCGTAATAACGTTGCGTGAGCAGGTCGACCTCCTTGTGAAATTCCTCGCGGGCCACGGTCTCGATCGTGCGCTGGCCCAGCTTGCGGTCCTGCACGAAGGGCGCGGCAAATTCGCGCGGCTGCGTTTGCGGTCGTGGACCGGGATGCGTGGCGGCCCCGATGGTTTCCTCGGCGGCACCGAGCATGAGCTTGAGCAGGAAATCAGACATCACCAGTCGGTCGCCGATGTTGGCAAAGCCCTCGTCCAATTCGTCTTCAGGAAAGAAGCGTACCGGATCGTTGCCCTGCCGTTCCACGCGGCCATTGCCGTTGTTGTCCACCAGCCCGCTCACTGCGCCGGGTCGATACGCCGCGCCTTGCAGATACAACAGATCGCGCAGGGTGCTGCGCAGCTCGAGGCGGTTCAGGCGGCGTATGACTGTTTGGCCACCGGTGCTTTTGCGCTGCGCATAGGCCAGCTCCAGCCGCGTGCTGAGGGCATCGATAAACTTGGCGGTGTCCGCGCGCTTGGGTTGCGCGGCTTTCTTGGGCGGCATCTCGCCGAGGTTCAATTGATCCAGCGCATCCTGCCAAATCTCCAGCGTGCGCCGGTCGGTAAGGTCGGTGCCCAGTGTGTCGAACCGAATTTCGTTCTTCTGCTTGTCCGGTCCGTGACACTCGATGCAGTGCGTGCGCAGAAACGGTTTCAGCGCATTGAGCGCCTTGTCCGCACGCGCTTGGCCAAGCGGGAGGAAAACTAATACTAATGCGGCCAAGCCGAGGTGCCTTGCATGGCAGCGGACTTGCAGGCTCGTCCCTCCAAGCCAAGCGCGTTCGGAAATTTTTTGAAATGGAGGGACGAGCCTGCGAGTCCGAAGACGATTTATCAACGAAGCCAAGCTCATTTCCCCTCCGCTTGGCTTACGCCTTCCGCTCAAGGCCGGTCAACGTGCCGGAGCTGGTGCCGAAGCGGTCGGCTTCCACACCGAAGTTTTGCAGCATGGACAGCAGCAGGTTCGCCGCCGGCACGCTCTGGGCATCTTCTTCCGGATAAATCTTCGATTCGCCGTGTTTGAAGCCGCCGCCGGCGAGCAGCAGCGGCAGGTTTTTCGTGGAGTGCGTGCCCGTGGCCATGCCGCAGCCAAAGAACACCATCGTGTGATCGAGCAGCGTGCCGCCGTTGATGGGATCCTCCTGCGCCTTGAGCAGGTCAAGCAGGTGCGCCATCTGCGCGGTCATGTTCGCCTCGATCTTCATCAGCGCACTGGTGTGGCTGTCGCGATTGCCGTGATGCGAAAAACCGTGGTACCCGCCGTTGAGCCCGAAGTCGCCATTCACGAAACCGGACGACAGCGTAATCGCGCGCGTGGAGTCGGTCTGGATCGCGAGCGCAATCAGCTCCATCATCGCCTTGAGATCGGCCGCGGTGCCCTTGCCTTGAGGCGGCTCGGGATGATCGGTCTTCGGCTTGGGTCGATCGACCCACGGCTCCTGTTGCACAATCTTTTTCTCCAGCGACCGCACCGAGTCGAGGTACTCCTCAAACTTGTGCTGATCCTGTTTACCAAGCTGGCCCTTCACCGCTTTTGCCTGCTCCAGCACCACATCCAAAATACTGCCGTGCAGCTTGAACTGCTGCCGTTGCTTGGCCTTGGCCGCGGCCGGTTCCTCGAGGAACAGTGCGCGATACGTTTGCCGCAAATCAATCGCCGGCACCTGCACGCCCGTGCGCGTGAAGCTGGTGAGGTTGGCCTCATTCACGCGAACCGTCAGCGACGGGAACCGCGTGGCCGCACCCACGTGCTCGGCCATCTTTTGGTCGAGGCTGATATTGCCCTCCGGAAATCCCGCCGCCAGATGTGGCCGCACGCCACTGAGCAGCACCGGCACGCCCTGATGCCCGCCCGTGTTGCCGTGGTCGAGATTGGAGAAGACCGTGAATTCCTTCCGATGCCGCTCCAGAGGCTTCAGCGTCGGCGTCAGCGCATAGTCCGTACCCGCCGTGGACGGGAAAAATCCCTTCTTATAAATGCCGTAATTGTTCGACAAACAAACAAACCGCTTCACCGGCCCGGAACCCTTTGCGGCCTTTTGCGCCGCACGCACTTCCGGCAACGATTCGAGCAACGGCAACGCCATCGCCACGCCCGCGCCCTTCAGGAATTGCCGCCGGTTTGGACTGAATTGCTCCATGCCCAAAGTGTCATGAAATCCGCGCCTTAAATCAAGCCCTGGCGCGTCACTGGCGCCGACCCACAAACGCCTCGCGTTTGTCGGCCCAAGGCACATGCCGGTCGAAGATCGTGCCGTATTGGCGGTAGCCGTGGTAGGACACGGACTGCTTTTTCCACGCGGTCACGGCGGCATCGTAGGTTTGGCGCATCTCGGCTAGGGCGACCTTGGCATTGGTGTCGTTGATCACGTTGTGCAACTCCAGCCGATCCTTGGCGAGGTGATACAGCTCATCAGCCGGTTCCAGTTCGCCCTCGGCGTAGGGCCAGTAGATGTATTTCCAATCCTTGGTCACCACCGCGTAACTATGCACGGCCTTCGGGCCCCACACATTGATCAGCGGCAACGCGGCATGCGTCTCCGCCTTGGGATTGGCGTACAGCTTCAGCAAACTGCGGCCATCCATGTTCGCCGGCACAGGCAGACCGGCCAGCTCCAGAATGGTGGGCGCAAAATCCACGTTGCCGGTCAGTGAACTGCAGCGCAGGCGCTTGCCGCTGTTGGCATGACGCGGGTCAAACATCAGCAGCGGCACACGCGAGGCTTCCTCGTAGGGCAAAACCTTGGAGCCGTACCCATGCGAGCCGCACAGGAAACCGTTGTCCGACGTGTAAATGATCACCGTGTTGTCCGCCACGCCGTGTTGATTGAGCGCATCGCGGATCATGCCCACCGCCACGTCGATGGCATAGATCTGCTGGTGATACTTTGCCATCACGCCGTCGTAATCCTTGTCGTAATTCCAGCCGCCAAACCGATCGTACTGCCGGCCCATGGTGCTTTGCTTGGAAAAATGTTGGCCGGCAGCCCGGCCGTAATTGGCCGGCTTGGGAAATTTTGTGCCGGCGTAAATGTGATCAAACTTCGGGTCCGGCTGCACCGGCCGATGCGGCGCCTTGAAGCTGATCGACAAACAAAACGGCGCCTTGCCCTGCTTGGCGTCCTTCGCCGAGTCACGAATGAAATCCTGCGCGAACGCCCCGTACGACAGCGTCGCGTGCGGCCACTTTTTCGCGTACGCCTTCATTGAGGCGTTCTTCGCCGTCACAAAACTCGTCTGCCCCGGTCCGCCGCCCCAGCGGTCAAAATCCATTTCCGGCAGCCACTTCCCTTTACCACCCGGCTGCTTGCTCACTTCAAATCCGAACTTCCCCGCGAATGCCGTGCGATAGCCCGCCGCTCGCAGCAGCACCGGATAACTCTTTCGCCAATGTGTCTCGAGCATCGTGCCGTGATCGAAGTTACAGCCCGTCTTGTACTCGAACATTCCCGTCATCACGTTCGCCCGGCTGGCCATGCAAATCGCCGTGGTGTCGTAATGCGCATCGAAAATCATGCCATCCGTACCCAGCCGATCGAGATTCGGTGTCTGCACCCCCGGCGCGCCGTAACAACCCATCGTGCGCACGGCCTGATCATCGGCCATCAGGAAAATAATATTCGGGCGCTTCTCTTCGGCCGCGGCCGTGAACACCGCAAATAGTCCCACAAACCATAAATACCAAAACCGCATGCCTCTTTGTGCGCTTGTGCGGGTGGTCGCGTCAATCTTTCACCGGCATTACCCACTCCAGCCGTTTGAATTCCGGCTGCGGTCCCTGCCACGGATCGGCTGCTACTTCAATTGCTTTCGAATCGCGAATGGTGGCTTTGGCCACAAGACCGAGTTCATCGAGTTCCGCCCAGCTCTTCAACGGCACGCCGTCGGTCACGTTCTTAAAATCACTCAAACCCACTGTCACCGTCTCCGCCTTGCCGCCTTTGAGCTTCACCTCGGCCACGTAGGTGCGTTTTTTGCCGCGATAATGTCGCCACGTGTTTTCGTGCAGCACAATGCCCAGCACATTTGGCTGCTCGCATTGGATCGTCAGCGCCAGCTTCGCGCCTTTGGGGCCGCGCCATTTGGGGTCCGTCACCTTGCGCGTCCAGTGCTGCCAAAGCGGACGATGATTGCCGTTGATCGTGTACCAATCGTGGAAGCCCCTCTGAAAGTTATCGATCACCAACTCCGGCCCGTCCGAGCGTTGCACACGCGTCTTTTTCAACTGCTCCGGCTTCAGCTCGTGAAACAGCGAGCTGATGCAGACCTCTTTCACGTCACCCCGGTCCGGCAAAGTCACCGGCTTGGGCAGTTCATAAATCACATTCGCAAAGGCGAACAACGGCCGGTTCAAATCCTCCAACTCCAACCCCGCCTGCCAATGGCCGCCAAGGTTGAGCGCACCGGCACTGCGCCAAAAGCGCGAGCGCGGATCGGGATCCACCGAGTAATAAATCTCCACGCGCTTCACCGGCAGCTCGCGCGACGGCGTCACGTACAGCACGGCGGTTTTGCCCAGGCCGAGTTCGCTCTTCGGCGTGGCCGGCAGTTTCAAGCCGCCTTTCAGGTGCTGATCCAGCCACAGAATGCGCGCCACCTGTTGTGCGGGGTTGAAGCGATGATTGAAATGCGGCGCGAACACGTACCGCTGCGGCACGTCCTTGGGCACGCGCGCGCCGGTCGCGTAAGTGGCATCCATTTGCCCATGAAAATCATTGCTCGCGCCCAAATGCAGCAGCGGCGCCTTGATGCGCGGCGCGTAAAACTGATACCCCATCGTGCGCCGAAACAACTCGCGATCACCCGTCACCCGCCGAATCTGCGGCGGCACGTGATAATACGGATCAAGCCGAAAGCCGGTTCCGCCCACTGAGGGCGAAGCCACCTTCACCCGCGCGTCCGTGCCCGCCACAAACATCGTGAGATTCCCGCCCATCGAATGCCCGCGAATGCCCAGCCGGGCACCGTTCACCTCCGGTTGCTGCTCCAGAAACGTCAACCCACGCCGGCACCCGAGCGTCAGCAAAAACCAGTTGCAATTCCGCGGCGACTCCTGCGCGTCCAAAAACTTTTCGCCCGGCGCGACGTTAAAATAACCAGGCACATTATTCTGTGTCGGATCCACCGCGCCCCAGTCCGTGTTCGCTTCGCCCGGCTTCGCCCCCTCCATCGGCCGGCCGCCCCAGTTCACCGACAACGCCGCGTACCCCCGCCGCGCATGATACTTCACCAAATGCAAATTCGCCCGCTGCCCGCCCCCATGCATGTGCAACACCCCCGGCAATTTCTTCCCGCCCTTAGGCATCGCATAAAACGCCGCCATCCAAGCCGGCTTGCCTTTGAATGACCCGATGAAGTACCGCACATACCTCACCATCACCCCATCCTCTTCCCATTCGCGCACGACTTCCGTCCGCAACGGCTCCTTGCGCGGATCATACCCCGCCCAAAGCTCCGCCACAGTTTGTGGCACTTTCTTGAGCGGAGGCAATGAATCCGCCGCCTGAACGGCGAAGCAGGTTGCCAAAAAAAAGAGGCAGAATCTCATTAAAGTCGCTTTGGATTAAACGGCGTCGCCGGCACTTTGCCGCTGGCTTTTTTCTCGAGCAGTTTGCGGAGGCGCTGCATTACGGCTTTGGCTTCGGGGTCGGGATTGCGGGCGAGGTTGTTAAATTCCATCGGGTCAGCGGCGTGGTCGTACAGCTCCACGCCGGACTTGCCCTCGGCCCAGTCGCTGTAACGCCAGCGGTCGGTGCGGATGCTGCGGCCCATCACCGGCCGAGGCAGGCGCTTGTCGGCGGGGCGCAGCACTTGGGTGATGGCGGTGCCGTTCCATTCGGCGAGGGGATTTTGCAGGAGCGGCTTGAGGCTGCGGCCCTGCAGCGGAATGGGGCCTTTCGGGTTTTTTAGTCCAGCGAGGTCGGTGAGTGTGGGGTAAATGTCCACGAATTCCACGATGCGTGTGCTGGCGGTGCCGTTGCCCTTCATGCCGGGCGCACGGATGATGAGTGGCGAGCGGGCGGATTGCTCGAAGAGCGTGCGCTTTTGCCAAATGCCGTTGTGCTCGCCGATGTGATAGCCGTGATCGCTCCAGAGGACGACGATGGTGTTGTCGGCCAGTTTGAGTTCATCAAGCGCCGTCATGAGTCGGCCGACCTGCGCGTCGACAAACGAGATGGTGGCGTAGTACGCCTGCAATGCCTTGCGCAGCGTCAGTTCATCGAGGTTGTAATGCGGCACGGGACAGTTGTGCGCGAAGGCAGCAGTGGGGATGTCGTCGCGATCGCCCTTGGGCGCGTACGGCAGGCGCATGTCCTTGAGCGGGTACATCGCGAAATATTTTTTCGGCGCAACATACGGAGTGTGCGGGCGGAAAAAACCGACGCCAAGGAAGAATGGCTTGTCTCGTTTTTGCGCCATCAGCTTGATCGCCTCGGTGGTGATCATGCCGTCAGTCTGCTCTTCGTCCGTGCCCTCCGCCGCAAGCCAGCTCAGGGCGGCGCTGATTTTGCGGTGCGGCTCGGCGTTAAAGATGAGCGCCTCATCGGTCTTGTCGCGGCCCTTGGGGTTCACGGTTTTTTGCCAACTGGGCGGATCATCAAAACCATCGGTTCCGATACTGGCGGGGACGTTGTAATGATAAATCTTCCCGACCCGCCCGGCCCACCAACCGTTGCGCATAAACGTCTGCGAGAGCGTCACCGCCTTGGGCACCTCATCGCGAAAATGCCGGTCGAGATCGTACACCTTGATGGTGTCCGGCCGCAGCCCGGTCATCACGCTGGCACGCGTGGGATTGCAGAGTGGCAGTTGATTGTACGCGCGATCAAACCGCACGCCACTTGCCGCCAGCCGGTCAATGTGCGGCGTCTTGGCGATGAGATTGCCGTAACAACGCAACGCTGGTGCAAGGTCATCGATGGCGATGAACAACACGTTGGGCTTGGCGGCCCATGTGGTGACGGCGAGTAGCAGTAAGGTGGCGATATATCGCATGACAAAAATAAAGGCAGGACGGATTTCCAGAAACCGTCCTGCCCTGAATCAATCGCTATGCCGAAACCGGCTCGAACCCCTTCGCGTATTCGCGCTTGAGGATGGTTTTGTTGGCCTGTTCGTGGTTGGTGAAGCGATAGTTCTTGGCATCCCAGCGGAGTTCCTGGCCGGGGAAGCGCGTGGCCTTGGTGGCGAGCAGCGCGGGCTCGGTAATGCGCGAGCCGATACCGAACGGTGTCCACAGCGGCTTTTTGTTGCCGAGGATGTTCTCCACCCAATCGTGCCAGTGATGGCGCGGGGCCACCTCGGGCTTGGGCTCGTTATTGACGAGCTTGCCTTTGCGGAAGATTTTCATGCCGCCGCCCGGCTCCAGCAACAGCGTGCCTTCGGTGCAAACGACCAGCGTGCGGTTAGCGCCCTCGCGCATGTGAGGCAGGCCGAGCGAAGCCCAGGAGGGATTGATGCCGCTGTCGTTGTAGTACATCACAAACTTGTCGCGCGCGAAGCCTTTGCCGCCGGGATAAGTTATGGTGCTTTGGTTGTATGCCGAATGACTGTCATTGGAGGGACGCATGGTGTTGGTCACCACCGCTTCCGGATCGGGCATGTCGAAGGCAAAGTACAGCAGATCGATCAGGTGACACCCCCAGTCGGCGAGCTGGCCGCCGCCGGTTTCCCAGTAGCTGCGCCAGCGACGCGGGGCGATGTCGTCGGTGTACGGCATCGGCTTTTGGAGCGGGCCATTCCAGAGCTTCCAGTTCAGGTGCGCGGGCACGGGCTTGGCCGGCGGCAGTTCGCGCCACGGGGCATCGAAGTAATGGCCGCGCGACACGGTGCCGGTCCACACATGCGCCTCGACCGGCTTGCCAAGCTGGCCGCTCTTGAGGATTTCCACCGCCTGCATGCGGCCGGTGAAACAGGCGCGTTGATTGCCCATTTGCGTGTACAACTCGGGCCGCTTGGCGAGCACCTCGCGGATCATCCGCAGTTCGTCGAGTTGATGCACGAGCGGTTTCTGCCCATAAACATGTTTCCCGGCAGCCAGCGCCCGCGTCATCATCGGCGCGTGATGCAGATCCGGCGTGTCGACGATCACCGCATCAAATTCATCCAAGTGCTTCTCGAACACCTCGCGGTAATCGGCAAACTGTTTTGCCTTGGGCAATTGCCGGCCGACGTTCTTGAGCGCGTTACTGTCCACATCGCTCAGGAAAGCAAACTCCACCTTCGGGTGATTGCGCAGTTGCCCGCGCTGCATGCCGCCAATGCCGCCGACGCCGACGTGCAGAATGCGCACCTTGCTGTTCTGGTTGGCCACCGCGCGCATGGTGAATGACGGCAACGCCACCGCCGCGCCAAGGGCGGCACTTTGCTTGAGGAACGAACGCCGCGAAGCGGCCCGGGAATCAGAGGAACGAGTGTGGGAGCTCATGCGGAAAGCTTCGGCACTCGGCGCGGCGTTGAACAGGAAAAAATGGCGGAATGGAGGCAGCCGTTTTTTACCACAAAGGACACAGAAAAAAAGGGAGCGGGAGTGGAGGGGTGCGCGCCGAAGGTGCGCATCGATAGTAGCCCAGCACTTCAGTGCTGGGTAAAGGTGATAACAAATGAGCCAGTCCCGGAGGGACTTCCATCGTCGTCCGACCGCGATACCCAGCACTGAAGTGCCGGGCTATTATCGTTTGGCCCCACGGGCCTCCAAACGAATCTGCTAAACTGGTTTACTCTGTACCCTCTGTGCCTTTGTGGTGAATCAAAGCTGCACATCCACCGCTTCCGCCGCAGCGCGGGCTTTGGCACGGGCGGCGTCGATGGAATCCCCACGCGCCACAGCAACGCCGAGCCGGCGCTTGCCATTGACGTGCGGTTTACCAAAAAGCCGCAACTGTGTGTCGGGCTCGGCGAGGGCGGCATGGAGATTGCCAAAGCGAACGTTTTCGCTCTCGCCTTCCACGAGAATCACCGCGCTGGCGCTCGGGCCGTGCTGGGTGATGTTCGGGATCGGCAAGCCGAGAATGGCGCGGGCGTGCAGGGAAAATTGCGGGAGATCCTGCGAGATCATCGTCACCATGCCGGTATCGTGCGGACGCGGGGAGACCTCCGAGAACCACACATCGTCGCCTTTAATAAAAAGTTCCACGCCAAAAATGCCGCGGCCGCCGAGGGCGTCGGTGATTTTTTTCGCGTAATCGCGCGCATTGGCCAGCGCCGTTTCGGTCATCGGCTGCGGCTGCCACGACTCGCGGTAATCGCCATCCACCTGCACGTGCCCGATGGGATCACAAAAACTCGTGCCGTCCACATGACGAACGGTGAGTTGCGTGATCTCGTAATCGAAATCGACAAAGCCCTCCACGATCACCTTGCCGGCGCCGGCGCGGCCGCCTTCCTGCGCGTATTGCCACGCGGGCTCGATGTCCGCCTCGGTCTTGAGGGTGCTCTGGCCCTTGCCGCTGCTGGACATGATCGGCTTCACCACGCACGGCAACCCAATGCGCTCGATGGCGGCCAGAAATTCCTCCTTCGTCGCCGCAAATTCAAAAGGCGAAGTGCGCAGGCCCAATTCCTCCGCAGCCAGTCGGCGGATGCCTTCGCGGTTCATCGTCAATTGCGTCGCGCGCGCGGTGGGAATAATCTCCACCTTCCCTTCCGCCTCAATCGCCGCCAGCGTGTCGGTCGCAATCGCCTCCACCTCCGGAACCACGAGATGCGGCTTTTCTTTCTCGATGACTGCCCGCAATGCGTCGCCATCGAGCATCGACACCACGTGCGCGCGATCCGCCACCTGCATGGCCGGCGCGTTGGCGTAGGCGTCCACGGCAATCACTTCCACGCCGTAGCGTTGCAGCTCGATGACAACTTCCTTGCCCAGCTCGCCCGATCCGCACAACAAAACGCGCCGCGCGCCGTCCGTAAATGGTGTCCCGATAGTGGTGCTCATGTTCGGCCGCATTAAGGGCGAAGCCGCCGAATCGAGCTACTTCGAGTTTTTCACAAACTTGAAATAATCAATATCGCCGATGCTGCCGGAGGGCCCCTGCTCGTCCATCACCACGCGGATGACGTGCCGCCCCTTGGCGAGCTTCACGCCAGCGCACTTGATGAGCTTCAGTTTGTCCCACCCGCCGGTGTCCGGAATGCGGATGGCCTTGGTGATGGCTTTGCCGCCGATCTCGAGGTGAAACAGCCCGCCCATCTTGTTGGATGCCACCAGCATTTCGATCGTGTACGTGCCCGCCGCCTTCACCTCCAGGGTGTAATGCAGCCACTCACCCTTGCGCGTCCAGCCGATCCCGTGCCCGTTGGAGGCATCCGGCCGTTTCTCGATATCCACCTGCGTCGCCTCGCGATAATCGGCCCCACGATTCTGCGGATCCACATCCAAGTATGCCACGCCCGGCTTCCCCTCATCATAATGCTCCGCCTCAATCGTCCCCGGAATCACATGCACCTTCCCCTTAAACGGTTTGGACTCAGCCAGTGCCCAACCGGCTGTCATCAATAACGGTAACAATATCCGATAAATCATCGCGATTCCCTAAGGCCGGCTGCGACCGGCGTCGATGATATCCTGCAGCTCTTTTTTCATGCGCTCAAAAACCTCAGGATGCTGTGCAGCGACGTTTTTCTTTTCCTGAATGTCCTTGCTCAGGTCAAACAATGCAAAGCGCGGGGTGGGGGTGTTGGCGAGCTTGGCGGTGACGATGACGTTGCGTTTGCGTTTGCTGTCGTGACGTTGGAGTTTCCAATTGCCGACGCGGTAGCCGTAATTGCCGCCGCGGCCGTTATCCTGCTGGACGAGATGCGGGCGGCCTTGGGCGCCTTTTTTGCCGAGGAGAGCGTCGAGGAGATTGAAGCTGTCGGGCACGGCGGCCTTGGGGAGTTTCACGCCGGCGAGCGCGGCAAAGCTGGCGGCGAGGTCGATGGTGCATACCATTTCATCGGAGACCGCCGGCTGGATCTTGCCCGGCCAGTAGGTGATGAACGGCGTGCGGGTGCCGCCCTCGAGCACGCTGTATTTACCGCCGCTGAAGGGACCGTTGGGTGAGTGGTCGCCCATTTTTTCGAGGGCTTCGTCCTTGTAGCCGTCATCACCCACCGGGCCGTTGTCGGAGCAGAACACGATCAGTGTGTTGTCGGAGAGCTTCAGGCGATCGAGCGTCTTGACCAGTTCACCGACACACCAGTCGAGCTGCACGATCACGTCACCGCGATAGCTGAGGCCGGATGTGCCACGGAAACGCTCGTGCGGAATGCGCGGCACGTGGAGGTCGTGCGAGGAGAAGAACAGGAAAAACGGATTGTCCTTGTTGGCCTCGATCCATTTGTTGGATTGCTTCACCCATTCGTCAGCGAGATCTTCATCGCGAAAACGCGCCGCATGGCCGCCAGTGTAAAAGCCAATGCGGCTGATGCCGTTGTGAATGGTGGAGTTGTGGCCGTGGCTCCAGTCCATCTTAAGCGTGTGCCGATGCGTGATGCCGGTGGGATGATCCGGGCTCGGCTTCTTGCTGCCGACCCACAACGGATCTTTGCGATCGAGATTCTTCACGCGATGATTCTCCACGTACACCTGCGGCACGCGATCGTTCGTGGTCGGCAACAGGAAATTGTAATCAAACCCAATCTCGCGCGGGCCCGGCTTCAGCTCGCCATTCCAGTCCGGCCCATTAGGCCCGCCCAAGCCAAGATGCCACTTGCCGATCACCGCCGTCTTGTAGCCGGCTTTCTTCAGCAGACTCGGCAACGTCTCCGGCCCCGGCTTGATCACCGCCGGACCATTGGGCGGCGCGATGCCTGTGCCCGCTTGGCGAAACGCATATTTGCCCGTCAGAAACGAAAACCGCGTCGGCGTGCAAGTCGATGCCGAGCAATACCCGCTCGTGAAACGCACCCCGCCCGCCGCCAGCTTGTCGATATGCGGCGTCTTCAAATTCTTTGGCTTCGCACCGTAACACCCCACGTCCCCATAGCCCAAGTCATCGGCCATGATGACAATGATATTGGGCTTTCGGGCGTCAGATTGGGCGAATAGATGAAGGCTGCCGAGGACCACGGCGAACAGGAAAAACAGGAATCGAACTTTCATGGGTGCGGAGAGAGTGCCCCAAACTCCGAATGCCGTCACGATTCTTCTCCGGCATTTAGTCTTGGGAGGCATCGAATCGTGTCTTAAATTCAGCCACCACTAATTTCATGCTCCAAGATCCTACCCAAATTCAGATAACGCGACTCGACGCGCATCCGGCATTGGTCGATACGGTGGTGGAATGGATCACCACCGAGTGGCCCGAAGAATCTCCGGAGGAAGTCCGCGAAAATGCTTTTGGAAGATTCGAATTGTCCGCCAACCTTGATCGCTATGACGAACGAGGAACCCGTCGGCGTGCTGGCATTCAAATGCCATCCCCCCGCGAAATCTGATACCGACGAACTTTGGATCAACGTCCTTTTCGTGATTTCAGATTGGCGCTGTTGTGGCGTTGGGAGCCGGCTCGTCCACGAATCCATCGCGTACGCCGCCGATCACGGACAGAAGCAGATGTTTGTCTTCACAAACCTCCCGCAATTCTACGAACGCCTCGGCTGGCACCGCTTCAGCTTTAACGAAGCCAAACCGATGCATTTGCTAAACATTCACATCCCGTAACGGGAAACGGGAAAGCCGGCTATTTCTTTTTCAATCCCGTCGCCTGTTTCCGCATCGCCTCCAGCTTCGCTTCAAACTCCGGATCGTAGTCCTTGAGTTGCCGAGAGAGCCACGGGTCGGTTTTGAATTCATCCAACAATGCGTTCAGGCGATCGAGTTTGGCTTCGATTTGGCCGGTGGCGTTGCCTTTGTTCAGGTCGCGCTCGAGGGCAGGCAGGTCGATCTGCATTTGGCGAATCTTGCGGTCGAGGGCGTGGCGTTGGGCCGTTTCACGGAGGGCCTTGAGATAAGCTTCGCTGGTCTTCTTGGATTGGTCCGTATAGCTCACGCCTTGGGGGATGGGCCAGTTATCGGTGCGAAACGTAGGCACGGGCAGGCGTTCGCGGCCGACGAGGTTGCCGGTGGGCCAGTTCGCCCAGCCGTAACGGGCGGCCACCGGTTCGGCGACCAGATCGCTGCTGAGCTCGATGCACCATTGGTTGTCCAGTTTCACTTCACGCGCCTTGGCGGGGTACCAGCGGCGGTCTTTACCGGCGAGAATGAAGCCCTGAATCGGCGCCTTACCCTCGCGCGGCTGCGGCAGCACCTGCCAGGCGGCATTGTTTTCGATGTGCTTCCAGCGGTCGTGCACCACGGGGTCCTGATCAAAAAAGACGTAGAGTTTGCCGTCCTTCTGTTTCAATTCGGTGAACCGATTGCCGCGATGAACCACCTTTTTGCCGTACACCTTGGCCAGTGCCCACAGCGAGGCGTACTCGGCCACGGGCAATTTTTCGGCGGGATGAATGTAGGAATTACCCGTGGGATAAGTGGCAATCATGCCCGCGTGCGGATCATCAGCCAACGCGCGGCGTTGGATGTCGCGGATGATGGCGTAGCCCTCGGCCACCGTAGCCAGTTCGGGATCGATGCCGAACGTGCCCCAGCCGGGCTGACTGATGCAGCCGAAGGGCAGCGCGGCATCACCGAACGCTTTGCGGAAGGAAACCGGCACCTTGGGAAAGGTGCCTTCATAACGAGTCCAGCGCATAAAGTTGTTGTTCTCGCCCTGATAATAGAGCACCCCGCGCAGGCCCAACTGGCGGATCGGCATCACGGTGGCGTTGAACAATCCGGCGGGCGGACTCCAGCCGGCGCGGGGGTCACCGGGTTTCTTGGGCAAACGCAGCCGCGGTTCCTTTTTGCCCTCCGCCTTGGCTTGGGCCACCTTGGCGGCGTGCTCGGCGCGGGCGACGTCGCAGGCCTTTTCCCATTCAGCCATTAGCGCCTCCACCTTTTTGGGATCCTCCCAAAGTGCCGTTTGCGCGTCGTACATGCCCAGTACGGAGGCCATTAGTTTCGTGCTGATACCGTCCAGCTCCTCGCGCAGGCACCACGTCTGGCCCAGCGTACCGCCGCGGGCCACGTTGATAATGCCGACGGGCACCTTGAGGTAACGATGCAAAAACGCGCCGTAGAGATACGGCACGGCGGAAAACCGCTGGGCCGCCTCCGGTGAGCATTCCTGCCAGCGGATATTCTTGCGCACCTCTGCCAACGGTTTGTACCAGGAATCCTCCCAGGCAATGTAACGCAGTCCGGGGAAATCCGCCGAAGCCGCCTCGCGTCCTTTGCGGTTGAAGTTGCTCCAGCCCATGTTGCTTTGCCCGGCGCAAATCCAAAGTTCGCCGATCAACACATTCTGCACCACCGCCATTTCCTGTCCCGCCTCGGCAATGATCCACGTCGGCTGGAAGCTCGCCTTGGCTGCCGGGAATTTCACGTTCCACGATCCATCTTTGCCGGCCGTGGCCTTGAGCGTTTGCGTCTCGAGTTTCGGCGGATTTTTCTCCACGTACCGCGCCGTCACCGAGTACGCGCCGTCATCCTCCGCCGTTGCCGGCCCACCGATCTTGCTGACAGCCACCTCCCCGAGCTTGGCCTCCTGCGTCAGAGTCACACTCACCTCCGTGCCCGCCTTCGCCCAGCCCCACAGGGTGATGGGTTTCTGCTGCTGCAACACCATGTTGTCGCTGATGATCTTGGCGAAGCGCAACGGCTCCGCATCTTGCGCGGCAGCCAACGGCGCCAGCACGCCGATCAGGAGAATCGAGAGGATGGATTTCATTTCTTTTTGGGGTTTCGAGGTTTGGGTCGGCGAAAATCTCCGGCCAGTTGCGGCCCATTATCTGCCGGCATGGACTTGTGCCAAGCAATGCAGGCTTGGGTAAACTTTTTGACCAAAGCGGGATGTTGCGCCGCGAGGTTTTTGGTTTCGCCGCGGTCTTTTTCCATGTCGTACAGCTCCGGCTCGGTGCCGTCGAATTCGCAGAGGAATTTCCATTGGCCGTCGCGCACGGCGAGATCGGGAAGATCGTTATCGCCATAAAAGGCGTCGCGATCGGGCGGGCGCCGGAAATAAATCGGTGCTTTGCGCGAGGCGGTGGATTTGCCCAGCAACACGCTGGGCAAGGATTCGCCGTCGAATTTCGTGCCCTTCGGATGCGGCGTGCCGGTGAGGTCCAGCAAAGTCGGCACGAGATCGACCGCGGAAAACACTGAGGTGCGGTTGAAGTAATTCCGTTTCGCCACCGGCCCGCCCCACGCGATGAGCGAGGATCGCACGCCGCCTTCGTACAGGTGCGTTTTGAAGCCCCGAAACGGCCCCGCCGAACCGGCGCCCTGCTCCGGGCCGTTGTCCGAGCACACGAGCACGATGGTGTTCCTGGCCAACGCCGGATCATTGCGGATGAGATCAAAGAGCTTGCCGAGCTGCCGATCCATTTCCTGCAACACCGAATGATACAAGCCGCGCCTGCCATCGGCCCATTTGTCCACCGGCGGCCAGAACGGGCTGTGCACATCGTCCGGCCAAAGGTTAATGTAAAACGGCTTCTTGGCCTTCGCCGCCTTCTTAATGAATGGAATGGCTTCGTCGACAAAACCGGCCGTGATCTCCGAGCGCTGCATCCAGCGCACGCCCTTGCCCAGCCGCTCGGCCGCGCCCCAGATGCGCCCGGGCTTGTTCGGATCCTGCCCGGGCCGCAGCGTCAACGGCAGCAGCTTCGGCCCCATGCCCTCGAAGTTGGTCAGCGAGGCATCGAAGCCGTACTCGGTAATCGCCGGCGCATTGTCCACATCGCGCTGGCCGCCCATATGCCATTTGCCAAAATGCCCCGTGGCATAACCGGCCTGCTGCAGCGAGCGCGCCAGCATGGGCGCCTTGGGATCCAGCCACTGCGCTATGCCGCGCCGCTCATTCACCGCGCGATGGGCCAGGTACGAGGTGATGCCCCAGCGCTGCGGATATTGCCCCGTCGAAATTGCCGTACGCGACGGCGAACAAATCGGCGAGTTCACATAAAACTGCTCAAAGCGCACGCCCTCCTTCGCGAGCCGATCAATATGGGGCGTCTTCGCATCCTTATTTCCAAAGCACGAAAAATCCCCCCACCCCATATCATCAATAAACACGAGAACGATATTTGGTGGCGCGGCATTTAGGGTAGAATAAATAATTAGCGTAAAAAAAAGTCCTATCAACGGCTTCATGCGTTAAGCTTGGTGGCTCGTTGCTGGATTTTCAAGCCACGTCTAGCGCATGTGGTTTGGGTACCGCAATAAACCCAGAATCCAAATCGCCGAGAATCTCAGTCTGTTCACCTTTATGCTTCCAATGCCAGTAGCCCATGAGAGCACAAATGAGTGCATCCACCTGATCCTCATTTTTCTTTGACCATGGCTGACTGATCAATGCCTGAATAATTTTAAGATTATCAACAGCAAAAAATTGGTCGTTGAATGCCTTCAAAAGCAATTGTTTCAACTCCGAAAAACCATTGTTCTTTTGGCAAAGATTTCCCTTTTTGTATTTGATTCGCTCGCGCAAATTAAACCAACGGATTAGGGCAACATGTGGGTACACTTCACAGGCTGTGAAATGCTGTTGATTTGATTGAGGCAATTGCCAATGAATTCCAAAACCAATACCCTTAAGGTGGCTAGCTATTTCCAGCGGCCGTCGACAAAGGTGCTTGTTGACTGGATAACAACCCGCCTTGTATTTACCAAACCTGCGGTGGCTCTCACGGTCAACTGGCCGCGACCCTTTTTCATTATGACAGATCAAAGGGGCATCAACCATCGCAAGCACACTACCCTGGTTTGTATATTTTTTAACCCATTCTATTAACTGAACTTTACCTGTAGAAACACCGACGTATTCGATTTGAGCCTGATTATGATTTACAACAATACAACAAAGACCATCTGGATTTTGGTAGCCCCATGCCAAATCAATTCCGAGAATATGAAGCATCCTCAGTTCTCCCGAATTATTTGCTCAGCCACTAAACGCCCTGATCGCATTGCGGTATTAAGCGATGGCACACCCATATAGTCACCACACC
>JAYQQG010000028.1:0-29287 GCA_038145765.1 Verrucomicrobiales bacterium
GGGCCCCCCGCTGTCCTTGGCTTTTTAATATTTTTTTTTTGGGTTTGATAAAATTTGGCTGGCCCGCGCGGGGGTGTCCGTTACCCCTTGAACCCGCAGGCTCGTCCCTCCAAGACCACCATTTGACATTCCCACGCCACTACGTTAATGTAATACGCAACGTATTACGTTATGACGATTTCCCTGCGCATCAATAAAGATTTGGAGCGGCAAATCAATGCCGCCGCCAAGGCCCGCGGCATCCCCAAAAGCGAGCTGGTGCGCGAGTGCATCCGCGAACAACTCACCAACGGCAAGCCCAAACCCACGGCGTACGAGCTGGGCAAGGATCTCTTTGGCCAAGTGGGCAGTGGGCGAAGTGACTTGGCCACTCGCCGGAAGGAAATGCTGAGGGAGGTATTCGATGAGAAACGCCGCCGTCGCCGTTGATACGGGCTTGTTCGTGGCATTGTTCAATGGGGATGACCTCCATCATCCGCGCTCGATGGATTTCATCAGCGATTGCCACGCCGAGTTGGTTTCAAACTTAGCCTGCGTGACTGAGGCGATGTATTTGCTGCAACTCCACCCTCGCTCCCAGATTAATTTTCTTGAGTGGATTCACAAAGGCAGCGTGACCTTGGAAGCGCCCGACTTGGCGGATTACGATCGCGCCAACGAGTTAATGCAAAAATATGCCGACCTGCCGATGGACTTCGCCGATGGACTCCTCGTGGCGATGTGCGAGCGCCTGAACATACAGCAAGTGGCCACTGTGGACAGCGACTTCGACATCTACCGCTACAAGGGTCGTGGGCGGTTTAAGAACCTCTTTTGAGGGTTTATGACAAACGCGTTGCTTTTTTTGACGCGCACCGGACAATCGGCGCGTGGATTTATTGCGTGGCATCGTGGTGCTGGGTTTGATGGCTGCTTCCGTCGGCGGCGCGCAAAAGGCCGGCGAAGACTGGTGGTCCCTGCAACCCATCAAACGCCCCGAGGTGCCGCTGGTGCCGAACGCCGCCTGGGCGCGCAATGCCATTGATGCCTTCGTGCTCTCCAAGCTCACGGCCAACAAACTGACTCCCTCCCAGGAAGCCGATCGGCGCACGTTGATTCGACGGCTGAGTTATGACCTCACCGGATTGCCGCCGGCACCGGCGGAGGTGGAGGCGTTTGTGAATGATCAGGCGGCGAACGCTTATGAGAAGGTGGTCAACCGCCTGCTCGCCTCGCCACATTACGGCGAACGCTGGGCGCGGCATTGGCTGGATGTGGTGCACTACGGCGAGAGCCACGGCTTTGAGTACAACCAGCCGCGCAACCATTCGTGGCCGTACCGCAATTGGGTGATCCGCGCGCTGAATGACGACCTGCCTTACGATCGGTTTGTGCAAATGCAAATTGCCGGAGACGTGATTGCGCCCGGCTCGGCCGACGGCCTCATCGCCATCGCCTGTCTCGTGACCGGCCCGCACAACACCACGCGGCCCAACAACGACACGATGCGCAAGACCATGCGCCAGGACGAGGTGGAGGACCTCGTCGGCATGGTCGGCCAAACCTTTCTCGGGCTGACGGTCAACTGCGCGCGCTGTCACGATCACAAGTTTGATCCCATTTCGCAAAAGGATTACTACGCACTGGCCGCGGCGTTGAGCGGCGTAAACCCCGGCGAGCGTGATCTCAAGGGCATGGTGCGCGGCGGGGATGCCGCCGCGTTGCAAAAGCTGCGCGAGCTGGAGGCTGATTGGCAGAAACAAATCGCCGCCATCGAGGATCCCGTGCGCCAGCGGTTGCTCAAGGAAGCGCAAAAGGCCGGCGCCAAGGATATGCCACCCCAGCCGGCCGCCGCATGGAATTTCGCCGCCGGCCTGGCCGATGCCCACGGCAAACTGCCCGTCACGTTGAAAGGCTCCGCCAAGCAAACGCCCGAGGGCCTCGCGCTCGATGGCCGCGGCTGGGCCGTCACCGCGCCACTGCCCTACGCCGTGGCCGAGAAGACGCTCGAGGTTTGGGTGAAGCTGAAAAACCTCAACCAACGCGGCGGCGGCGCCATCACGCTGCAGGATGGTTCCGGTATCGTGTTCAACTCCATCGTGTTCGGCGAACGCGAGCCCAAGCGTTGGATGGCCGGCAGCAACGGCTTCGTGCGCACGAAATCCTTCGGTGGCAGCGAGGAAACCGAGGCCGCCAAGCAGCCCGTGCATTTTGCGATCGTTTATCGGGCCGACGGCTCCATCACCGGCTATCGCAACGGCAAACCCTACGGCAAGGCGTACAACACCGGCTTCCATCGCTTCCCCGAAAACGGCGGACACCTCGCCTTCGGCATTCGGCACGGCACCAGTGCCGGCACCAACCGCATGCTCAACGGCACGATCACCGGCGCGCGTTTTTACAACCGCGCCCTCACGGCGAATGAAGTCGCCGCCTCCGCCGGCGTGGGCACCATCACCATCACCGAGGCGCAGATCGCGAAGGCGCTCACGCCCGACCAACGTGAAACACGCCGCCAAGCCGCCAGCCAGTTGGCCGGTGTGCGCGAGGATATCCAGGGGCTGCTCGCCAAGGGACCGCAAGCCGCGCGCGTGTACACGGTCATTCCGCAAAACCCCGGCGTCACGCAGGTGCTCGATCGCGGCAATGTGCTCAAACCCATCGGTGCCGTGGCGCCCGCGGGCATCCCGGCAATCAAGGCGGTGAAGGCGGACTTCGGCCTGGCCAACAATGCGCCGGACCCGCAACGCCGCGCCAAGCTCGCCGAGTGGATCACCCACGCGGACAACCCCCTCTTCGGCCGCGTGATCGCCAATCGCGTGTGGCATTATCACTTTGGTGCCGGCTTGGTGAACACGCCCAACGACTTCGGCTTCAGCGGCACTGCGCCTTCGCACCCCGCCCTGCTCGATCATCTGGCGCTCTATTTGGCCAACCAAAAATGGAGTCTCAAGGCGCTGCACCGTTACATCGTCACCTCCGCCACGTATCGGCAGGCCTCGCGCCTCAACGCCGCCGCGATGGAGGTCGATGCCGGCAACCGCCTGCTCTGGCGCATGAGCCCGCGCCGGCTGGCCGCCGAGGAAATGCGCGACACCATGCTCGCCGCGTCCGGCAAACTGAATCGTGAACTCGGCGGCGTGGGTTATCGCGACGTGCGTGCGTACTCGTTCAAGGGCAGCAACTTTTACGACATCATCGTGCAGGACAAACCGGAGCAATTTCGCCGCACCATCTACCGCTTCAGCCCGCGTGGCGCGCGCCGCAACCTGCTGGACACCTTCGACTGCCCGGACGCCTCCGCCCTTGCGCCTGACCGCGCCTCCACCACCACGCCGCTCCAGTCGCTCGCGCTGATGAACAACCGCTTCGTGCTGCGCCAATCCGATTTCTTCGCCGAACGCCTCAAATCCGAGGCCGGCGCAGACATCTCCGCCCAGTTGCGCCTCGCCCATCAGCTCACCCTCAGCCGCCCCGTCGCCGCCCGTGAACTGGCCTTGGCCGAAACCTTCGTCAAAGCCCACGGCCTCGCCGCCTACTGCCGCGTGCTGTTTAACACGAATGCCTTTTTGTACGTGCGCTAAAATGAAACGCAGAGAACACAGAGACGCAGAGGAACGCGGAGGGAATAGACAAAAAAATTCCTCGGCGCATCTCGGCGCCTCCGCAGACTCTGCGTTGAATCCATCATCCATCAACCGCCGCGAGATGCTCGAGTGGTCCACTTGGGGCCTCACCGGCGCGGCGCTGACGAATCTCGTGCAGGCGGCCCCAAAGCGAAAGCGGCCGGTCAGTCATTTTCCCGCCAAGGCCAAGCGCGTGGTGCATGTCGTGTTGATGGGCGGGCTGAGCCACATTGATTCGTTTGATTACAAACCGGATATCGCCAAGCACCACGGCAAGCCGCTTCAGTACAAGGAACGGCCGGCGACCTTTTTTAATCAGATCGGTCTTATCCGCAAAAACGACTGGGCCTTCAAGCAGCGCGGCCAAAGCGGCCTGTGGGTCTCCGACCTGTTCCCGCACCTGGCCACCTGCGCCGATGAATTGGCGGTGGTGCGCTCGATGGTCGGCACCTCGGCTAACCACACGCCGGCGACCTTTGAGGAGCTGACCGGCTTTCAGCTCAACGGTTTTCCCGTGATGGGCTCGTGGGTGTCCTACGGGCTCGGCGCAGAGACGGACAATCTGCCCACCTACGTGGTGCTGCCCGACACACGCGGTTATCCCGCCGGCGGCACCATCAATTGGTCCAACGGCTTTTTGCCCTCCGCACACCAGGGCGTGGCCTTCGGCAGCGGCGACGCGATCATCCCCGACCTGCGCCCCGCCCAGCCGATTGCCGATGACACCGAAGCCGCCAGCCGCACGTTGTTAGCGGCGCTCAACCGCAGTGATCAGGAAACGTTCGGCGCCGAGGACGCGCTTGTGGCCCGCATGAAAAGCCACGAACTGGCCGCGCGCATGCAGCTGGCCATCCCCGAGGTGGCCGACCTGAACCGCGAGACGGCCGCCACCCGCGAGAGCTACGGCCTGAACCGCAATGAAACGAAAGATTTTGGCCGCAACTGCCTGATGACCCGGCGTCTCCTAGAAAAGGGCGTGCGTTTTGTGCAGCTCATTTCCGGCGGCTCATTCGGTTCCCCGCGCATCAACTGGGACGGCCACGAGGACATGCGCCGCAATCACAACCGCGAAGCCGTCCGCATCGACCAGCCCATCGCCGCGCTCATCAAGGACCTCAAGCAACGCGGCATGCTCGAGGACACGCTCATTCTGTTCACCAGCGAATTTGGCCGCACGCCATTCACCCAGACCGGCGGCAACAAGCTCGGCACCGGGCGCGACCACAACATGTACGGCTTTAGCCTCTGGCTGGCCGGCGGCGGCGTGAAAGGCGGCACCGCGTATGGCGCCACCGACGAGATCGGCTGGAAAACCGTCGACCGCCCCGTGCACTGGTACGACTTCCATGCCACCGTCCTGCACCTCCTCGGCATGGACCACGAACGCCTCACCTTCTACCACAACGGCATCGAACGCCGCTTGACGAATGTTCACGGCCACGTCATCAAAGAGCTTTTGGCTTAATTTAACATCATGAAAAACATCCTCCTCGCACTCACAATGCTGGGCGCCTTGGGCGCGTTCGCCAAGGACAAAAAACCCGTGAAGGTGTTCATCCTTGCCGGGCAATCGAACATGGAAGGCAAGGGCGGCATTGATCCGTTGCTGAACCATCAAATCAAGGCGCCGGATACGAAGGAGTTTTTTGCGCACTTTCACAAGGCCGGCGAATACATCAAGCGCGAGGATGTGTGGATCAACTTCCTGAACCGCCGCGGGCGGTTGACGGTGGGCTTTGGCTCGCCCGGCCGCATCGGGCCGGAGCTGGAGTTCGGCCATGTGGTGGGTGATCATTACGAGGAACCGGTGCTGATCATCAAGACCGCGTGGGGCGGCAAGAGCATCGGGCGCGATTTCCGTCCGCCGAGCTCGGGCCTGCCGCCCAAGGAGGAACTCGATGAGGCCGTCAACAACATGGTTAACCGCGACTACAACAACCTCGTTCGCAACGCCATGAACAAGGCCAAGAAGGACAATCCGAAAGTCACGCGCAAGGAGATCGAGGCGCAGTTGAAGGTGACCAAGGAGATGATCCTCAAGGATAAGGGCGCCGAATACCGCAAACAGGTGATCGACAGCCAGGGCCATTTTTACCGGCTCATGATGCAGGAGATTGAGGTGAACCTGAAGGAGCTCAAGCAGCGCTTTCCGGACTACGACGGGCGCGGCTACGAGCTGGCCGGCTTCGTGTGGTTCCAGGGCTGGAACGACATGTACGGCCCTTTCCCGGCGCAGTATGCCAAGAACTTGGAAAACCTCATCCGCGACGTGCGCAAGGATCTCAAGGCGCCGAACCTGCCCGTGGTGATCGGCTTGATGGGCCAGAACGGCTTTAAGGAAGCGCAGGGCAACATGGCCATCGTCAAGGCGGCGCAGGCGTCAATGAACGACATCGCCGATTTCAAGGGCAACGTGAAGGCCATTCCCACAGACATTTATTGGGACAAAAAAGCCAACGATGCCTTCCCGACGTGGCGCAATAATCTCGAGGCGTGGAAACTCATCGGCTCCGATTTTCCCTACCACTACCTCGGCAGCACCATCACCTTCACCCGCATCGGCCGCGCCTTCGGCCAGACGATGATCGAACTGCGCAAGGGAAAATAATGGCGACCGCCAAACGCAAACCACTGGTGGCAGTGCTCGATTGGAAAACCGCGCCTGCTAGCAACAGCGGCGTGGATCTTGAGGCCAAGGTGCTGGGCAAGGGTGTGCGCACGAAGTATTATCTGATCGATACCGAGGCGGATTTCACGCCGGAAATACTCGGCGCCGACGCGCTGATTGTCTGGCAGAACACGCTGATCACCGAACGCACTCTGGAACAACTAAAACGCTGCCGAGCCCTGATCCGCAATGGCGTAGGGTTTGATTCCGTAGACATCACCGCGGCGGCGGCTCGGAAGATCCCCGTTTGCAATGTGCCAGATTATGGCACAGAGGAAGTTGCGGATCATGCCATTGCGCTGACGCTGGCGCTCACGCGACAGCTCTTTCCGCTGGATGCCGAGGCCAAGCGGCCCGGGTGGAAGCTGGTGGCCAAGGACCAACTGCGCCGCACCAGCACGCTCACCTTTGGCGTCATTGGTCTCGGGCGCATCGGCACGGCTGCCGCGTTACGCGCCAAGGCGCTTGGCTTTCGCGTGGTGTTTTATGATCCGCATCTGCCGAACGGCGTGCACAAGGCCGTGGGTATCGAGCGCGCCGATTCATTGGCCAAACTGCTGAAGCAATCGGATGTGGTGTCCATCCATTGCCCGCTCAACGCTAAGACGCATTATCTCATCGCCGAGAAGGAATTGGCGCTGATGAAGCCCACTGCCTATCTCGTGAACACCGCCCGCGGCGGCATCGTGAAAAAGAAGGCCGTGCTCGCGGCACTCAAGAAAGGCGTCATCGCCGGCGCCGGCTTGGACGTGATCGAGGACGAACCGCTCAAAACCAAGGCTGAGGCCCGCACGCCCAACCTGATTGCCACCTGTCACGCGGCGTTTTGCAGCCGCGAAGGGATGGTCGAGATGCGCACCACCAGCGCCCGTATTGCCAAGCAGGCGATTCAAGGCAAGCCACTGGATAATGTGGTTAACGGAGTGAGTAGTGTGTAGGGAGTTGGGAGTAGTGAAAACCACTACTCACTATTTACTATTTCCTACTCACTGTCCGGCCGTGCCCGGCCGGACGCGGTCCTGCCATTCTTTCGGCATCGCGCGGGTGTCGCTGTCGTCGCCGTAGTGTTTCTGGAGGGCGTAGAGCTGTTTCTTGAGGTCGGCGGCCAAGGCAGCGGTGCCTTTTTTGCCGTATAGATTGGTCAGTTCGTCGGGATCCTTTTGCAGGTCGTACATTTCCCACTCGTTGCCGAAGCGGTAAAAGTGCATCAGCTTGTAGCGCTCGGTGCGGATGCCGTAATGACGGGGCACCATGTGGAAGCTGGGATATTCGTAGTAGTGGTAGTAAATGCTGGTGCGCCAGTCCTTGGGGCTCTGGCCCTTGAGCAGCGGCACGAGCGAGCGGCCCTGCATGTCGGCGGGGATCTTGGCGCCGGCGATCTCGAGGAAGGTCTCGGCGTAATCGAGGTTCTGGATGAGATGCGAATCGCGTGAACCCGGCTTGGTGACGCCCGGCCAGCTGACGATGAAGGGCATCTTCAGGGATTCCTCGTACATCCAGCGTTTGTCGTACCAGCCGTGGTCGCCGATGTAAAAGCCCTGATCGGAGCTGTAGATGACGACGGTGTTGTCGTCGAGGCCGAGTTCCTTGAGCGTGGCGCGCAGGCGACCGACGCTGTCGTCCACCCCGCGCACGCAGCGAAGGTAATTCTTCGCGTAACGCTGATACTTCCAGCGCACGAGATCCTTGCCCGTGAGCTTGGCCTTGTGGAAGGCCTCATCACGCGGGCCGTAATGGGCGCGCCACGCTTTCATTTGCGCGGCGGACATGCGGGTCATGTTATTGCGCGCGGAACGGTCCTGGCGTTTTTGGATGGGCGTGCCGGTGAAGTCGGCGGTGAGATCGACGAACAGGTCGTAGTTGGGATCCATGTGCCGATCGATCTCCATCTCCTGATGCCGCGCGGGATGGGCGTTGTCCTTGTAGTTGTCAAAGAGCGTGTCCGGCTCGGGGATGTCGATGTCATTGTACAGTTTCAGGTGCCGCAGCGCGGGCATCCAGCAACGGTGCGGCGCCTTGTGCTGCACCATCAGCATGAACGGCTTGTCGTTCGCGCGCTTTTTCTTGAGCCAATCCACCGCGAGATCGGTCACCACATCCGTCGCGTGCCCGTCGATGCGCACCTTGCCCTCGGGCGTGAAGAAATCCGGATTATAATACAGCCCCTGCCCCGGCAGCACCATCCAGTCATCGAACCCCTGCGGGTTGCCCTTGAGATGGCTCTTGCCATAGATGGCCGTTTGATAGCCGGCCTTCTGAAGCAGCTTGGGGAAAATCTGCTGGTTCCAATTGAACGTGTTGCCGTTGTTCATGAACCCGTTCTTGTGACTGTGCTTGCCGCTCATAATCACCGCGCGGCTCGGCCCGCAAATGGAGTTCGAACAAAAGCTCTTCTCAAACACCATGCCGTCCTTGGCTAGCTTGTCGATCTCCGGCGTGGGATTGACCGATTTCAACCAGCCGTTGTAAGCGCCGATGGCGTGCGTGGCATGGTCGTCACTGAAGACAAACAGAATGTTCGGTCGCTTATCCTTGGCAGAAACAGAAACCGCCAGCAGCAGGGTCAGGGCAACAAATAGATTTTTCATAAATCAATCGGGTGAGGCGCGAAAGTAACAGGCACGCACCGTTTGTCAACGCGGCCCCGCGGGCAGGTGCCGATGCAGGAACCGCGTCATCGCCGTGCGCAGATGGAGCATTGTGCCTTTGCCTTCGCGGATGGAGTGGGAGCGGTTCGGGTAGGCGATCATCTCGAATTGTTTGTTATGCGCCACGAGCTGATCGACGAGCTTGGCCATGCCCTGATAATGCACGTTGTCATCCGCCGTACCGTGGATGAGCTGCAGGTTGCCCTTTAGGTTTTTCACGAACGTAATCGGCGAACCGTTCTTGTAACCATCGGCGTTGTCCCGGGGCAGGCCCATGTAGCGTTCCTGATAAATGGTGTCGTAGAGCCGCTGGTCCGGTACGGGCGCAATGGAGATGCCCGTGTGGTAGAGATCCGGATAACGGAATAGCGCATTGAGCGTCATCGAGCCGCCGCCGCTCCAGCCCCATACGCCCACGCGCTCGGCATCGAGATACGGCCGATCCTTCAACACCTGCCGCACTGCCGCCGCCTGATCCTTGGAAGCAAGAATGCCTACCTGCCAGTAAATGCTTTTGCGCCAGGCATTGCCGCGCGGCGCGGTAGTGCCGCGGTTGTCGATGCTCATCACCACGTAACCTTGCTGCGCCAGCATCCAATGCCACATCCCGCCGGGACCGGACCAGCGATTCACCGTCGTCTGCCCGGCGGGCTCGCCGTACACGTAAATGAAGAGCGGATATTTTTTGGAACGATCCAGCTTCGGCGGAAGCACCGCGTAGGCATCCACCTTCACGCCGTCGCCAATGTCGATTTTGAAAAACTCGCGCTTCGGTTGGGCGAGCGTCTTCACCTTGGCGCGCAGGGCTTTGTTGTCCTCGAACACGCGCACCGACTCGTGCGTGGGCAGCTTGATCAATTGCGTGACCGGCGGCGATTGAATGCTCGAAAACGTGTGTACCGCCCACTGGGCGTCCGGCGAAATGCTGTAGCTGTGCGAGCCGCGCTGCTTGGCCGGCGACAGTCGCTTGAGTCCTTGGCCATCCAAACCGATGCGGTACAGGTACCGCTCGGTGGCGTTTTTCGGTGAGGCCATGAAATAGGCGCAGCCGTTTTCCGCATCCACCTTGAGCATGCGCACGATGTCGTACTTTCCGCGCGTGACCTTCTTCGCTTCGCCATCGCGCGAAACCAAATAGAGCTGCCGCCATCCTTCGCGTTCGCTCACGTAGGTGAACCGGTCATTCACCCAGTCGGTAAACCCAAACCGCACCTCGATCCACGCATCATCCTTATCCGTGTACACCGTGCGCGATTTGCCAGTGGCCGCCTCGGCGAGCAGCACGGTGTTGCGGTTTTGCAGGCGGTTCAGGCGCTGGATGAGCAGTTGCTTCGAATTGTCCGCCCATTCCATGCGGGCCAGATAATGTTCGCGCGAATCGCCCTCCACCTGCACCCAGGTCGTCTCGCCACCCGCCGCCGGCACCACGCCAATGCGGCAGCGCGAATTGGTCTCGCCCACTTTGGGATACCGAAACTGAATGATCTGCGGATAATTACCCGGCACATGATTGAGCATGGTCATCTCCTTCACGCTATCCTCATCGAGCTGCCAGTAGGCGATCGATTTGCCGTCCGGGCTCCAGCGGAAGCCGTCGCGCAGACCCAGCTCCTCCTCGTACACCCAGTCGAACGTGCCGTTGATCACCGTCCGCTTCACGCGCTTGGTCAGCGCCGTCACCTTGCCGGTGGCGAGATCTTCCACGTACACATCACGCTCGCGCACGTACGCCACGCGGTTGTTGTCTGCCGGCGAAAACTTCGCGAACATCAGCGTGGCCTCCTTGGCCTCATCCCCGCCGAGCTGTTGCAGCTTGCCGCTCGCCCGGTCCAGCACCCAGTAGTCCCCGCGCGAATGCACCCGCCACACACGCCGCGTGTTCGTGTAAATGAGCACCTTTTTCAAATCCTTGGTGAACGTGTACCCACTCACCGCCAGCGGCTTCTTTTCGCCGTCCGGAATCAACGCCTTCGCCGCCACCAGAATCTCGCCCTTCCCCGTCGCCGGATCCACCCGCACAATATCCCGCGCATCCTTAGTCCCCTTCGACTTCTCCAGCCGCGCATACCCCTGCCCCGCCCCGAGCCATTTGACATCGTAACCCTTGGCGCTGAATTCCGGGTTACCATACAGCCGCTCAAGGGACAGAAGTGGGTTGGGTTTCTCCTTCGAATTCTCCGCACTCAAGGCGGTCATGGCTATGGCGGCCGTGAAGATGATTAGGCGATGCATGCGGCAGGTTGCCTCCTGCCCGAGGGGGTGGCAAGCAATCTAGGCGGCTGATTGAGTCGCCGGCAGTTCCTGTGGTTTCTCTCGCTCCCGTTTCCCGTTTAGGAATGTCCCAATGAAGGTGTAACGCACGAAGTATTCGTAGCTCACCAACAACAGTCCCACTGTGATGCCACACACTAGGAGAAACTTGATCAGGCTCGGCATCCCCCAAGGTGCCACCAACCCCTGCAGCAGCATCATCAAGGGCATGTGCGCGACGTAGAGCCAGTAGGAGGAATCGGAGATGTACCGGATGGTTTTGTTTTCCTGAGAAAAAATCTGCCGGAAAAATCCGATGCACCCAAAGATCATCAGCCAGCAATACAATACCATGCACGCGCTGGAGATCAGATGACTGATGAGCACCGGTTTCAGGTTACCTTGATCCAGTTGGGTGAATACCTGCACATTGCGCGATTCCAGATAACCCACACCCAGTAACAGGACGGGAATGGCCACCACAAAACTCAGCCACCAATATTGACCGACATCCGCATCGAACGTTTCCCGGCCATAACAGAGCGCGCCGAAGCCAAAGAAGATGCAATAATAGAATACCTTGGGCGGCCACGGCAGCGGGCCGGTATGTGTGTCCGGGCCAAAGGATTGCCACATGGTGACCTGCACCAGAAAGGTCAGCGGAAACAACCATAGCAGACAATACGGCATCTGAACCACCCAATTTCCCCAAGGGCGAAATCTTCGTTTCTTGGCGATCCACATGAGCAAGGCAAACAGGCCGATAATCACCATCAGATAAAACAGGAACCAGAGGTGATGAAACGCTGGGACCATCGAGCCCACCCAGAAAATACCGATGATCCCACCGATCACCCAAGACACCCCTTTGGCCCAGCCCGGCATCGCCTCATAACGCTTTTCCAGTTCGGCGCCTCCCGGGAAATCCCAATCATTCTTTTCCGTAGAAGCCGTGTCCTCCCGCTGCGTGGCGGTCTGGTCACCGATTAAAATTTCCCGCACCTTCACACGATCACGCTTGATCCGTTCCAGATGAAACTCTCGCTTTGTCAGTCTGCCGATGAACTTATAAAGCCCTTCCAGTTCCTGTGTCCATTCGCCCTGCACCACCGCCACGGGTGTCGCGTTATCCTTATCTTTAGCTTCAGTGTCGGCATCATACTTCAGCAATAACAGCACCATCCGTTCATCAGCCAAAAACGTTGCCGTATGCAGCGGTGTGGTCCGCTGATCCCCATTGACACTATTCACATCGGCCCCTTTCTCGAGCAATATCCTGGCCGCTTCATGCTGTTGGTTGAACACCGCCAGATTCAACGGTGTTTGATCATCCTTCCGGCGGCCGTTGATGTCGGCACCGTTTTCGAGAGCCTGATAAATCCCGTCCACATTCCCCCGTTCCGCCGCCGCCCAGAGACCGCCACCCTGCAGGTTGCGGGGAGCCTCGTTGCCCAGCGAGGATAGAAACCCGCCGCCAATCATGGCGATCCATGTGGCGGGAATAAACACAATCCCCATCCCCAACAACGGCAGCAAAATCCGCTTGGTACGGTGCTTGAGCATTTCCTTGATGCCTTTTTGCCGCCACAACATCGCCACAAAAAAGCCGCTCACCACAAAAAACAACGGCATGCGAAAGCCATGAATGGCCTGCATAAAAAAGAATTTGTACGGGCTGATTTGATCCGGCAGCTCCATGCCGATAGTGGTCCCGGCCTCCTGCATTTCGGCCGGGAGATCCCAGTACGGCGATTGTGAATCTTGGATCGGCCAGTATTTTTCGCCCATGAACGAAATCACCCCGTGTAACAGAATCCCCAGCAACATCGCCCCCGCGCGCAGGGCGTCGAGGTCGTGATACCGTTTCTTCTCCAGAATAGGCGGGGCTTCCATGGTTGGGCCGGATGTCATATCACAATACGTCGGGGGGGCGACGAACGTTACCCGTGGATGACCACCATCTTGGTTTCGGTCATCTCCTGCACGGCATAGCGCGGGCCTTCCTTGCCAAAGCCGCTGTCCTTGAGGCCGCCATAGGGCATGATTTCGGCGCGCCAGGCCGTGCCAAAATTGATGTGCAAATTGCCACTGTCCACTTTACGCGCAAACTGCATCGCGCGGTCGATGTCCTGAGTGAAGATGGCGGCGCTCAGGCCAAACCGTGTTTCATTCGCCAAGGCCAAGGCGGCCTCCAGATTATCCGCGCGGGTTACACCCAAAGCCGGTCCGAATAATTCCTCACAACTCAGCTTCATGGCCGTATCCACATTGGCGAGTAGGGCCGGTTGCACGACCGCGCCATCGCGTTGGCCGCCGCACAACAAGTCCGCGCCCGACGTGACCGCTTCGCTCAACCAAGCCTCCACTCGCTCGGCATCGCGTTCGCGAATCAGCGGCCCCACCTGGGTGCCTTCGACCAGCGGATCTCCACAGATTAACTGATCCACTTCCGTGCGCAGCGCGTCCACCAAATCATCATGAGTACCCGGGGTGGCGATGACGCGCTGGCTGGAGATACACACCTGACCGGCGTTGGCGTAGCCGGTGACGGCCAATGTTTTCGCGACCTTGGCCACATCCGCATCGTCCATCACGATCACCGGACTGTTGGATCCCAGCTCCATTGTCACCCGCTTGAGACCGGCCGTGCGTGTGATGGTTTCGCCCACTTCGGCACTACCGGTAAAACTAATCTTGCGCACACGAGCCTCCGCACAGATGGCTCCGCCCAGTTCGCCCCCCGGACCGGTGACACAGGCGATGGCTTCCGGCGGCAGACCGGCTGCCAACAGGATTTCCACCAGTTTCAAGGCCGAGAGAGGCGTGTCACTGGCGGGCTTGAGCAGCACGGCATTGCCGCCAGACAAGGCAGGGCCCACCTTGTGTGCCACAAGGTTGAGCGGGAAATTGAAGGGCGTAATCGCCGCCACGATGCCGCATGGCACGCGCAGGGTGAACCCCACTTTGCCCACGCCGCCGGGTGTGGCGTCAAGCGGTACCGTTTCCCCGTGCAAATCGCGCGCCGCATCAGCGGACAGATCGATGGTCTCCACGGCGCGCCCGGCTTCGATACGGCCCTCGGCCAATACTTTGCCTTCCTCACGACTGATCAGGCGTGCGATCTCCTCCTGTTGTTCCGCCATCAACTGTGCGGTGCGGCGCAGAATCTCCACCCGCCGGTGGGTTGGCAACGCACGCATGACGGCCGCGCCCTGCTCAAGGCCGTCCACGGCCGCCGTAATGTCGGCCGCCGTCCCGGTAGGCACGGTATCCAGCACGGTGCCGTCGTAGGGATGGGTCACTTCCGTGACTGCCCCGCGATCCTGCCATTGGCCTTGCAGATACATTTTCATGCGGCCGGTGAGTGTGGCCGATTCATGGCGGTTTGTCACACAAATGACTTTTGACCGCCACCTGCTGCCGCCCTACACTGTGGCATGGCGCGAATTGTGTATGGCTTATCAGGTGAAGGCTCAGGGCATTCCTCCCGTTCCCAGCAAATGGCGCGGCATCTGGTGGCGCAGGGGCACGAGGTGAAACTGGCGAGCTACGATCGCGGCTACCGCAATCTCAAGGACGAGTTCGATATGCTCGAGATTGAGGGACTCGTGATTGCCAATGAAAACAACAAGGTGTCCAAAACCAAAACGCTGGCCGCCAATCTAGGAAAACTCAGCAGCGGCCTGAAGACATTTCGGCGACTGAAACAGTCGCTCTTCGAGGAATTTCAGCCGGACGTGGTGATCACAGATTTCGAGCCGATGACCGCTTACCTCGCGTACACGCACGACCTGCCGTTGATCACCATCGATAACCAGCATCGAATGCGATATATGGCCTACGACGGACCGGAACATCTGGAGACCGACCGCCGCATCACCCAGGGCGTGATCCGCGCCATGGTGCCGCGGCCGGATGTGTCACTGGTCATCACCTTTTACGAGGCGCCCGCCACCAATCGCCGGACATTTTTCTTTCCGCCTATCTTACGTGACGAAGTCCTCGCCGCCCAACCCTCGGTGGGCGACCACATCCTCGTGTATCTCAGCTTCGGTTTTGATGATTTCATCGGGCAATTGAAACAGTTCCCCGGCGAACCCTTTCGCGTGTACGGATACGACCGCGACACCCAGGACGGCAATCTGCAGTATCGGCCGTTCAGCAAGGAAGGATTCATGGCCGACCTCGCCTCCAGCAAAGGAGTCATGGCCACCGCCGGGTTTACCCTGATGAGCGAGGCGCTTTGGCTCAAGAAACCCATGCTCGCCTTGCCCATGGCTGGCCAGTTCGAGCAACAGCTCAACGGCCATTGCCTGGAGAAAATGGGGCTCGGCAAGAATGCCCCCGAACCCACCCGAGATGCCATCGGTGATTTCCTCTATCGCCTCCCCGAATACCGGACCGCCCTCGCCCAACATGAGGCCCGCGACAACACTGAGATTCTCAATAAACTCGACGAATTACTTGCCGACCAAGGCGCGCTCGCCCGGGGATATCACATCCACCGTCAGAAGTTCTCCAAGCTTTCGGATTAATCAGCGTCCGAGCAAATCCAACATCCCCTGCCCCAAGGCGTCGCCGATCAGAAAATAGCTCTCTGCATTGCCGAACCAGTGATGGCCGTGCCCGACGTTGGGGGAGTCTTCCTTTGGGCGGGCAAAAGCGGTGGTGGGAACGAAAGAGACATTGCCACCCAATTCGTTACGCTCAGCGGCGGCTTTTTGGGCGGTGCGGATGGCGAGCATGTTATTACCGGCTTGCGGGCCGCCGTTGCCGAGTTCGCCGATGACAACCGGAAGGCGCCGATTCTTGAACTTCGCCCGCACGTCGGTGATGAGGTGCACGAGGTTGTCCTCGTACTGCTCGCGGGCTTCCTCTTCGCCCATGTCGTTCCAGCCTTGAAACCAAATGAAGCCGGCGATCTTCACCGGGCGCCCGGCCAGCGCGGGGAAATCGTTATCGATGTTGTCCAATGCCTCCTGCACTTCGGTGAGCATTTTTTGATAATACTCACCGGTCTCACCGCCGGCACTGGGCGGGCGGAAATCCTTGTACAAACTTTTGCCGCCCCAAGCAGTCTTGATGAGCAGCACGGGTTGTTCGGTGGCGTCGCCAAGCTGATGGCCGATCTGCAACTCGGGCCCGATGTGATGCCGGCCAGTCGGCGTGCCGTAGCCGGTGTAGCCAATCGTCAACCCGCCGGCGAGCACGCCGCTGCGGTTGCGGAAACGCACGAACACATCATCGCGCACGGACCACGAGCCGTTGGCGTCCTTGAGATGGGCGTAGCGCGCACGGTTCTCCGGCTTGGCCATCACGTTCTTGAGGATGCCCTTGCCGCCGTTGTAATGGCGCGGGTGATCGAGGTCCACCACGCCCTGCCCTTCCATGTTCGATTGACCGGCGAGGATGTAAACTTGAACGGCGTTATTGGTTTTGCAGCCGGTGAGAATGGCGACACAGATAGCCGCCAGCAAACAGGGGATTCGCATGCGCGATTTTTACCACAGAGGCGTCAGGGATGAAATGCCCAAGCACCAAACTCCAACCCCCAATTTGGGAATTGATCCTTGGTCATTAAGAATTGGTCCTTACCCCACCAATTCGTGGATCGGCTTGATGCCGCTGTCAACGAGGTAGTGCGGTCGGCCTTGGGGATCCTTGACGGTGGCGGTGGCCGTGTTGATGCCGAGGCAATTGTACAGCGTGGCGAACACTTCCTGGAATTTCACCGGACGATCGACCGGCTCGTTGCCGTGCTTGTCGGTGGAGCCGATGATCTGGCCGTGGTTCATGCCGCCGCCGGCGAGGAAGGCAAAGTTCGCGCGCGGCCAGTGGTCGCGGCTGTTGTTCTTGTTAATCTTCGGTGTGCGGCCGAACTCGCCCCACATCACGATGGCCACGTCCTTGTCCAGGCCGCGTTCCTTGAGGTCAATGAGCAGCGCGGAGAGGCCCTGATCGAGCAACGGCATTTCCTGGCGCGAACGCGGGAAGTTGAGGCCATCGCCGCCATGCCAATCCCAGCGGCTGTAGTTCAGTGTCACCACGCGCGCGCCGGCCTCGACGAGGCGGCGGGCGATGAGGAAGTTGCGAATCATCTTCGGCGCGCCGTCGCGTTGATACTTCGGAATGTTCACGCCATAACGCTCGGCAATGCGCGGGTCTTCCTTGGAAACATCCAGCGCATCCATCAGGCCGGCATTGGTGAGGATGCCGAGGGCTTGCGCGTTGTAGGTATCGAGGCTGCCAACCTGGCCGGTGTTGTCGGCGTCGCGCCGGAACTGGTCAATGGCGCTGCGCAACCGGTTGCGGTCATTCAGGCGGTCCAGCGAAATGCCCTCAAGCTCAAGGCCCTGCGGCTTGGCGAGGGGATCTTTTTGCACAAGCGGCATCGGCGTGTGCGCCGGGCCAATGAAACCGCCGGTGCCGGCCTCGCCCCAAGTGCGGTTGCCGGTGGGGTACATCAACGAAAGATTCGCCGGCACACCTGCGCGCTGGTTGCCCTGCAGCTTGCTCACCCACGAGCCCCAGCTTGGCCAGCCGCCGTGCGGCGCGTTGCGCTTCTCGCCTTGGCGCCGGCCGGTCATGCACTGGAAACAATCGTGCGCGCCGTCGGAATCGGCAATGGACCGGATGATCGAGTACTGGTCGGCCAACTTGGCCAGGCGCGGGAACTGCTCACAGATCTCGATGCCGGGCACGTTGGTCTTGATGGGCCGGAACTCGCCGCGAATCTCCTTCGGCGCCTCGGGCTTGAGGTCAAAGAAATCCAAATGCGACGGACCGCCGGGCAGGTAAATGTTAATCACCGCCTTGTGCGAACGGCCGGTCTTTTGCGCCGCCTCCACCTCGAGCAGTTGCCCCAGCGACAGCCCGCCCGCGGCCATGCCGCCGAACTTCAGAAAATCCCGCCGCGAATAGCCATCGCAATGGCCGCGGCCGTGGTCACTCCTGCCAAACAGATCAATCATGACGGCCCCATTTTTATGACAAAAACACCCGTTGTGACGAGGGGAAACTTTGTAAACTTGCCACCGCGCCCGCCGCGGATTTTGCCGCCACCCCCATGCAGCCGCTGGCCACGGCATAAAAGTGCCTTGCAATCGAAGGCGGCCGACGTACGCTGCGTCCAACAACCGGCGTGTTAAGCGCTGTTTACGACCAATGAAAAAAATTCTGATTCTCATGGCGGGTTTTGCCGCCGGAATCCTGGGCGCGGCCGACCTGAAGGTTGGCGATGCCGCTCCGGATTTCGCACTGCAAGGCAGTGACGGCAAAACGTACAAGCTCTCGGAATTCCGAGGCAAACAAGCCGTGGTGATCGCCTGGTATCCCAAGGCGTTCACCGGTGGCTGAACGGCCCAGTGCAAGTCGTTCCGTGCGAACGGCAAGGAGCTGAGGAAATTTAACGTCGCTTACTTCACGGCCAGTTGTGATCCAGCCGAAGGCGCCAAGGGCAACATCAATTTTGCCAAGTCGCTGGAACTGGATTACCTGATCCTGAGCGATCCCACCAAGAAAACGGCCAAGGCTTATGGCGTGGTGACCGCCACGCGGCCGGTGCCGTATCGGTGGACGTTCTACATCGGCAAGGACGGCAAGATTCTGAAGATCGACAAAAGTGTGAAGGCCGGCCAGGACGGCGCCAACGCCGCCAAGACGCTCAAGGAACTGGGCGTGGAAGCCAAGTAACGGCCGCTACCCATAAATTGAAAGCAATCGAAGAGGCCCGCCCAATGGCGGGCCTTTTTTGTCTGCACAATTGTTTGTCCCTGCAACCTGCATCCATTACCGTCCGGCGCATGGAACATCGGGAGCTAAACCACGTGGCCTTGCACGTGGAGGATGTGGCAAAGAGCTGCGAGTTTTATGAGCGCGTGCTGGAGCTGAAACCCATCCCGCGGCCGGCCTTCAATTTCCCCGGGGCTTGGTATCAACTGGGAACCGCCCAGGAACTCCATCTCATCGGCGAGCGCAATACCCCCGTGCATTCCAGTCCGCGCGGCAACCACTTTGCCCTGTTGATTGACGACATGGATGCGTGGGAAGCTCACCTACAGGCCATCGGTGAGGAATATTACGAACGCCGCACGCGCCCGGATGGGGCGTTTCAGATTTATGTCACGGACCCGGACGGACACAGCATCGAGCTGTGCAACGCGCCGCCGGCCGTTTAGCGATCCCACCGCTTCCAGGCTGCCCCGGGTGTTTCCACGCGGAACTTCACCAACCGCCGGTGGACCACCTCGGTGACGTATACCGTGCGGCCGTCCGGCCCGCCAAAGCACAGATTGCTTGGACGCGCGCCCAGCACATCAATCTCGCGCAGGATTTCTCCCGCCGGCGACAGCACCACCACCGTGCCCTTGCCGTAGCGCGTGATGTACAGGTTGCCGGCAGCATCGCAGCGCATGCCATCAAAGCCGTGATCGGGAAACTGCCGCAGCAATCGTTTGTTGGCGATGCCGCCATCGGGCTGGATGTCGAACACCCACACATTGCGTTGCACACTCTCGTTCACGTACAACCGCTTGCCATCGGGGCTGACCTCCACGCCGTTGGTGGTGCCCATGCCCTCTGCCAGCCGTGTGGTTTTGCCGTCCGGATCAATCCGCCACAACTGCCCGGTCTTGGCGCCCCAATTCGGGTCACTGGCATACAACGTGCCGTTGGGGGCAATGGCAAGGTCGTTGGGCTGGTTCATCCGCGGCTCATGGGCCAGCACTTCCACCGCCCGTGTGGCCGGGTCAATGCGCAGCACATTGTGGCCCACGTAATCCGCCACGTACATGCGCCCGGCACGATCAAAACGGATGCCGTTGCCCACGCTGTCATTGGGCAGCGTGACAAACACCTCCGATTGTCCAGCCGACGTCGTCCGGCCAATCGTCTGTTGCTTGGCGAAATTGACCGCATAAATATTTCCGGCCTGATCGCAGGCCGGCCCTTCGATCCCGGCGGTGAAGGCGTTCGTGGCCGTCAACGGCGTGGCTTCATACAGCGTCTCAACAGGCTTGATGACATGGCAACCGGTGCCGATCACAACCGCCAAAGCGGCGCCGATGGGAAAAAGTTTTTTCATGATTACTCCTTGGGTAATTCCGCCGCCAACCAGCGCACGGCGTTTTCGATGACTAACAACGGGAACTTCTCCTTGAACACCGGGTACGTCTCGTGACCCGGCCGGAAGTAAAACACCTTGCCCTTGCCGAGATTCCACACGCTGCCGCTGCGGAACCATTCGCCCCCGGCAAAGGTCTCCTTGAACACGACCTGGTCAGGCTTTGGCACATGGAACGGTTCGTCGTACATTTCCGTCTTGGCAATCGTCCACTGCTTCGGCAGTCCCTGGGCAATTGGATGATCGGGCAGCAACGTGTGCATCGTGCTCGGTTTGCCGTCGCCGCGATAAGCCGGGAAACAACAGTTCGGCAAATCCACCCGCACCGTGGTCACCACCCCACGCCGTTGCAGCGCAAGATACGCCGGCGTCACCAAACTATTGCGCGCCGGCGGAATGCGGCCCATGGGCGGCACATATTCCACTTTGAGATTCGGCGACTTGGCGTTCCGGGGAAATAAACGGGCGACATCCTCCTTGGTGCGTTCGTTCATCGCCTCCATGAATGGAGTAGCCCAGTGCGCCGAATGCAGCGGCAGAAACGCCAGCTTGCCGGCCTTGATGCGGTCGATGATCGGCTTGCAGTCGGCGGGCGTAATCTGCCCCTGGCGGACGTGCCCCCACCAAATGAGCACATCGCAGTTGTCCAGCACCTCCACGCCGATGCCCTTGTTCGGATCATCCTGCCGCGCCGATCGCACCTTGAGGCCGGGCTGGGTTTTGAGGTGATCGGCGATCGCGTTGCCGAGGAAATTTTTGTAAGCCGCCTTTTGGCGCGGCTGCTGTTCGTCCCACACCACCACGCGGATATCCGCAGCGGCGACAACGCAGGTTGTCAGGAGAAAAAGAAAAACGGATCTCATGCGCCCCCAGTGTCGCGAGCACGTGAAAATTGGCAACGCCAAATCAGCCGTTGGCGATGAGCAACGGCTTGGTACCGCGCCCAATCAGGTCTTTGCACAGGCTGCCGGTAAAGAATTCCACGACCCCACTTTTGCCGTGAGCCCCAAGCACCACGAGGTCAAATGGCTCGCAGTAATCAGGGGACATCACATCGCGAATATCGCCGGATTCGGTACGGGCCTCCACCGATTCAAATCCATGCGCACGCAGGAAACCGGTGGATTTGGTGAGCATTTCCAGATGCCCCTCCGTTCCATCCGAGCAATGCATGAGCGTCACCGCCACCTGCGTGCGCCCGTAGAGCCGGGCAAATTGGCGCAGGGCACGCATGGAATGTGGACTGCCATTGTGCGCAATCAACGCACTAAAATGATCGTCGGGCTTCCAGTTCAGCGGTACGGCAAATACCGGTGCCAGCGTGGTTTTCATGATTTTCTCCAATGAATCTCCCGGCTCATCATCGGCCGTCCCGTATTCACCGTCGCGGCCCGCGCCGCTTTCGTAGGTGAAAAACGTCCGCAAGCCGACGATCACACAATCGAAATAATTGGATTCCTCCAGAATCGCCTCAGCCGGTTCGCCCTGCATTTCAAATTCGGTATGGCGCACCCCTGCCGCTTCGCACCGATTGGAAAAATTCGTCAATAGCATTTCCATCAACTCATGGTAATCCTCCTCCTTGGCCGCGATGCTGGTCTTGGCAAATTTCATCGCACCCAGCGGCACGGCACCCACCGATCGTTCAATGCCCTCCACATCCAGCACCACCAAACCCTCAAGGGAAGCATCATGATGTTTGGCCAGCCAACAGGCGTAATCAATGGCCGCATCGGTGTAGGTGGATTTATCGAGACAAACGAGAATGCGATTGATCATAGCGATAACGGGCCGCACCCGAAGTTGCCTATAAAAACCACATTAATTGCCCGAAGACAATGTCATTCTCACTGCAGAAAAAGCGGATTCCCCTGATCATGAAACCATTGGTTCAAGCTGCGCCGCATCCGATCCAGCCGCACCTTGCGCACCGGCGAACGGGCCAGATCATTCAGCTCATGAGGATCGTCCGCTAAATTAAACAGCTGCATTTGGTCCAGCTTCGGATAGTAGACCAGCTTCCATTCCTCCACCCAAATCATCCGCTGCACATCCCGAAAATATCCCGTGGCAAAAGCATGCACGTTGTGTTGTTCTCCCTTTAGGATGCCTGCCAGACTTTGGCTCTGCACGGATTCAGGAATCGCCAAGCCCGCCAACTCGCACACGGTCGGATATAAATCGCGCAAATAACCGAAGGCAGGCACGCGTTGCCCTTTCGCAATGCCCGGTCCCGCGATCAGGAATGGGACGCGAATGCTGTGGTCATACATGTTCTGTTTTCCCATCAGGCCGTGGCTGCCCACCGCCAGGCCGTGGTCACTGGTATAGATGACATATGTATTTTCCAACCGATCATCGGCGCGCAATTGATCCAGCAATCGACCCACTTGTTTGTCGATGTGATCGATTACGGCGTAATAGACCGCCAATTCATCCAGTACATCCCCGCGAGTGCGCGGCCAAGGCAGTAATTTCTCATCGCGCCCCTCAAAGTTACCGTGATCAAACGGATGCCGCGGCATGAAGTTGGCCGGCAGTTTCATCTTTGCCGCGGTGTATTTTTTCGCGTAACCCGGCGGATACACCAGCGGATCATGCGGGCCGGTGAAATTGACGTGTAGAAAAAACGGCCGATCGGTTTTGCGTTTTAAAAAAGCCAGTGCCCCGTCGGCAATATGCCGATCGGTCAAGGGCGTCAGTCCGACGCCCTTTTCCAAATCCGGTTTGCCTTGCGCATCTTTAAACGTCCAATTGCGGTAACCCGTGATCGGCCGCCCTTTGCGCCCCTGGACAACCTGATCTTTTTTCCAAGTGCCCCCTCCGGAACTAAATAACGCTCGGGTCTCCTGATAACCGCGCGTGGTTGGCTGGCCGTCATTCATCCACTTGCCACAATACCAGGCATGATACCCGCCCTCCGTCATGGCCGCCGGCCACAGGGTGAGTTTGGGGTCCATTCGTTCACGACCCATGCCGAGAACCCCGTTTCGAAATCCTGTCGTGCCGGTCAGAATTTCCGCCCGGCTGGGCACACACAACGGATTGGCACACACAAAGTTGGACCACGATTGACCGTTCTTTACCAGCCAATCCAAGTTGGGCGTATTAATGCGCGGATTTCCCAAAGCCCCAATCGTGTCCGGCCGTTGATCGTCCGTGACAATGACGAGAAAGTTGGGTGGCGTTCCATACACCTGAACCACCAGACAAACCAGCACACTCCAAACCCAACCCTTTCGGGAGGGCGAAGCTCCCGCTGAGCTGGCGGATCGTTCTTGGCTCAGCAGAAGCTTCGCCCTCCCAATGGGGTCGGCCGTCTTGGGGGGCTCCGGTTCCATCCTCATTTACTTCGTTCCGGTTGGCAGTAAATTGCGCACGGTACCCAATGGGATTTGTGCCCACGCGCGTTCGTGGAAATAGTAAATCAACATTTTGGCCACCACCTCCACTGCCCCAATCTTGAGGGCGTCCTTCACGTCGCCAATGACGATGTAGGCGATCACCATCGTCGTCAATGTCGCCACCACGCGCCAGCTCACCGCCTTGAGCACACTGCGCAAAGGCGATTCACGGATCACTTCGGTTTCGGAAGATTTCGGAGAGTTCGGCGTATCACTTGCCATGGCCACAGCCTATAGCAAATCGAAGTCGATGAAAATCTCCGTGTTCGCGCGGCTATGAACCACCCGCGAAAGCGGCGTGGCTCCGGCCGGAGCCAAGGAGGCCTGCAACGCCTCCTGCTTGCCCGTTCCAGAGGCGAGGACCCAAACTTCCCGTGCCGCCGCCAATGCCGGATACCCCAAAGTAATTCGCCGAGGCGGCGGCTTGGGGCCGGTCACCGCGCGGTACACCGCATTGGTATGCAGTGCCTCGGCGTCGCCAGGGAACAGCGATGCCACATGCCCGTCTTCGCCCATACCCAGGAACACCAGATCCAGCACCGGCTGACCCTGCGCATTCATCTCCGCCACACGACACAGTTCCGCTTCAGCTTGTTGCACCGCAAAGGCCTCATCTCGTTCGGTCTGCATGCGATGCACTTGGCTTTCCGGGATTTTCAGCGCAAGCAACAGCGGCACGGCGGCCAAATGATAGTTGCTGTCCGGGTCGGTCGGCGACACGACGCGTTCGTCGCCCCAGAAAAAATGTACGTTTCTCAATGCCGATTCATCCGCCACTAAAGCAAATGCTTTGTAGAGGGCATTGGGAATGCGCCCCCCAGAAAGTGCCACCGTAAACGGCCGGTCCGTTGACCGCGTTTGCAAGGTCCCCAGCCAACGATTCGCCACCGCTTGCGCCAAGCATTCTGCATCGGCAAATTGATGCATTACGTGGCTCATGATGCAGGTTGCGGGTCATGCCAAACATATCCATCCTGCGCGAGCAGCTCCTCAGCGGCTACCGGGCCCCACGTGCCCGCTGCGTAGAATTCCCGATTGCTCAAGGGCGCTGCGCCCCACGCCGTGCGGATATCATCCACAATTTGCCACGCCGTCTCCACCTCATCGCGCCGAATAAAGAGTGTGGCATCGCCGGCCATCGCCTCAAGCAGCAACCGTTCATATGCCTCGGGCGTGTAGGCCCCAAATTCCGAATCATATTCAAAATGCATCCGCACTGGCCGCGCGCTTGTGCTATTCCCAGGCACCTTGCCATTGAACCGCAGTGAGATGCCTTCATCCGGCTGCAGTCGCAGGGTCAGCGCGTTGGGAAGCAAATCCAGATCGCGCTGCGCAGCGAACAACACATTGGGGGTCGGTCGGAACTGCACCCGCACCTCGCTGGCGCGCAAGGGGAGGTTTTTGCCCGTCCGCAAATAAAAAGGCACGCCACTCCAACGCCAATTGTCGATGAACAGCTTCAGGGCCACGTACGTTTCCACATTGCTCTCAGCATGCACCTTTTCTTCCTGCCGATAGCCGCCCCGAGGTTCTCCGTTCACCGTGCCGGCAAAATACTGGCCGCGCACCACTTGTTGGGCAACATTCTCGGGCGTCATGGCGCGAATCGATTTGAGTGCTTTCACTTTCTCGCTGCGCACATCCTCTGCCGCCAACGAAGGAGGCGGCTCCATCGCCACCAGCGAGAGGATCTGCAAGAGGTGATTCTGCATCATATCCCGCATGGTCCCGGCTTCCTCGAAGTATCCACCCCGGCTGCCCACCCCAACGGTTTCACTGACGGTGATTTGCACATGCTCAATCGCCTCTCGACTCCAGAGCTGCTCGAAGATCGCGTTGGAGAAACGGAACATCATAATGTTCTGCACGGTCTCCTTGCCGAGATAATGGTCAATCCGGAAGATCTGTCGCTCGCGCGCATGGCGCAGCAGATGATTGTTTAACACCTTGGCACTTTGCAGGTCGTGTCCAAACGGTTTCTCCACCACCACCCGTTGCCAAAACGGATCGCCTTCCTCCCAACGCCGCAACAGAGCAGCTTCGTGTAATTGATCCACCACTTCCCCAAATAGACTGGGCGAGATGGCGAGGTAAAATACCAGATTATTGGCCAATCGCTCATCGCCATAGGCCTGAAGCCTTGCCTGCAATCCCGCATACGCCTGCGCATCAGTCAGGTCGCCTTGATGATAGGCTAGATTTTGGGCAAATTGCTCCCACTGGGCATCGTCCACCGTCTTGGTGCGTGAATAACGCTCCAATCCGTCACGCATATCCGAGCGCCAATCGGCATCCGATTTATCTCTTCGCGCAAAGCCTACCACACGAAACGATTCCGGCATTTGCCCCTCCACATACAAATGAAACAAAGCCGGGATCAGCTTGCGTGCCGTCAGATCCCCGCTCGCCCCAAAAATGACAATCGTACAAGGCTCATCCGCCTTACGATCAGTCTCCAAGCCGGCTATAGGTAGGTTCGATGAAGAGGCTGTTCCCATACACGAGCAGCTTTAAAAGAAAAGTGATTCTGATTCAATGCACAATAATGCGTGAAACCCGCGCAATCGCGCGAAATGTGATCGAAATATTGATCAGTCAATTCATTCCATTACTACAAAACAGCTATTATTTGGATTTTTTTTTTTGGAACGATTATTGCTAGAGGTGGCTCATCGGGTTTAGAATCCTATTTGTTTTAATCATGAAAAGAGTCCATCAAAAACAAGCATTTACCCTTATTGAGTTGCTTGTTGTCATTGCGATCATCGGCATTCTCGCTTCCCTCCTTTTGCCCGCCTTGGCGAAGGCCAAAAAGAAGGCTAACAAGATGAAGAGCAAAAATAATCTGAGTCAGATTCAAAAAGCTCTTTCAATTTGGAGCGGAGACAACGAGGGATATAACGTTGGCTACCGAAACCGAGCTGGAGATCCGGGACACGTTCCCAATGCCAGCTGGGAAAGCAATTTTTGGTACCACAAGGTATTCCAGTACTCAGGTGACGCCCATAAGATTTTGAAAAGCCCCGCCGCCGGCCCACGTTCGGGAAATGGTGTTCAATGGGGGAGCAACCGATTGTGTTGGAAAGGTTGGAATAATGTTCCAACCGTTAACAACGGTAAACGTGTCGATGGTAGTTATGGGTTTAACGGATGGAACCATTTCGATATGTACGATGAAAACCACTCCCATTGGAATAAGACCTATCAATCCCCAGAAGAAGGTCAACCAGATATGGCTCCTCTATTGGCAGACAGTATCTGGGTGGACGGCTGGCCGA
The DNA here is from genome assembly GCA_038145765.1 of Verrucomicrobiales bacterium. Lineage (GTDB taxonomy): Bacteria > Verrucomicrobiota > Verrucomicrobiia > Limisphaerales > UBA1100 > UBA1100. The sequence goes on from JAYQQG010000028.1 coordinate 26,975, forward strand.
TGGAAAATAATGCCCCGCCGACAACCTACAAAGGGGGTAACAATTCGAGTATGGCCAGATTTTGTGGGGATCGCCATCAGGGACGTGTACTAGTAGTCTTTAATGATTCTCACGTGGAAGAAGTTGAATTGCCGAACCTATGGACTCTTCACTGGCATAAGGAATGGCAAACCCCCACCACCTTACCTTCGCCTCCCACCGAGTCTGGGCATTGATTTGTCAAATATGAAACCATCCATTTCAATCCTTTTGCGGTGGCAGCTAATCACCATTGCTCTATCAGCACTTGCATTAGCTTGCTCTGAAGAAAAATCAGAAACGACACCACTCGATAACGAACCGATACCGGAACATGATCAACCGGACATTCCCGAGTAGAAAAAACAACGGGGTTCAATGTTGGTATATCGGCAGATAGTGGTATTTGACCGAGAGGCTGAGCATCGCCAAAGCGGTGCAGTAGATGCGGCCGGCACTGCGTTCCATGCCGTCGTGGCCGTCCCATGATCCATCAGCACGCTGAAGCTTAAGGAGCACATCTTCGGTCACCTGTTTGGCCTTTTCTTTTACCGCCGGCTCACGCTTGCTCATGCCCTGTGCATAGTAATACATGCCGTAATAAAACCACTGAAGCCGCGTGCTGACTTCCTGTCGCGATAACCACGCCGTACTTCCCTTCACTTCCGGAGCTTCATACTCACCGCAAACCTGAAGGCTGAGCAACCCCGCGGCCGCCGTGGAAAATTCTGGCGGTTGACCGGGCAGATAACCACATCCACTGCGCATATTGACCGGCATGCCACGGCCATCGCGAGGGGAAAAATAGCTGCGCTTGAGATAGCGCACGGCTTCCTCGATGGCCTCCTTGCCCACCTCCAAGCCGGCATTCTTGGCCGAACGCAGGGACATTAGTTGCCAGACCGAGATGGAAAGATCCGAGTCGTGCGAACTGGGTTCGTAACGCCATCCGCCCCGATATTTGGGGTTGCTCTTGCGCACTTTTTGGGAGCGCAAGATCAGATCGATGGATTTCTGGGCAACCGCCCGTATGCGCGCCTCCTGCCGTTTACTCACCGCCATGCCCATCATTTCCGTCAGACACAGCGTCGTGATCCCGTGCCCATACATGCGCGAGCCATCGGATCCAAAATACTCAAATTCCCCGCGGCGCGGATCGTTACGCAATATAAAATCCAAGGCCCGCCCCATCGAGGCGCCTACCTTGCCCGGATCCGACGGCTGATGCCCAATGGAGGCCAAGGCCAGCAACCCCAGCGCCGTCATGGCATACCCGTTGCGTGCAGATTCACGCGAGGCAGGGTCGTTAAACGCCCCATTCACTTCCTGCATCTTTTGGATAAACCCTGCCGCCCGATCGACGGCAATATCCACGCGATCCTTTTTGGGCGCGGCACCGGCTCCCGCCCACGTACAAACGGGGGCCGCTCCCAGAGCCAGCAACCACTGGCGGCGGTTCCATGACAACGGGCTCATTGATCTTGAGGCAACGCCGGCGCGGCATTGCGCCGGCCGCGTTCGCCGATGATCCTGAAGTAACGGTTGATCTGTTCGCGAAACTCGGGCGACATGGCCTCGCGTTGGCTTTCCAGAAGTTGTTCGGCCATTTTGGGCGGCAGCTTGGCCCAATCGGCGGCACTCATCCGCTTCAAATCAGGCAGCTCCCCCAATGTCGGCGGATCGCCGGCTGATACCAGCTGTTGCGCCGGGATGTTGCCGCCCCCCCCTTCACCCGGCTGGCCGTTATCCATCGGCTTTTGGCCGGGCTGCAACCCGGCGGCGCGCGACTGCGCCATGGCTTGGGCCTGCGCCTGCGCCGCCTGCATCAAGGCCTCCATCGCCTGTTGCGCGGCACTGCCTTGGCCTTGCCCACCGGGCTGATTGCCTCCCGGTTGACCGCCACTCCCCTGGCCCCCGGGCTGACCACTCTGTCCCGGTTGCTGCCCCGGTTGCTGCCCTGGTTGCTGGCCGCCGGGTTGGCCGGGTTGCTGGCCCGGCTGACCGCCTTCCTGATTGGACTGCCCGGGTTGCCCCGGTTGGCCTGATGGTTTGCCGGGACGATTCGGGCGATTAAAACGTTGCGGCTGGTTCATGGATGCATCCAACCGATCCAACGCCCGAGCGAGCCATTGGGATTCCGTCTGCGAAGGCTGTCCCCCCTTTCCCGCGCCCTGCCCTTGGCCGGGCTTGCCACCTTCTTGGCCGGGCTTGCCACCTTCTTGGCCGGGCTTGCCACCTTCTTGGCCGGGCTTGCCACCTTCTTGGCCGGGCTTGCCACCTTCTTGGCCGGGCTTG
>JAYQQG010000029.1:0-29153 GCA_038145765.1 Verrucomicrobiales bacterium
TTCTTGGCTTCATGCGCAGGAAAGCCAAGAAACTCGTTCCGATATTTTAAAACCAACATCCCCAAGCCCAAACCAAACGCCGTCCCCAGTACGCCGACCACACCGCTCTGGATCAGGAACACATTTCTCACCTGACCATTTGTCGCGCCCAACGCCTTGAGCAGCCCGATCTCCTTGGTCTTTTGCACCCCAAAGATAATCAACGAGCTCGCGATCCCGAAGGCCGCCACGATCACGATGAAGAACATCAGAAACTGCGTCACCATTTTCTCCACTTCCACCTGTGCCAGCAGCACGGGGTTCAAGTCTTCCCAGGTGCCAATGTGAAAGTCCGCTCCCAACTTCTGCTGCAAGCCCGATTTGATCGGCGCAAGATTCAACGGTTGATCGGTCTCGGCCCAGATCATGTGCACCACATCATCCTCCATATGATACAAATCCTGTGCATTCCAAATGTCACAGAAAATAAAGTCATTTAACTCTCCTTGACCCGCGTCAAAGATTCCTTTCACCACATACTCTTCTGGCAAGATTCCAAGTGTTTCACCTTCTTCCTTGGCATCCTTCATCTCCTTGAGGCTTTGCGGTGAATAAATGAGTACGGTATCGCCGACGTTTAACCGAAAGGCCCCATCCGGTCGGCCAAAATTCCACCCCACCACCAATCCGTTATTGGACAAATCGAAAGCCCCCAACACCGTCGACTGGGGCACCTGACTGACCTTGCGCATCCCCTTCTCGTCCACGCCAATCAGTTTCGGCGCATCAAAAGCCGGCTCCATCCCTTCCCGCTGCGTCTCGAGCATTACCTTGCCCACCACGATAGGCATGGCACCGGTAACCCCCTCCACCTCCTCCATTTGCTTGGCCAGTTCCGGATAATTCGCGATGGGCACACCAGCCAATCCACCGAACCCATCATTCATGACCTGACGCACCTGCACATCGGCCGAGAATTGAAAAAATGTTTTTTTGAGTTGCAGATGAAATCCGGAAAATACCGAGGTCACAATGATCAACACCGCCACCCCCAACATTACTCCCACCACCGAAATCAGGGTAATAAATGAGACAGCCGTCCTTTTGGGCCGCAAATAACGCAACGCCAAAGAGAATTCGAACGGCAACCAATTCATCGCCGCGAAGCTAGAGCGGCAATGATGTCGGTGCAAGATTTAGACGTTCACCGCTATTCAATCCGACCCGCAACCAGTGATTCCACCACGGCTGGATCGGCAAGGGTGCTGGTATCGCCAAGGTTACCGGTATCGCCTTCGGCAATTTTCCTCAGGATGCGGCGCATGATTTTGCCGCTGCGGGTCTTGGGCAAGCCGGTGGTGAATTGGATTTTTTCAGGTGACGCGTGCGGGCCAATGTCAGCGCGGACTTGCTTTACAATCTCCGCTGCAGTGGTGTCGGTGACTTCTTCGCCGGTTTTCAAAGTCACGTAAGCATAAATCGCGTTGCCCTTGATATCATGTTCGTAGCCCACCACCGCCGCTTCAGCCACAGCCGGATGGCCGCCGATGGCGCCTTCGATCTCTGCGGTGCCGAGGTTGTGGCCACTGACAATGATCACGTCATCCACGCGGCCGGTGATCCAGTAATAGCCATCTTCATCTCGCCGGCAGCCGTCGCCACTGAAATATTTACCGGGGAACCGCGCGAAGTACGTATCCACAAAGCGCTGATGATCGCCGTACACGGTGCGCATTTGGCCGGGCCAAGTCTCCAGCATGCAAAGATTTCCCGAAACGCCATTGCCCTCGATAATGTTGCCTTCATCGTCAACCAATGCGGGTTTCACGCCAAAGAACGGCAACGTGGCCGAGCCGGGCTTAGTCGGAGTGGCCCCGGGCAACGGCGAGATGAGAATGCCCCCGGTCTCGGTCTGCCACCACGTATCGACAATCGGGCATTGCTCTTTGCCAATCACCTCGTGGTACCAAGTCCATTCAGGCGACTTGATCGGCTCGCCTACCGTCCCGAGGAGGCGCAGGCTGGAGAGGTCATGTTGCGCAGGCCAGTCGTTGCCTTCCTTCATCAACGCCCGCAGCGCAGTCGGCGCAGTATAAAAAATATTCACCTTGTGCTTGGCCACAATCTGCCAGAACCGGCCGAAGTCCGGATAGTTGGGCACGCCCTCGTACATCATCGTGATCGCGCGATTGGCCATCGGGCCGTACACGATGTACGAGTGGCCGGTGACCCAGCCGATATCCGCCGTGCACCAATACACATCGCCGGGTTGGTAATCGAAAATGTAATGATGCGTCGTGGCCGCGTACGTGAGATAACCGCCGGTAGTGTGCATCACGCCCTTGGGTTTGCCGGTGCTGCCAGAGGTGTACAAAATAAACAGCGGATCCTCCGCATCCATCGGTTCCGCGGGACAAACCGGATCAGCCGCCGCGCAGGCCTCGTGCCACCACACATCGCGCCCTTCGGCCATCGCCACCTCGGAACCGGTGCGTTGGACGACTAAAATCTTCTCTACCGACGGCGTGTTCTGCACCGCTTCATCGGCATTGGCCTTCATCGGGATATCGAGCTTCGTGCCGCGCACGCCGGTATCCTGCGTAATGATGGCTTTGCACTCGGAATCATTGATGCGCGTCACCAGGCTGTCTGCACTGAATGCGCCGAACACAATCGAGTGGACCGCCCCGATCCGCGCGCAGGCCAGCATGGCAATCGATAGCTCCGGAATCATCTGCATGTAAATGCACACGCGATCGCCCTTGCTGATACCGAGCCCTTTGAGCGCGTTGGCGGCTCGTTGTACTTCGGCCTGCAATTCGTTGTAGGTGAACGTGCGGCTTTCCTCAGGATCGTTCCCCTCCCAAATGAGCGCCGTTTCATCACCGTGCCCATCGTCCACATGACTATCCACGCAATTGTAACAGGCATTCAGCTTACCGCCGAGGAACCAGCCAATCTCCGCCTTGTGATAATCCCACTCGCGCAGTGTGTGCCATTTCTCAAACCAATGCAGCCGCTCCGCGTGTTCGGTCCAGAAACCTTCCGGATCATTGATCGAACGGTCGTATAGCTCGCGGTATTGGTCGAGGGAGGCCACATGCGCTTTGGCCGAGGCTGCTGCGGAAGGGGGGAAAGTCAGTTCACTCATGTCAGTCGGTGCCGCATCTTGGGAAAGGGCTGCGCCGGCGTCAAGCCACTCGACTCTCGACCCCCGCCGTGCGCCCCGCTACATTCCGCCCGTGGCCGACCACGCCCAGCCTGTTTCCGCCAGCACGCGCCTTTGCGCCGTGTACGGTTTTCCCGTGCGGCACTCGGCCTCGCCCGCCATGCAAAACGCCGGCCTCGCCGCCCTGGGGCTCGACTGGCGTTACACCGCCGCCGAGGTGCACCCCGAGCAATTGGCCGAAGCCATCGCCGGCGCGCAGGCCATGCATTATGTGGGCCTAAACCTCACCGTGCCCCACAAGCTGCTGGCGCTGGACATGGTGGATGTGCTCGACGAAAGCGCCTCCGAATGGGGTGCAGTCAACACGATTTTGTTCGAGGGCCAAACGGAGTCCGCTGACTGGCGCGCCTTGCATGAATTTGAAACGGCCCCGGAAAATGTCCGCAGCCACGGTTACAACACCGACGCCGACGGCATCACTCAAAGTCTGCGGGAAGATTTGGGCATGGAAGTGCGCGGTGAAAGCATCCTGCTCCTCGGCGCCGGCGGTGCCGGCCGGGTGGCCGCCCTGAAAATTGCCGCCACCGGCGTGAAAAATCTTTTCCTCGTCAACCGCACCACCAGCAAAGCCGAGGCCATTGCGGCGGAAATCCGCGAACGCTTCCCCGCCGTCAACGTGAGTGTCGGTTACCCCCCCGCCGAGGTGGATCTCGTGCTCAATGCCACTTCATTGGGCCTCAGGTCGGGCGATCCCCTGCCCTACGATCCGGCCGCCTTTTCCCTCGGCAAAACCCGAGCGGTGTATGACATGGTTTACCGCCCCGCCGAGACGCCGCTGCTTACCGCCGCCGCCGAAGCCGGTTGCAAAACCGCCAACGGCCTCGGCATGCTCCTCCATCAGGGCGCCAAGGCGCTCGAAATCTGGACCGGCCAAACCGCCCCGCTGGACGTAATGCGCACGGCTTTGAAGGAGACCATCTATGACTGATTTCATCGTTTGGCTGGGCAGCACTTTGGTGTTGTTTTCGATCATATTTTTTATGTTCGGCTGCATCGTCGGCAGTTTTCTCAATGTGGTGATTCACCGTTTACCGCGCGAGATGAGTGTGGCCAATCCCCCTTCCCACTGTCCGCAATGCGGGTACACCATCCCTTGGTACCAGAACATCCCGCTCATCACTTGGCTCTGGCAACGCGGTCGTTGTGCCGGTTGCGATCTGAGCATCCCAGTGCGCTATTTCCTGGTCGAACTCCTCACGGGGCTGGCTTTTCTTGGCGCGTGGTTGCTGGTGCACTTTCACTTTGCCGGCGGCTCCGAGAAACCGTTTCTCACCCAACCCATCGTCGCCGCCCTGGTAACCCTGGCCCTCGTCACGCTGCTAGCCGGTTTGATTGCCTCGACCTTTATCGACTTCGAACACTATATCATCCCGGATGAACTCACCAAAGGAGGGATGGTGACCGGAGCGTTTTTTTCGTTGGCCGCCCCGCAACTGCACGGGGCCTACTTGGGAGAACCGGTTTCACACGGCATGGCGTTGATCTACAGCGGGGTCGGCATGGCCTGCGGCGGGGCCATTGTCTATGCCGTCGTTCGCATGGGCAAAGCGATGTTTGGCAAACAAACCTACTCCGCCAACCAACCTGTAAAGGTGACCTTTGCCAAAACGGCCATGATCATGAGCGGTGAAGGCGATGAACCGGATCTAAAACTACCCTATGATGAACTGTTCTACCGCGAAGGCGACACCATTACGTTGCACGCTAAACAGGTGGAATTCGTGGACCACTGTGTGTGGGATTGCGACATTGCCATTGACGCTCAATGTGCGCGCATCGGTGAAAAAGAGTTGAAACCCAGCGATATCCCGCATCTCGAGGTGATGACTGCCGAAGTCGTTGTGCCCCGGGAAGCCATGGGCTTTGGGGATGTGAAATTCATGGCCGCCATTGGTGCCTTTCTCGGCTGGCAAGCCACGGTCTTCAGCCTGATGTTCAGCGCGGTGGTGGGGGCCATCGTGGGATCGGGGTTAATGGCCTTCCGCAAAGACGGCGCAAACATTATTCCTTATGGTCCCTACATCGCGTTGGCCGCAATCGTATGGATCTTCGGCGGGTACGAATTATGGGACTGGTGGTGGGGAACGTTTGGCGGGAAATAGAAATCTAATTTCCGTTCTGCGCCCGATGGCGCAAAGCGTGATCCAACAGCACCAGTGCCGTCATCGCCTCCACCATCGGCACCGCTCGCGGCAACACACAGGGATCATGCCGGCCGCGAGCCTTGAGCTTCACATTCTCACCCTTGGCGCTCACTGTATCCTGTGTTTGCAAGATGGTCGCAGTCGGTTTGAACGCGGTTCTGAAATAAATCGTCTCGCCATTAGTAATCCCTCCCTGCACGCCGCCGGAACGATTGGTCACCGTGCGCACCTTGCCGCCCCGCATACGAAAGACATCATTGTGCTCACTGCCCTGGAGCGAGATGCCCTCAAATCCGGAGCCGATATCAAAGGCCTTCGAGGCCGGCAGACTCAACATCGCCTTGGCCAAGTCCGCTTCCAACCGGTCAAACACGGGCTCTCCCCAACCCGCCGGCACACCGCGCGCCACGCCGGTGATGATTCCTCCGACACTATCACCCTGTTTGCGCACGCGCTCGATCAGGCGAATCATCTTTTCCGCAGTCGCCTTGTGGGGGCAACGGATGATGTTGGACTCCACTTGTTTTAGGGTAAATTTATTCGGATTGATTTCCGCTTCAATGTGTTTCACTTGGCTGACACACGCGAGCACCTCAACCCCAAACTGTTTCCGAAGAATCTTTTTCGCCACGGCGCCAGCGGCCACGCGCCCGATGGTTTCACGGGCACTCGTCCGTCCTCCGCCGGACCAGGCACGGATGCCATACTTGGCGTCGTATGTGTAATCCGCATGGCTGGGGCGATATTTGGTTTCCATCTCCGTATACGCCTCGGAACGTTGATCGGTGTTTTCGACCAATAACGCAATCGGCGTCCCCAGCGTTTTCCCCTTATACGTACCGGAAATGATTCGCACCTTGTCGCCTTCATCCCGTTGAGTAACGATCTTGGACTGGCCTGGGCGTCGTCGATCCAATTCTGGTTGGATGTCCTTCTCGCTCAGCGGGATGCGCGGCGGGCAGCCATCAATCACCACACCCACCCCTCCACCATGGCTTTCGCCCCAAGTGGATATGCGGAAGATTTCGCCAAATGAATTCCCCATGCGCCGAACTGTGGCATAGAATGAAGCGATTTACAATCCATCGGACTGTGAATGACTCCGCCTTGCAAACTTGTTCCAACCTGCGAGGTTAAGTGAGATGCAAGGAGGCATCCGAATTCCTAAGAAATGGAGCTGTGCGTTGGCGGTATTACCGCTGGCGTTGCTCTGGAATTCGTGTGAATCCACCGACCCCACCGACTGGCGCACCCCTGAAGGGAATCGCTTCGCCAAGACCTCAGTGGAACAACTTTATCAACGCGCTCAGCGCAATGATTACTTTGCCATGGTCCACCTCGGCTGGCGCTATGACACCGGAACAGGCGTTAAAGCCGATCCACGCGAAGCAGCCGCATGGTACCGCCAGGCCGCCGAACAAGGCGGCCATTCCATGGCTCAAAACAATCTAGGGTGCCTATATCGCGACGGGCGCGGGGTAATTCAGGATTACAAAACCGCCTCCACCCTCTTCCGCATGTCTGCCGAGCAAGGCAACAATCATGCCCGCACCAATCTCGGCTGGCTTTACGAGCGCGGCTACGGGGTGCCCCAAGACTACCAACAGGCGCTCCGCCTGTATACTGACGCCGCCCAGGAATATCAGGAGCATGAAACCGGCCGACCGCATCACGGGCATTCGATGGCCCAAAACAATCTGGGCTGCCTTTACCGTGATGGCAAAGGCACGAAGCCTGATGCCTTCACTGCGGTCAAATGGTTCCGCAAATCCGCCGAGGCCGGCAACCATCACGCCCATCATAATCTTGGCATTATGTTCGAGCGCGGTCTGGGCGTGAAACCGGATATCCGCAAAGCACTGGAACACTACGAACAAGCTCTGTTGGCGGGCAATGTGTATTCCATGAACGCTGTGGCCTGGCTTTTTGAGCAGGGCAAATCTGTCCCGCGCAACTTAGCACTATCGGTAAAATACTATACACAGGCGGCCGAACGCGGCTATTCGATGGCCATGTATAATCTCGCCTGTCTTCATCTCGACGGCCGCGGCGTGGATCAAGATCCCATCTCCGCCATGGAGTGGATGCTGCGCGCGGCTGAACGCGGCAATGCCTATGCGCAGGTTAAACTCGCCTGGATGCACGAAAACGGCGTGGGCATCCGCAAAGATTACACGGAGGCAGCCAAATGGTATCTGGCCGGATCCCGCCAAGGTTTAGCGGTGGGCCAAATCAACCTCGCACTCCTTTTGGCTAGCGGAGCCACTGGAGAGGCGGATTTGGTGGGAGCTTACAAATGGATGAAACTGGCTGCACAGACCGGCAATCAAGGGGCCGAGAATTTTCTACCGACCATCAAGGGGAAAATGTCGGATGCCGAACTCGCCGAAGCCGAACTATTGATTACCCGGTTTATTGCCGAACCGTACACCGAGGAGATTCCTCCCGGCAATCCTCAGGGCTGATCAGTCGAGCAGATGCTCATCCTCTGGCTTTACGGATGAAGGCGCGTAATACCCCTTGGTGTCGTCATTCGGATCCACCGGACGCCCCACCGAGCGCGCCTTCTTAATCGCCTTGGAAAACACCGGGAACATCATCGAAGCCAAGATCGCGATGATGGCCATCACCACCAGCATCTCGATCAATGAAGCCCCTTTGGCACGAAGCCGTCGAGAATTCACCCAAGGCAAGTTCATAACAGCGGGCGAAAGCTAACACTACCGTCCGGCTCGATCAATCATCGGTTTTCGGGTTAATACCGGGCACCCTCGGACCGCCCGTATTCGCCTGAACCCGTGCTGCCTCCACTTGTTTGGCAGACAGGTTTGTTCCAGGCCCAACCCCGCCGCCTTCCCGCAAGCGTCCATCAATCATCAGATTTCCCTGAGTAGCCACATGCGGCAATCCCAAGGCATGTCCCAGCTCATGCGCGAGGATGTTGGACTGGGCAAAGAACACCGGCGACCCATCCTTCCATACTCCGCCTTTATCAATTAACCCCGCAAATTTTACCTGCGGCATGAGGACCACGCCTTTTGACGGCATATAAACCGCCCCAAACGCATCCGGCATCGTATAGAGCACGATGATCCGGAATACTTTGCCACGATCCTGAAAATTCGGAATCATTCGATGCAGAATCCGCGATTGATGCAGCCGCACATACGCCGCCGGCACGTTGGGTTTAAAGAGATCCGCATACTCTTTTTCCGCCGACGCATCTGCCGGCGACAATTGCTGCGGCCGCCCGGGCGCAAACTGAACCTTGCCCTGCCCCCAAATCTCATTGGCCCCAGCAAACAACGGCCGCAAGTTCAGCATCTTTGAATCGGCATTGATCGAGACGTACCGGCTTTTGAGATAGAGCACCTCGACCGGCAACCGAACCACCGACTCATCAGGATTCGGCACTCCGTCCGCGGCACGTTCCACCGCGGCGACTTCTTGCGTAGCCGAACGGGTATCTCCCGCATACACCAATAACCGAGTCCCCCCCTGTGTTCTCGGTAAATATGCAAACCGAACTTGACCCAGCATAAACCGGATCGCATCCGCCGCCGGCTTGTTTCGAACTTTCCCTGAGATCAATTGCTTTAAGCCCGGTTCCACCTTCACTTCCCAGCCCGTCTCCGCTTTGATCATTCCAAGGAATTCCTCCAGCGGCACATCCTTTACGCGCAGATCAAACGTCCGCGCTTTTGGATGCCAAACCACTTGATTTGCCCAAGCATGAGCCATCCCAAATATACCAATCACCAAGATAATCAAACGCTGATTCATCGTGCATTCTGCTCCCCAAAATATTTTTCCACCAAATCTGCGTCCACCGGCTTCGATCCGCGAGCCACCGCCATCATCACCAAGGCCGAGACCAGCACGCTCCAAATGAAGGGGTGTAGGCTAAGCAGTTCATAGGCGCTGAATTTTCCGTTCAACAAATAGCCGATCAAATAGAATAATGCCATCGTGCCGCCGCCGCTAAGCATCCCGGCAACGGTTGCCCGTGGTGTCAGTTTTGGCCAGTACAGCGCCAGGATTACGGGCATTAAAAAGCTCGCCCCCAACCCGCCGGAGCCAAACACAATGAGGTCTTGCAAAAACTGCGGTGGATTGAGCATGGCCAACATGGCCAGTGCGCCGACGCCAACGGTGGTCCAGTAGGTCACCTTTTTCATTTGCGCCTCACTGGCCGTCGGATTTTTTCGCTGATACACATCTCGCACCACGCTGCCCGATACGAGCAGCAGAAAACTATCCACGCTGCTCATCACCGCCGCAAATGGCGCCGCCACCAACAAACCCGCCAGCCATGGCACCCCGGCTTCAGATGTGAGAAATGTCGCCATTTCAGGCATCACGCGGTCCGCATCCATCTCCCAACCGGGCAATAACACGCGACCGCAGGTAAAGATGATGATGAGCGGGAAATAGATGAGCGAAAAATAGAGCGCCACAAAGATAATCGAATGCCGCAGCGTGGGGATATCCTTGAACGCCATTTGCCGTGCCATGTAGCTCGGTTGCGCCGCGCCGGCAAACGGCCAAAAGCAGAAGAAACTGATCGCCAACATGATGGGCAGAAACCCGGTCGCACTGCCGGCCTTCGGCCCGGGCGCACTGACATACACCCCCGGCTTATCATCGCCGTAATCGTACCCTTTCACGCTCAAGGCTGTGGCGTTTATGTCTGATTCAGTAATCTGTGCCCGAATGGCTTTTAACTCCCGCTCGTTTTGGAGTGATGTTCGAACCTCCAGGACGCTCACATTGGTCACTGCCGATTGTCCGGCCTGAAACGTCACGGGTTGTGTCAGGCGAATAAACGGTTGCCGTTTCTCTTCGGCCGGCAATTCCAGCCACACCCCTTTGGCGAGAGTCTTCGGCTCGGCCGATTCCGCACGGATAAGCGTTGCGTTCCCGTCACGGGGTGGCACTTGTCGCGATAATTCCTCGGTCGCCTTCCCCAAATCGCCCACCTGTGTCAGCGCCAAACCCAGCAGGATCACGACGCCCAACCCCATGATTACGCCCTGCATCATGTCCGTCCAAACCACCGCCCGGAAACCGCCCCAAGCCGTGTAAGCCACCACGGAGACGGCGAACACCAGCAGGCACAAGAGATAATCTGCCTCCGCGGCACCCACCCACGGGATTGGCGCGGTGAATTGATCCACCAACGCCACCGCCGATTGATAAACCGCCACATCGCCCAGCAACGTGGTCATAATCTTCGCGCCGGCCTTAAACTGCGCCAGCAGAAAGAAGAATTGGAAAAACACCAACAGCACCGTGGCCACCGTCCCCACAGTGTCGCTCCCCAATCGTTTCCGCAGCAACTCCGGCACCGTGATGCTGCCGCTCTTGCGAGCCACTTGATTCAGCCGCTTGGCAATCAAGCCGATTGCCACCAGCGGGACGATGATGTAGCCGCCAATCCACAACGCCATCACCCAGCCGTGCGTGTAGATGAGTGACGGAAAGCCCATGAAACTCCCCCCTGAAGCGCTGGTAGCCGCGTAAGTAAAGGCAAAAGCCCACATCCCCAGATTGCGGCTGCCGAGGAAATATTCGTTGAGGAAAGATTTCCCCGACTGCTCTCGATTGGCCAAGCCCGCCAACACGAACACGACCACCATATACAACGCGAAGCTGATTAGCGCCGCATTGCCGGCCGAAGAAGCCAGTATGAATTCCGTGACGGTCATTCGTCTTCCGGCAGTTCCTCCATCGGCTCATCCTGCATAAAGCGCAGGCAAAACCAGATTGTGAAGGCGTTCGCCAGCAGCAAGGGCAGCAACCACCCGATCACCGTCCAGCGCGGCAGGCCGAACAGCATTTTCACGGGCCCCTCAGTCTCCGCTCCGTAGGCCGCCTGCGAATTGTACCCCAGCACCCAAAGGCCCGTGACCACCCAAGCCCCGATCATTACGAACAGTTCGCGCTTGGATTGTCGGTACGACGCGCCGATATCCGGTTTTGAGGATGCGTCCTTCACGCGGAGACAGTTTGCTTTTCACTCCATTCACGCAAACAAAATTCTTTGCCCGACTCCATTCCCGCGCGACACTTTCGCCATGAGCGATCCCATCGCTGTACTCGAAAACCTCTACACCGCCGTGGTGGCCGATGTGCTTGACGGCCTTGGTCACCGCAACCAAACCCTCAGCGCCGACATCCGGGCCATGACTCCCGCCCGCCAAGTGGCCGGGCGGATTTTCACCGCCAAGGCGGAGGCGGTGGATGCCATTCCCGCCGAGCCGTACAAACTGGAGATGGCCGCCATCGATGCCATGACTGCCGGTGACGTGCTCGTGGTGGATGCCGACCACAACCGCCAGAGCGCTTTCTGGGGCGAACTACTCTCCACCGCCTGCGCCGCCAAAGGCGTGCGTGGCGCCGTAATGAGCACCTGCACGCGCGACCTGTGGGCCTTGGAGAAAATGGAATTCCCGGTGTTCGGCATTGGCCGCACGCCCGCCGACAGCAAGGGCCGCATTGATGTCACCGCCATCGGCGAGCCAATCACAATCGACGGCGTCACGATTGCGCCCGGCGATTATTTGCTGGGCGACCCCGATGGTGTGGTGATCATCCCTGCGGCTGCCCTTGATGAAACCCTCCGCCTCGCACAGGAAAAAGTGAACGGCGAAAACACCGTCCGCGACGACCTAGCCAATGGCATGCCCGTCACGGAGGCCTTTGAGAAACATGGAATTTTATAACTCACACAGAGGAGCTGAGCCGCGGAGTTAAATTCTCTGCGCCTCCGCGGCTCCGCGCGAGAATCAATAATGAAAAATATTCTAATCGCCGGCATCTTTCACGAAACACATTCGTTCGTGGACGACACCACACCGCTGGAAGATTTCCAAATCCGCCTCGGAGATGAGTTACTGGACTGCACCGGCGACGCCTCACCGCTCGGTGGTGCACTCCAATACGCCGCCAGTCAAGAATGGCAAATCATCCCCACCATCGATATTCGCGCCACCCCATCGGGCACGGTGGAGGATGCCGTTTTCGACTTTTGGTGGGCCGAATTTAAATCCCGTTGGATTCCCGATTGTGACGCCATTTATCTAGTGCTGCACGGCGCCATGGTTTGCCAATCCCACCTTGACGTGGAAGGCGAACTGCTCCGCCGCCTCCGCGCCCTGCCCGGCGCCGCAGATAAACCCATCTTTGGCGTGTACGATCTACACACCCACTTTACCCCCGCCATGGCTGAGCACGCCGATGCTCTCGTGGCCTATCGCGAAAACCCGCACACCGACGCCCGCGAAAGTGCCGTCCGAGCCGCCAGCCTTTTGGACCGCCATTTCGAAACCGGCGAGCGGCCCACCACGCAATTGCGCACCCTGCCCATCCTTTGGCCACCCACTGGCGTCGGCACCGCCGATGATCCCATGCGCTCGCTGGAAGCCCGCGCGCGGGAGTTGGAGGAAAAACAAAAGGACACCATCTGGGCCATCAACATCACCGCCGGGTTCGCCTTTGGAGACACCCCTCACACTGGTGCGAGCGTACAGGCCATTGCCACGGCTGATGCCTCGGCGGTTTTGGATGAACTGGAACAACTGGCATTGACGCTGAAATCCAAAGGCGAAATCAATGATCCGCCGATTGAGGCCATCATGCCGAAAATCCGAGAGCGCGTGGACGGCCTGACCGTCTTGGTCGAGCCCAGTGACAATATCGGCGGTGGCGCTCCCGGCGATTGCACCGGCTGCCTGCGCGCACTGGTGAGCCATCACATTCCCGATGCCGCCATTTGCCTGAATGATCCGACAGCCGTCACCGCGTTGGCCGATTGCGCTCCCGGCGATCGGCGCACACTTCCACTCGGCGGCAAGGGCAGTCGGCTGGACCACGGCCTGTTGAAATTGGAAGTGGAATTCGTCTCCCGCAGTGACGGCCGGTTTGAGCTGGAAGACAAACAAAGCCACCTCGCCTCAATGGTGGGCGACTTTTGCGACATGGGCCCCACCGCCGTAGTCCGGCATGAGGGCCTCACCATCCTGCTGACCTCCGAACGCACGGCCCCGTTCGATCTTGGCCAATGGCACAGTCAGGGAGTGCGGATTGAAGACATGAACGTCGTTGTTGTCAAAGCCGCCGTCGCCCATCGCGCGGCTTACGACCCCATCACGGCGCGGAGCTTCACCGTCGACACACCCGGACCGTGCAGCAGCAACTTGAAGCGGTTGCCGTACAGACACGGATTTCACGGATTATCACAGATTCAATCCGTGTGAATCCGTGAAATCCGTGTCTTATTTCTTCGCCAGCTTCGCCCAGCTGTCGCGCAGGCCGACGATGCGGTTGAAGACGGGTTTCGCAGCCGTGGTGCCCTTGGCGTCCTTCGTGAAGTAGCCGAGCCGCTCGAATTGCACGCGATCACCTACGGACAACTCCGCCAGCGAAGGCTCGAGCTTGCCGGTGACGACTTTGAGCGAGTCCGGATTCAGGCATTCCAGAAAATCACCGGCGGCATCCGGCTCGGGCTCAGTGAAAAGGCGGTCATACAGGCGCACCTCGGCATCAACGGCGTGCTCGGCGCTGACCCAGTGGATGGTGCCTTTCACCTTGCGGCCATCCGGCGCGTGGCCGCCGCGGGTTTCCGGATCGTAAGTGCAAATGAGGCGCGTGATATTGCCTTCGGCATCTTTCTCGACGGATTGGCAGGTGATGAAATACGCGTAGCGCAGCCGCACCTCGCGGCCCGGGCCGAGGCGGAAGAATTTCTTGGGCGGATCCTCCATGAAATCGGCCCGCTCGATGTACAGCCTGCGCCCAAAGGGCACCTTGCGTTTGCCGGCGGCTTCGTCCTCGGGATTGTTGACAGCCTCAAGCTCCTCGGATTCGCCTTCCGGATAATTATCGATGATCACCTCAAGCGGATCGAGCACGGCACAGCGGCGTTCGGCGGATCGATTCAACTCATCGCGAATGGCGTTTTCCAACAGGCCGACATCGGTGACCGCCTTGTATTTCGTCACGCCCACGCCTTGGCAAAAGTTTCGGATCGCCGAGGCCGTGAAGCCGCGACGGCGATAGCCCGCGATGGTTGGCATACGCGGATCGTCCCAGCCATTCACGTGATTTTCCTCCACCAACTGGAGCAGCTTGCGCTTGCTCATCACCATGAAAGTGGGGTTGAGCCGGGAAAACTCATGCTGATGCGGGCGCGGCTGTGGCACCGGCAGATTATCGAGCACCCAATCATACAACGGCCGGTGCACCTCAAACTCCAGCGTGCAGATCGAGTGGCTGATGCCCTCAATGCTGTCGGAAAGGCAGTGCGTGAAATCGTACATCGGATAGATGCACCACTGGTCGCCGGCGTGATGATGTTCCTCGTGGCGGATGCGGTAGATCACCGGATCGCGCAGGTGCAGGTTGGGAGAGGTCATGTCGATCTTCGCGCGCAGCGTCTTTTCGCCATCGCCAAATTCCCCGCCACGCATGCGCTCGAATAAATCCAGATTGTCCTCCGGCGACCGGCTGCGCCCGGGGCTTTCCTTCCCCGGCTGCTCCGGCACACCGCGATAGGATTCCCATTCTTCCGGAGTCAGCTCGCATACATACGCCTTCCCGTCTTTAATCAATTGCACCGCATACCCATAAAGCTGTTCGAAATAATCCGAGGCAAAAAATGTTTTCTCCGAAAGCACCCCATCGGCCCAGCCATCGATCAGCCACTTCACATCCTCCGTGATCGAGTCGACATACTCCGTATCCTCCTTTACCGGATTCGTGTCGTCGAAACGCAGATTGCACACGCCGCCGTTCTCCAGCGCGATGCCGAAATTCAGGCAGATGGATTTCGCGTGCCCGAGATGCAGATACCCGTTGGGCTCCGGCGGAAAGCGCGTGACCACCCCGGGATAATTCCCCGCCGCCAAATCCGCCTGCACGCGGTCCCGGATGAAATCCTTCCGTGTCTCGTTGCCCTCAGCCTCACTCATGCGCGGTGTGTTTGCGGTAAATATACCACAGCGTCAAACGTTTTGCGGCTTGGATCGCGTGCTGGCTGCGCTCCCCAGCCACAGATCCACTGTCACCAATGGCAAAACCATGGCAGCGGCGGCAAATCCCAGGAACGCCTTGAAGACATACATGCCGATGTCCGCCTGAACACCTCCCTCGATCAGCGGCACAATAAGTAGACACAGACAATAAACCATTAACCCACCAAAACCGAGTCCCACTGCCCAGATTGCGCGGCGGGTTGATTCCTTGGGCGATCGACTGGGCACATTAAGAAATCCAATGATGACCGCCGCCATTTGCATCCCCATAGCAAGCACCTGTCCCAGTCCAAACAACACACTGCCCATGAATGACAGCAATGATAAAATTAGTAACACCAGTTGAAAAATGAATAATACGATTCCTCCGACCAATCCGAAGTAATAGGCCCCAGACGAATTGGGGCGCAAATGGCGGACCGCGGGAGGGGTCAACAAAATCATCAAGTACAAAGATAACGCGCCTCCGACCATCAACACCATTCCCAACGCCATAGCCGCAAACACACCAAGGACGCCGCCCAGAAAATTCTTCCCCTTCTGCGCCGCTTCGCCGACGGATTCCGTGTCATTGATATCTACCCCTTCGAGCGTACTGAGTGCCTCGACCATTTTCACAAAACCATCGCCACCCACCAGCAAAACCAACACCAAAGGCAATGCGCATAACATGGCCCCCAATAACGCCCGCCAACGCCCCCGCAGCAACCATCCCAACGCAATCGCACCGATCCCCGCAAACACCGGCCAAACCATCAGCGGAATTGCCGACCATGACAAATGTTCCTTGGCCCTTTCGAATTGAAAATTCAAGATCCCCCATTCGCCGGAAATTTTTGTGGGCCAAATGAACGCCACCAAATACATCCCCCCTACGACGGTCCACATCCAACTGCGAATGCGTTCTTCCTGTGCCGGTTGATAACGCCGCAAGTCCGGTTGCTCCGCGTTTTCGTCTCCCACTGCTTCGCGCACCTCAGGATCCGGATCGTTTACTTGGGCCGCATCCAATTCCTCTTCTGAAAACTCCGGAGGCAAATCGTCCGCCAATGATGTATCAGGCAGTAATTCAGAGAGGGGTTTCCATTCATTGATCCCCGCATGAGTTGCATGGGTATCCGGCGGAAGCTTGCCGGATTCCACCCATCGACGGATTTCCGATTCCTTAAATGGGCCCGCCGCTTCTCCATTCTCGACGATGTACCAGTCCATCACTGTTGCAACACCATGAAATCCCCATCGCGCTCGCGTGTCCCGCAAATCGTTTCAATCACGCCCAAGGGCAACAGAATCATCACCCCGCCAATCCAAGCCACATACTTAACTCCAGCCATCAACCATCCGCAAGTGGCAGCAATGACCGCGCTGACGGGTTTTTCAACCTTGTTCAGCGCCATATCTTTTTGGCTAGCCTGTTGGCCGGTATAAATCGTGCCAAACTGACTTTCCACATAGGCCGACCGCTTCTTGGCCCGTTCCTGATCATCCTTGCATTCGTCATAGATCACCTTTCCCCAAGCGGGCAACACAGGCATTGCCAGTGAAACGATCGTCAGAGTTACCGCCAAATTAGACCATTGCTTCATCTGACTGGGCCGCCTGCCCAGCGTGTTCATAAAACACAACACTGCCGCCCCCAGCAACATCGCCATCATCAACAACAACCCGATCCCCAAAAAAAGATTACCGCTCAAGGCATCAACCGCCGCCGTCAATGGCATCCCATATTGTCCGGGCATAAACATAAATACCAACACCCCGATTGCACCGACTAGTGAGATGATGTATGCGATTACGCTGTCTGTGCGGTAGAATCTCGATTTGGTCCCGATCGTCAAGGTCAACCAGCCAACCAGAAACACCATGATGCTGGTGGAATGTTCGCCGGGATCAAATCCCAGTTTTTCGAAGAACACGTTCTTGTCGATTAACTCGATTTTCTTTTCCGGAATATCAACGGTACCGCCGGCTTCTTCAGGCGTTAAAGGCTCCGGGATCGGGGCCGAAGTATCTTCCACCGGAGTGGCCACCTTAAAGCCTCCGATCTCTGGATCCGCTACCGCCAGCCCCCCCATGACCAAGCCTAGAAGCAGCACCACAATACCCCGATTGCGCCCGTGCATGGCTGAAGCCAATACAATCAGGATGACCCCCACAACGGCCGGAGCCACGATACTATACATCGCCTGCCATTCAGCCAGTTCCCAAAATTTCCACACCGGCACCTCCCATTGCCCATCCCCAAATACCGGCAACATGCTCGCCATTAAGAGCCCCCAACCGGCTGAGTTGACAAAGGACGCCCGATCAGCCAGCTCATCTTCATAGGAAAGCGAAGGGGGAATTTTTCGCTTTTGCTGCGGCACCCCTTCTTCTGCCCTCACCGCTTCCACTGGTTCATCCAGATTATGACCACACGCCAAACAAACCACCTGATCCGCATCCAAGCCCGCGCCGCATTTTGGACAAGCCACTCCGGGAAACTGAGGCGGCGGTGCTGGCGCACTCCCACTGACCAGCTGAGGCAATGGCACCCAGTTTGCCGTGCCTTCTACCCAGCCTAAATCGCTCGCCAAAAGACTGCCATCCGCCAAATAGGCTTGGACATCTTCGGGCGTGTACGGGCCGAATTGTTGGCCGTCTCTGGATACGTGGATCAACATCGCGGGCGGGTCGCGCCGTGGTGAGAGGACACGAATCGGCCCGTTTTTTCAAGAACGGAGTCCGGCCGGCCACCAGCGCATCACGCGGTGCACGCCGATTTCCGGCAATTCAAAGAAGTCACCGTGCGGCTCAAACCCGAGCCGTTCATAGACCGGAATGGCCTTGGTCCGGACATCCGCCCAGAGGGATTTCCCGGCGGACGCCGCCGCTTCCTGTGCCCCGGCAACCAGCTGCGCCCCCACGCCCTGCCCGCGTTCCGCTTCCACAACGCCAAACCAGCGAATCCGCCAGTCACAGGTGTATTGGGGTTCCGGCAAGGTGGCAATGCAGCCAATGGGGGTTCCATCTCGAAATGCCCCGCCAAAAACCGTATTGGGATTTCGGGTCATCTCAGCGTCGAGCTCCGCGCTGGACGGCTTGAAGGGATACAGGGAAAGCCTTCGCACTTCGGCCAGCACGGCGGGCCGTACGTTCCAGCGGATGTCCACCGCGGCGGCCACTTTAGCCGTCGATCACGTTAATCTCCACCGGCTCGACTTTGACGCCTTTGCGCTCAAGCCATTGGGTGGCTTTTTTCAGCGACGGCCGCGGGCCTTCGAGTTCGAGGCACACGATACCGATCTCGTCGCGCACTTCGGCCTGCCGGATGTTGGCCTTCAGCTCAAAGCGGGTGATCAGTTCCCAAACAATCGGCGAGGTGATGTGCTTGGGCGGATACATCAGCCACAACCGTTGCCGGCCTTTTTCCACGCGGGCGCTCTTTTTCGAGGCCTTTTTCCGGGCGGCTTTCTTTGCGGTTTTCTTTTTGGTGGGCATGGATCAGCCGCCGGCGATGGCGGGGATGATGCTGACCTCGTCGCCGTCCTTGAGCGCGGTGTCTTTGTTGTCGAGGAAACGGATGTCCTCCTCGTTCACGTAGACATTCACGAAGCGGCGTACTTCACCGGATTCATCGACGAGCCGGTCTTGGATGCCCGGGTAACGGCTCTCGAGATCGGCAATGGCGGCGCCGATGGTTTCGGCGCTGGTTTCCACCACTTCCTCGTCATGGGTGAGCTTGCGGAGTGGTGTGGGGATACGAACGTTGACTGGCATAATTCTTTATTTGGTGGCTGCGGCGAGTTCCTTGTCACTGTCCAGCAACGCGTCAAACTCGCGCAGGCTGGGGGCGATTTCTTTGGTGTCGCCCGCGTGATTTTCCACGGCGTCGAGCGTCTTGAGCCCGTTACCGGTGATGCACAACACGGCGGAATCATCGGCGGGGATGGCGCCGCTGGCAATGAGTTTCTTGGCTACGCCCACGGTCACGCCGCCGGCGGTCTCGGCAAAGATGCCCTCCGTCTCGGCCAAGAGCCGGATGCCCTCGCGGATCTCGTCATCGGTCACATCATCGGAGGCGGCGCCGGTTTCCTGGAACACTTTCAACGCGTAAAAGCCATCGGCCGGCGTGCCGATGGCCAGGCTCTTGGCGATGGTGTCGGGCTTCACTGGCTTAAAGAAATCCTGCCCTTCCTTGTACGCCGTGCTGATCGGCGAACAACCGGTCGCCTGCGCGCCGTGCACGCTGTACTCGGCTTCATCCACCAAGCCCACCTTCACCGCTTCCTGATAGCTCTTGTGAATCTTCGTCAGCAACGAGCCGGACGCCATCGGCACCACGGTGTGGCGCGGGATCTTCCAGCCGAGCTGTTCGAGGATTTCAAACCCCTGGCTCTTGGAACCTTCCGCGTAATAGGGCCGCATGTTCACGTTCACAAACGCCCAGTTATACTTGCCGGCAATCTCCGCGCAGAGCCGGTTCACCTCGTCGTAATGCCCCTTGATGCCGATCACGTTGGCATCATAAATCAGCGAGTTCACCACCTTGCCCTTCTCGAGATCGTTCGGGATAAACACAAACGCCGTCAGGCCCGCCGATGCCGCATTGGCCGCCACGCTGTTGGCGAGGTTGCCCGTAGACGCGCACGCCACCACTTCAAAACCCATCTCGCGCGCCCGGCTCAAGGCCACGCTCACCACGCGATCCTTGAAAGACAACGTCGGATAATTCACCGCATCATTCTTGATCCACAGCTCGCGAATGCCCAGCCGCGCCGCCAATCGATCCGCCTTAATCAACGGCGTGAAACCCACCTGCCGGCCCACCGTCGGCTCGCCCGCAATCGGCAACAGCTCCGCGTAACGCCACATGCTGTGCGGCCGCTGTTCGATCGCCTCCCGCGTCAGCCGGCCCTTGGCCGCCTCGTAGTCGTACACCACCTCCAGCGGCCCGAAATCAAACTCGCACACGTGCCGCGCTTCGAGCGGATATTCTTGCCCGCACTCGCGGCACCGCAGCGCCTTCATGTATCCCTGTTGTCTTGCCATCGTTCTGTTCCTTTATGCAGTTCGTTCGCCAATCGCGGGCCACAAAAAAACCCGCTCACGGCGATGAGCGGGCGAAAAATCGTTTGCGCCAAGGCTCATCTTTCCCGGCTACCGCCGGCTGGATTTGGCACCTGGCCATTGAAACGCGCTGTTTCAACCGGTTGCCGTGACATCATCGGGCCAGTCCCTACGTCACTCTTTATGAGCGCCCCCGTCAGGGAGCGGGGGAAACATAGGGGAAATGCAGGGGGCGTCAATGCTGAAAATGCCCGGAGAATTTCCAATGATCAATTTTCAATGACCAAGGAATTCCCAATTAGCAATGACCAATTGGGATTTGGAGATTGGTCATTCCTTGGAAATTGGACCTTGGTCATTGGACATTCCCTTCCTCACCGCCTCATACAAAACAATCGCCACCGCATTGGACAAATTCAGCGACCGCGCCTCGGGGTTGGGCATCGGGATGTGTATCCACCGTTCCGCATGCGCCTCGAGCAGTGCCTTGGGCAGACCGGCGGTTTCCCGCCCGAAGACGAGAAAATCTTCCGCCTCAAAATCCGCCTCGAAATGACTGCGCGCCCCGCCCTGCTCCACCAGCCACAACCGCGCCGCCGCCGGCAACGCCGCCGTGAAAGCCGCCCAATCATCCCACAAGCGCCAATCCACCTGCTGCCAATAATCCATCCCCGCCCGCTTCAGCTCCCGATCCCCCAACCGAAACCCCAGCGGCCCCACCAAGTGCAGCCGGGAACGAGTCGCCGCACACAACCGGGCGACGTTGCCCGTGTTGGGTGGGATTTCGGGTTCGACAAGGACGATGTTCATGAAAATGTCCAATGACCAATGCTCAATTCCCAATCAATGGCGAATTCCCAAAATCCAAATTGGTCATTTTGAATTGGGCATTTCTTAGTCATTGGAAATTGGTCATTGGACATTAATAAACCACTTTCACCAATGTCAGCCCGCACGCCGGCGCATTCATCCCCGCCACTCTCCGGTCGAGGTCGCGGAAAATCTGGCGGACATCTTTTTGCGTCAGTTTGCCCTGTCCCACCTGCTCCAGCGTGCCCACGATGCCGCGGCACATTTTGTACAGGAACCCTTCACCGGCAATCAGCACGCTCAGCTCCGGACCGCGCCGGCGCACCTCGCACTTGGTCACGCGGCGCACGGTCGTTTCCATCTCGTACTCGCGCGTGGTGGCGAAGGATTTGAAATCCTTGTTGCCCACAAACAACTTCGCCGCCGCCTGCATGCGCGGCACATCCAGCGCCACCGGCACATGCCACGCGCGCCCGTTAAAGAGCGGGTTCATCGCCGGGCCGTTCCAGATGCGGTAATGGTACTGCTTGCCCTTTGCATCGAACCGCGCATGAAAATCCGCCTTGGCGCGCACCGCCTTCATCACGCGAATGTCCGCCGGCAAAAAAGCATTGAGCGCGCGGCGCAGTTGAGGCCCGTCCATCGGCCGCTGGTCCATCGGCAAATCCACATGCGCCACCATACCCAGCGCGTGCACGCCGGTATCCGTGCGGCTGGAACTGTGCACGCGTTTTACCTCCGGAAACAACCGCTGCACCGCCTCCTCCACTCGCTGTTGCACAGTCACCTGCCGCGGCTGCACCTGCCAGCCGTAATATGCCGCGCCATCATAGGCGATGGTGAGCTTGAACCGTTTCATCCGGCGAAACTATCCAGATAATCCTGCAAAAAAATCGCCGCCGCCGAGGCGTCCACTTTCTTCTTGGCGTCCCGCGCGTTCACGCCCGCCTCGCGCAACCGCTCCTCCGCCGCCGCGCTGGTCAGCCGTTCGTCCCACGTGACCACCGGCACCGTCACTGATTTTTTCAACACCGCCACAAAATCCTGCACTAACAACGCCTGCGGCCCGAAGCTGCCGTCCATGTTGCGCGGCATGCCCACCACGATCTGCTCCGTCTCGCGCTCAGCCAGGATCTCCTTCAGCCGTTTCAGGAAAAACTCAAACGGCTCCGCCGGAATGCACTCCAGCGGATGCGCCATCATCCCCAGCGCATCGCTCCCCGCAATCCCCATCCGCTTCGTCCCATGATCAATCGCCAACAACTTCACGCGCGCACTTATGGAGTTTTGATTTGAACCTGTCGAGTCGATGATTATCTCACGCGGAGGCGCGGAGCCGCGGAGGAAATTTTCTGAATTGGTTTCTCTGCGTCTCCGCGCCTCTGCGTGAGAATCCAATCAAAGCGTCGCCATCACCTTCTCAGCGGCGGCTATCGTGGCATCGATGTCAGCTTCCGTGTGCGCCGCGGACAGGAAGGCAGCCTCGAAGGCGCTGGGGGCGAGGTACACGCCTTCGGCGAGCATGCCGTGGAAATATTTTTTGAACCGCTCGCGATCGGCCTGCATGGCGTCGGCGAGGTTGTGGACGGGTTGTTCGGCGAAGAACAGGCAGCTCATGGAACCGGCGCGCTGGGTGATGACGGGGATGCCCGCCTTTTGGGCCGCGGCATTCAGTCCAGCCTCCAGCCGCGCGCCCTTGGCCTCAAGTTGTTCCTGCACGGCGCCGTTCTTTAATTCCTCCAGCGCCGCAAGGCCGGCGGCCATGGCGAGCGGGTTGCCGCTCAGGGTGCCGGCTTGGTACACGGGGCCGTCCGGGGCGAGCACGTCCATCACCTCCGCACGGCCGCCAAAGGCGCCCACGGGCAGACCGCCGCCGATGATTTTCCCAAAACAACTGAGGTCGGGCGTGATCCCGAAGCGTTCCTGCGCGCCGCCGAGGCTCACGCGAAAGCCGGTCATCACTTCATCAAAAATCAACAGGCTGCCATTGGCCGCGGTGATTTCGCGCAGGAATTCCAGATAGCCCTCACGCGGCAAATACACGCCGGCATTGCCCGGCACGGGCTCGAGGATGATGCCCGCCACCTGGCCTTCGTTGGCGGCAAAAGCCTGCTCCACGGCGTCGGGATCATTAAACGGGACCACGATGGTGTGAGCGGTGAACTCCGCCGGCACGCCGCCGCTGTCCGGATTGCCGCAGGTGAGCGCGCCGGAGCCGGCTTTGACGAGTAGCGAATCGGCATGGCCATGATAACAGCCATCGAACTTGATGATCTTCGGCCGATCGGTAAACCCGCGCGCCACGCGGATGGCGCTCATGCAGGCTTCCGTGCCGGAATTGACCATGCGCACCTTCTCGACGCTGGGCACGCAATCCTTCACCAGTTGCGCCATGCGCACTTCCGGTTCGCTGGGAATCCCAAAGCTCGTGCCGCGATCCGCAGCGTTTTTGACCGCCTCAATAATCGCCGGGTGCGCATGCCCCAAGATCGCCGGGCCCCACGTGCCGACGTAGTCGATGTACGCGTTACCATCGACATCCCACACCCGCGCCCCTTCCGCGCGCTCGGCAAAAAACGGCTGCCCGCCCACCCCGCGAAACGCCCGCACCGGCGAGTTCACGCCGCCGGGGATGTGGTTGAGGGATTCAGCGAAGAGAGATTCGGATTTGGTCATGCGGCGGTGAATTTAAGGGGAAAATCCGAAATGCTAAACTCTAAATCCTAAACAAATTCGAATCACAAAGTTCAAAACCGAAGCCTTCCCGTTTAGGATTTAGGATTTCGAGATTAGGATTTGCAAAATTACCCCCGGTAATTTTGCGCCACCGGAATCCGCCGCCCCACCCCAAAGGCCTTGCTCGTCACCTTCAAGCCCGGCGCGGCCTGGCGGCGTTTGTATTCGTTGAGGTCGATCAAACGCGCCACACGTTTCACGGTCGCTTCCTCAAAACCGTTTGCCACGATCTCAGCCACCGACCGGCACTCGACCACGTACTGTTCCAAAATCGCATCGAGCACCTCGTAAGGCGGCAGTGAGTCCTCATCCTTTTGATCCGGCCGCAATTCCGCCGAGGGCGGTTTGGTAATGGTCGCCTCGGGAATAATCTCGCGGTTGCGATTGATCCAGCGCGCCAGCTCAAACACTTTCGTCTTGGGCACATCACTGATCACCGCCAGCCCGCCGCACATGTCGCCATAGAGTGTGCAATATCCGACGGCCAATTCGCTCTTGTTGCCGGTGGTGAGCACCAGCGAACCGAATTTATTGGAGGCCGCCATCAGAATCAGCCCGCGCAACCGCGCCTGCATGTTTTCCTCGGTCACATCCTCCGGCCGATCGCCAAAAATCGGCTCGAGACTGGCCTTCATCATTTCGAATCCCGCATGAATCGGGATGACGTCGTATTGAATGCCGAGGTTGGCGGTCAACGCCTCCGAGTCATCGAGACTGCCCTGAGAAGAATACGGAGACGGCATCGAGATACCGCGCACATTGGCCGCGCCCAGCGCCTGCACGGCGAGCGCCGCGGTCACCGCTGAATCAATGCCGCCGCTCAAACCGATCAACGCGCTGCCAAAGCCGCACTTCCCCAGATAATCGCGCACGCCCAACACCAGGGCATCGTGCAGCAGCTCCATCGAATCGAGCTCCGCAGCCGGTTGAGTCGCCCCTTCCAAGTCCACCTCCACCAGTGCCTCGGAAAAATGCGGGCCGGCCGCCAGCTTTTCACCCGCGGCATTCAGGGCCAGACTGCCTCCGTCGAAAACCAATTCATCATTGCCGCCCACCGCATTGCAATAAACCACGGGCCGCTGCGCCTTGATCGCCAGACTGGCCAGCATTTCGCGCCGCATCGCCTCCTTGCCGAGGTTCCAGGGTGAGGCGGACACGTTAATGAGAATCTCCGCCCCCTGCTCCACCAGCGCATCGACCGGGTTGCTGCGATAACGCCGGTCTGGCCAGAAAGCATCGTCATTCCAGACATCCTCGCAAATGGTCAGGCCCAGCCGGCGCCCCTTGAACTCCACCGGGGCATTGTCCTTGGCCGGCTCGAAATAGCGGTCCTCATCAAACACATCATACGTTGGCAGCAACGTCTTCGCGCGCGTGGCCACGATATGGCCCTGATGCAGCAGCGAAACCGCATTCACCGCCGGTCGCCCTGGTTGCCGCTCATTCGCCGCCACATGCCCCACCACCAGCGCTGTGTCCCCCACCGATTGCGCCAACGCCTTCAGCGCCACCAGATTGCCTTCAATAAACCCGCTCTTGAGCAACAGATCGCGCGGCGGATAACCCGTAATCGCCAGCTCCGGCGCCACCACCAGTTCCGCGCCGGCCGCCACCCCGCGCTCATACGCCGTACGCAACAGCGCGAGGTTTCCGTCGAAATCCCCCACCGTCGTATTGATCTGCGCCAGCGCGAGTTTCATGAATCGTCACCTGCGATTTGGAAAATACGTTTGCGGCAACGTCCCCTTCTCGGTCATCACCATCGCCCCCGGCTGCACGCCTTTTCGTTGAAACCATCCCTGCGGCACCTCCAGCGCATATTGAATATTGGCACTCACCGATGGCACCCCGTTGGTGCGAAACGGGTGCATGTCATGGATTTCCAGTAAACGTCCAGACGGATCGATGTAACCGATGGACAGCGGCACAGAAACATTCTTCATCCAGTAACTGCGCGCGCTCACGTTGGGGTGCACAAACAACATCCCCTCCAGATCCGTCAGGGTATTGCGGAACATCATGCCCGTTTGAATCTGCCGCTCCGTTCGGCATTGTTCCGCGGATAGCTCCACCGTACCCACAAAGAGCTTGATCAATGCCAGCTTTCCCTGCGCTTCCGCAGGTTCCCAAGGCTGAACCAAAGGGATCTCAGGCCCAGAAGGCGGTACCCCTTCAGCCTCCGGTTTTTTGCAACCGAACCCAGCCAGAATCAGCATAACCAACCACCGCATGCGCAGAACATATCCGAGCCCGGCCAGAAATCCAAGCTTACCCCCGTTCCACAGGCTCCACCTTGAGACGCGCCACAAACTCTGGCTCCTTCAGTTCCCCCCGCTCCAGCCACGCGATGCCCGCCGCCGGTTCCACCATGACCGGCATCCGATCGTGATAAGCCGCCACCGGCTCACTGGGCGGCTGGGTCAAAATCGTAAAGGTCTCCACAACCGGCGCGGGTGCCTCGAACGCATCTGCAAACAACTCTCCCTGCCGCGCCGGCGGACGCTCCCAGCGCTCCCATAATCCCGCAAAACAAAACAACCCGCCATTTTCACGCCCAAAATGATACGGCAAGGCCGTTCCAGACCGGCGATCCCATTCGTAAAAACCCGTAGCCGGCACTAGACAACGCCTCTTTCGCCATGCCTCTCGAAAGGCCGATTTTTGATCCGCCGTTTCACGACACGCATTGAAGAGCTTGGCCCCGATCGTTTCCTCTGCCGCCCAATGCGGGATCAACCCCCAACGCAATTCGCGCAACGCATTCCCTTGATTCCCCGCCACCACCACCGGTGCCGATTGTGTAGGTGCGACCATCGCCCGCGGCGTGAATGTGCAGGTAAATTCCGTTAACGCCAGCACATCCGCCAACGTGGCCGGATCCACCGTCTCGGAAAATCGCCCGCACATCGCCCAAAGCATTCCCCGCACCATCCCAAATGTCAAACCACCGCCGGGCTCAGGGTGGCTCACCGACTGATCGGGAGGAATTAAAGGACATTGATGCTTCCGACAGACACCGGCCGCACGAGCTCCCTGTATTGACTCCCTAACTGATTTAATCCAACCTCCGCCGCGGACGGGCGAATGGCGCAGTGGCTAGCGCAGCGGTTTTACACACCGTTGGTCGGGGGTTCGAATCCCTCTTCGCCTACCATTTTTTCCACAGGAAAACGCATCTTTTTCCGCCAGTGCCACAGAATGCCAAAGTAATCTGGCGTATTTTCCGACTCAATTTAGCGGGGTGGATGCTCGGGGTGGATGCTCGAGAATTTGGCCAGAGGATACACCCCTCGGGGTGGATGCTCGATACACCCCAAGGCGAGGATACACCCCGAGTATCCACCCCATTTTATCACGGTATAACAGTGCCCAATCTGAAAAGGGGTGTATCAAATTCGTATTTCTTCTCTAAAAAGTAGGAGGAGAAAAGATTTATAAAAACGCCCGTTTTGGTCACTTTTTGAATGGTTTATACCAACCCTCAAAGGAGGTTGTTGAAATCGCTCAAGAGCATCCACCCCCTTCCCTTCTTCGGTATTCAATGTCCGATACCGCCCGGCGTTCAAATCTGATCCCCCATTGAATGATGACAAAGCTGTCAACCCCCAGATGAAGTTTCGGGATTACAACATGGTTCCCTTCTGAACTATACCGCAGGGGTGACCTATGCTCTGGAACGTTTTTGCAGTCTCAGAAACGCCGGTGCTGTTTCAACTTCGACCAAGACGGTCTCATTACGACCGTAGAAATTTATGCAAATCACCGACGTAGAAATCAATTGCGCCCACGATAAGATCGTCCCGATCCATGAAAGCGTGCCCAATCCCCGGAACCCAAACCTCCATTCGCCGGAGCAAGTGGCTTGGATCGCAAAAGTCATTCAGCATCGAGGTTGGAGAGCACCCGTTGTTATCTCGACTCGCTCGGGCTTTGTGGTCTGCGAGCACGGCAGAGTTCAAGCAGCAACGCAGCTGAGGAGATCCGCACGCGAATGCACCACGGCTTTCCCGTTCGATATTACAAAAAGATTCGCGAACGCAACGAGGCTTTGGATTGCGCGGTATACGCGATGGCCGCGCTCGATGTCCTTAACCCAGCGTTTGAGAAGCTGGCGGAGAACATGACCAAAGAAGTGCCCGTCGAGGAATCGTCAGACCTTGTGCCGGCTACTCCAAAAGAAAACCGGCCAGCACCCAGAAGGCGACAGGCCGGCGGTGGATTTGTGGATGCGTGGCGGTGAGCTACTTCAGCAGCTTGGGATTCTTTTTGATCATTTCTCTGGCTAAAGCATCGGCCTTGGATATCTGGTCATTTGTTAATCTTTCGGGAAATTTTCCCAAGGCTTCGGCCGCTATCCTGCTCCCATTAGCTCCAGCTATATTCAGCCATGTGAACGCAGTAATGGCATCACGCTTCACGCCTTTACCATGAAGATGTAATACCCCCAATTCGGATTGGGCCATTACATGCCCCTGATCAGCCGCTTTCCGATACCACTTAGCTGCTTCCTTGTCGTCTTCCAGCACTCCTTCGCCTTTGGAGTACATGCTCCCAAGGTTGAATTGCGCTTTTGCGTTTCCCTGAATAGCAGCTTTACGATACCACCTCGCTGCTTCTCTGGGGCTTTTTGGCACTCCTTCGCCACTGAAGTACATAAACCCAAGGGCTTCTTGTGCGCTGGCATCCCCCTTCTCAGCCAAAGCCTTCGTCTCCTCAAATTTCTTCTTGGCAGCGTCATCGCCCATCAACGGCAGACAGAGACAAATAGTCAGTAAAGCAGTCAGTGCGGTTTTCATGTCAGTATTTTTCAGTGAGTTATTAGTTGTTCAGCAACTTCGGATTCTTTTTGACCATCTCACGGGAGAGTTCTTGGGCTTTGGCGATTTGTTCGGGGGTCATTGTTCTGATGATTGTATTTTTGCGGTACTTGGCAAGTGCCCCGACATCGCGTTTACCCCCAGCAATATTAAACCAAGCATAGGCAGTCACATAGTCTTCCAACGCACCCAAACCACTGTGGTACATCTCTCCGAGGTCGAGTTGAGCTGGACCATATCCCTGCTCCGCAGCCTTACGATACCACCTCACCGCTTCCTTGTGGTCTTGCAGCACCCCTTTGCCCCCTTGGTATTTTTTCGCAAGGCTGAATTGCGCAAGTGCGTTGCCCTGTTC
>JAYQQG010000030.1:0-28219 GCA_038145765.1 Verrucomicrobiales bacterium
CTACATATCTTACAACGTTTCCTGTCGTCATGCAAGTCAAATAAGTCAAAAATAAGCTAAAATATTGAATTTTTTAGAAGAGAATCGAGACGTGGGTTCGATTCCCATCACCCGCTCCAGTGAATCAATTGGATTTGGTGGGTCTCAGAGCATCCTAAAAAGCGCAAATTCTCTGATCCAAATCAAACAGTGCAGATTTTTTCCTCGAAAGAATAACTTAAAATGCCGAACCTCTCGCCGATGAAAAAGAAGATTCAAATTCTAATTGTATCGTCGTTTGCAGTAGCTGGAGCCTTTCAGATGGCTGGCTGTAGTGCTGAAGCACCTGAAGATCCGGGAGCCGCTGATGCGGAAGCTGAAGAACAGGAAGAAGCGGCAGGCGCTGAAGAAACCGAAGGCACAGAGTAGATTAAAGCAAATAGTTAAAAAGAAAGGCGCCAATAACTGGCGCCTTTCTAATTTTTATCTCCAATTTATGGGCGTTGATTCGGACGCATGAAGATCATGTTACGCGACTGTACTGCTGAACCACCCTCCTGAGTGGCTTCTAGATGTTGATTCATCGTTGCCTCAAACTCTGCATTCCCACTCACCTGTTTGCCTGAGCCGTCGGCGAGAACGTAAGACCCTTCACCTTGAGCTAGTCCATTTACACTAAGGTTTGCATTGCCAGGCCCAATGAATCCACAACTTTTGGCGTTTGCCTTGGCGTCCCACTTTGACCACTTATTGCCGCCATCCGCTGTACGGTATTTGAAGATTACATTTTCCCATACATCGCTATTTTTCACACCTCCTCGAGGGTAATTCCACTGATCTTTTTTGCCGGCTCCGCCAAATTCTTGTTGGTAATTGCCCTTGTTGCCGGCACCCCAGTTCCGAGTAGTTAAAAGTACCGTACTTGGTAAGAGGCTATCTCCCCCCATCCCAACGGCGTAACTTTGGTAATGGCGGTTTAAGTGATATTTTCCATAGGCCCATTCGGCAAAACTGATTTTTTTGTGGCTGGAACTTTTTGCGACTACTTTTGGGTCGCTTGGGGAAACTAGCATTTTAACGCTGCTCATGGCATCAAGCATTGTGCTTGCCCCCCAGCAACGACCTAAACGGAAGGCATCCTTCCATTCCCTGTAGCCTTGTGCCTTCATTTCGGCATTATTTCCGGGATGATGCCAAGGCATTACTTCAAAATCGGTTGAGTAAGCCTGAAGTGCAGCTCCTCCACCATTTCTCATATTGCTCATGCACTTAAGGCGGTTCGCTTTACGCTTGGCTTTGGCCAGTGTTGGGAGGAGCATACTTGCGAGAATGCCAATAATGGCAATGACAACAAGGAGCTCAATCAGGGTGAATCCCTTTTGATTTTTTTTCATATGCGGTTTCAGTTTGTTGGGTTTTGGTTGCCAGTCCGTTTAAGACTGGGGATATGATTGGTGGGTTAAACAATCGACAGCGTAATCGCATTTTTTGTGCCAAAAAACCCGCCACCTGAAAATTGTTTACAATCTGAGAGTTTAGGCGGTTTTAAGGGGGTAAGCCCTCTGGTTTCAAAGAGATAATTAACACTTTTTGATTTCTTGCGTGATTTTTGCGCAATCGTACAATGGTAGTACGTGAGCTTCTCAAGCTTGAGGCGTGGGTTCGATTCCCATCACCCGCTCCAGTTTTATTCGTTGATTCCCATTATGATCGGCGGGGTCTTTGGCTCGCGTGTCTTGCGTTGGAGGCTTTGGGTGATATAGTTCGCGGCGATGAAATGGATCGTCACTTTGGTGCTGGGGATGGCGGCTGCCTTCCCGGCTTTGGCTGCGGATAAGCCGCATCCTTCCACTTCGGCGCAGGTGCGGCTGGCTGCTTGGTGGATGACGCGGCATGCGGAGAAGATGGCGGTCATTGAGGCGGCGAATGATCCGGAGGAGGAGACGAAGGTGGAGTTGCTGATGGTGGGCGACTCGATCACGCATAATTTCGACAAGGGCGGCCCGGGTGAGGCGGTTTGGCAGAAGTACTTTGCGCCGTTGAATGCGCTGAACCTCGGCTTCGGCGGGGACCGCACGAATCACGTGCTGTGGCGGCTGGAGCATTTGCCGAAGTTGAAGACGGCGCCGAAGGCGGCTTCGCTAATGATCGGCACGAACAACATTTGTTGGGGCAGCGATCATCCCCGGCAGGCGGCCGATGGGGTGCAGGCGATTGCCAAGCGGCTCAATGAGATGTATCCGGAGATGAAGATTCTGGTGGTGGCGGTGTTCCCGCGCCGGCGGGAGCTGACGCATCCGCACCGGAAGGAGATCATTGAACTGAATTCTTATTTGCCCAAGCTGCTCAAGGGCATTCCGAATGTCAGCTTCGTGGACATCGGGCCGAAGTTTCTCGATGACAAGGGCCATCTGTCCAAGGAGATGATGCCGGACACCACGCATCCCAGCACCAAGGGCCACGAGATTTGGGCCGAGGCCATTGTGCCGACGCTGAAGCAGTTGATGGGGAAAAAATAGGTTCATGAACCGCAAGACATACCAGATTCCGCGTCGTACGTTTTTGCAGGGGGCGGGCGTGTCGTTGGCGCTGCCGTTTCTGGACATCATGTCGCCGGCGGTGAGCCATGCGAAGGCGAAGGCGGCAACGGATCCCGTGCGGTTGTGTGTGTTGTATAAGGGGTGCGGGGTGAATCCGCATTCGTGGGATATCGTGGGCGGCACGGAAACGAAGTTTGAGTTGTCCAAAATCCTGCGTCCGCTGGCGCCGGTTCAAAAGGACATTCTCGTCCTGGGCAATTTGGACAATCAGGGTTCGTCCGATCACATGGATGCGCCGGGCACGTTCATGAGCGCCACGCGGCATCGGGACAAAAACCGCTACTCATTCGACCAGCGCATCGCCGACCAGATCGGCGGCCGGACACCGGTCCAGTCGGTGCAACTGACCGCCGACAATGTCTGGAAGGCGCATCCGTGGCTGAACATTCTCTCGTACGACAAGACGCATCAGCCGATGCGCGGGCAGCATGATCCGCAATCGGCGTTTGATTTGATTTTCAAAAATGCCGCGCGCGCCAAGCGCCAAACGGAGCTAGCGAGCGTGTTGGATGGCGTCAAGGACGCGTCGTCGTCGCTGCTGCGCAAGGCGAGCACGCAGGATCAGCAGGTGTTGCAGCAGTATTTTGATTCGTTGCGCGACGTGGAGAAAAGCATCGAGCGGGCGCGCGCCAACGGGCAGGCGGCTGCGGCGGACCCGAAGCTGGCGCAGATTGACCCGACTCTCGCGGTGGGCAATCTCGCCGAGCGCATCAAGGCGATGATGGACCTGATCGCGCTGGCGTTCTGGACCGACTCCACGCGCGTGACCTCGTGCATGCTGGCCAACACGAACAGCCGCATCCATTACGATTTCATGGGCGTGGACGCGGAGTTTCATTACGTGTCGCATCACGTCCGCAACAAGAAAGTGCTGCCGAAGTACGACGGCATCAACATGTGGCACACGGCGCAGTTGCGGTATTTGATCGAGAAACTGAAGACGTTGCCGGACGGCAGCGGCACGGTATTCGACAATTCACTGATCCTCTGGGGCTCGGGCATCAAGCACGGCGATTATCATTCGCTGACCGACCTGCCGCTGATCCTTGCGGGCGGCGGGGGCGGGCAGGTGAAGCTCGGCCGGCACGTGCGGTATCCCACCGCGCAGCCTTACGGCAACCTGCTGATGACACTGACCAAACTCATGGGCGCCTCGGCCACGAGCATCGGCGATTCCACCGGGCTGTTGCCGGGCATTACTGAGCCGGCCAATTTCCCGCCCGCCAATCCGGACGACGGCACTTGGAAGATAACCAAGGCGGACGGCAAAACGCTCACCGCCAAGGGCCTGCTGCGCATTGAGATTGAGGGCGAGCAGGAATATTATCTGCTGCGCCTGTCCGACAAGAGTGACCTGCGCATTCAGGTGCCGTTCATGAACAATCACCGGCTGCGCTTTGACCGCAACGTCGGCAAGGTCGTCACCCTGACCGGTCAATACAAGGAGACTGCCGGCAAAAAGGTGGTCGTGTCCCTCACCGCGGCCAAGGGCCCGTAGCCGATGAGGTTGGCGCGTCAACTTTGCACGGCGGTGTTTTTTGCCTGCGCACTCTCCGCGTTTCCTGCGGCTGATTTTGCGGCGGTTGCCGAAGTATTTGAGGATCGTTGCCTGACGTGCCATGACCGTGACTCCCGCAAAGGTGGCATCGACTTAACGCCGCTGCTCGATCCGGCCAATGCCTCCTATGGCAAACACACCAAACTGTGGGTGCGGCTCGAGAAGATGGTGGCCCGCGGCGCGATGCCGCCGGAAAATAAAAAACCGCTGGCGGCCGCGGAGAAAAAGGCGATTCTCGATTGGTTTCACCAGTCGTTCGTATTGCGCGAAGGGGAGGAGCACATCGGGCCCACGCCGTTGCGGCGGCTGACACGGTACGAATTTGAAAACACGCTGGAAGCCGTGCTGGCGATCCCGCTCAAGGCGCCCTACCGCGACGCCATCACGGGCAAAATTGAGCCTTCGAAAATCACCACCATCGTGCCGTCGGATATCCCCGGCGAATCCGGCTTCGACAACGACGCGCATCGACTTGGTAAACTCAAGCTGCCACTGAAGGAACTGGCCGATGCGGCGAACTATGCGCTGAATCAGTTCCGCAAAAACCCGCAAGCCATGAAGGCGGTACTGGGTAGAACAACGCTTCCGGACAAGCTCAGTGAGACGGAGGTCAAGCAGCTCATCACAAAATTCGTTGAGCGGGCTCATCGAGGCAACGCCCATCGTCTGGAGGAATATGCGACGGGCTACCATCGGCTGTACCAACGCCATCGGCAGATTACGAAGGATAGCGGTTCCAGCCTGATGCACGTGTTTGAGATGATCCTGATTTCACCGGAAGTCCTTTATCGCATGGAGCAAAGCCAGGGGCAGGACACGCCCTATCCCGTCACCGGTAGGGAGCTGGCCACGCGCCTTGCCTATTTTCTCTGGGCCGGACCGCCCGACGCCGAGCTGTTACAACGGGGCCGGGACGGCAGCCTGCTCAAGGATGATGTGTTGAAAGCGCAGATCGCGCGCATGCTCAATTCGCCCAAGCGGATTGCATTGGCCGAAAATTTTGCCGGCCAATGGCTTGGCTTCGATGAACTCATTGCGAACAGCGAATACCTGCGTGATGAACGCTGGAACCGCGAGGCATACGATGAGGTGTTGTTTTTCACCGACGAATTGATCCGGTCGAACCGCAGTGTGCTGGAGCTGGTGCAGAGCGACTGGCTCTACAAACGAGCCACCGCGTTGCAGCCCAAGGATCACGGCTACACCAAGGCCGATCCCGCCAAGTTGAACCGGCAGCACGCGGACATTTTTTCCAAACGCCAAAGCAAAAGTCGAAACCGGAAGCTGCGTTACGATCCGCCCATCCTCGTCGAACGCCAGGGCGACCGCGAAGGCGGCATCATCACTAGCGCGGCCATCATGCGGGTGACCGCCTCCAAGACGCGCACCAGTCCGATCCGGCGTGGGGTGTGGGTGCTGAACACGCTGATCGGCAAGGCCATGGAGGCACCCGAGGATGTGCCGTCGATTGAAGAAGCCCGCGAGGCGTTGAACATCAAACGGAATCCAACGGTCGCCGAACTGTTAAAGCAGCATGTCTCGAAGGCCGTGTGCAACGCCTGCCACAAGGAGATCGATCCGCTGGGCTTGGGCCTCGAGAACTTCGCGCAGTTCGGCGACTGGCGCACACAATATCCGGACAAGGCGCCGGTGGTTTCCTCCGGCGTGATGCCCAACGGCAAGGCGTTTCAATCACCGCGCGAAATGAAGACGCTGCTGCTCGAGTTGTACGGGGACGACATCGCCGAGAATTTCGCCCGCCAACTTTTCGCCTACGCCCTGGGCCGCCAGCTGCAGCCGTACGACCGCATCGCATTGAATCAAATTGTCAGTGCGGCGAAGCAGGACGGCTACAAGACCAACACGTTCATCGAACAGATCGTGTTATCCAAACAATTCCGCTTCCGGCAGGACCGCTAAAACAACGCCTCGATGGCGCGGCCTTCGCTGGCGGGGATGGTGAAACCGTCGGGCGACAGTCGCGAAGCGGGATTGATGTTCAGCGCGGTGAACAGCGTGGCGGTGAAGTCGGGCAGGGTCACCGGATTGGTTTTCACGTAACCGGCGTGCTTGTCGGATTCGCCATACACCGCACCGCCGCGAATACCGGCGCCGGCGAGCATGGCGGAGTAGCACGCGGGCCAGTGGTTGCGCCCGATGCGCTTGGCGCCCTTGCTGATCTTCGGGGCGCGGCCGAATTCGCCCACGAGAACCACCAGCGTGGTGTCGAGCAGCCCGCGTTCGCGTAGATCCTCCAGCAACGTGGCGACGGCCTGGTCGGTGCGCGGCAGGGCGAAGGGCAGGCCGTTCCAGCCGTTTTCAAAAATGCCCACATCGGCGTTGCCGTGCATGTCCCACGTTTCGACGCTCACGAATTTCTCTCCGCGCCTGAGGCCGGTCCAGGCGGCGACATTGACCAGCCGCGTGCCGGCCTCGATCAGGCGGCGGGCCAGCAGCAGGTGTTGGCCCAGCGGATTGCGGCCGTAACGATCGCGCACCTTGGCCGGTTCACGATCGAGGTTGAAGGCATCCTTCGCAGCCCGGCCGTTGAGCAGGTCGATGGAGCGTTGTTGATGCGAATCAAACGCGTCGAACTCGGCGGTATTGCCCACGGGCGAAAGTTGTTGCGCGGCCTCAAGGAGTCGGCGGCGGTCGGCCAGTTGGCCGGGCGTGATGCCTTCGGGTGTGTCAAACGCGCGCACGCGATAGCCGGGTGTGGCGGGGTTGTCGTCGTGTTTGCGGCCGAGCAGCATCGGGGCGTAAGCCATGCCAAGGTGGCCGCCGGTGAGGTAGGTGTGATCTTCCGGTGCCGCGCCGCCGCCGAATTTCTGCAGCCAAACATGATCCGGAATGCTCGCCTTGGACGGGCGCAATTTGGCCACCATCGCGCCAAAGCTGGGATCGTCCGGCGCGGGATTCTCGCGCCCGGCGAGCAGCATGGAGTTGGCTGGTTTATGAGCGGCTTGCTTGTGGGTCATCGAGCGGATGACGGCGTACTGCTCGGAGAGCTTCGCCAACCGCGGCATCAGCTCGCAAACCTGAAAGCCCGGCGTGGCGGTCTTGATCGGGCGATAGGGCCCGCGAATCTCCTGCGGCGCCTCGGGCTTCATGTCCCACGAATCCAACTGGCTGAGCCCGCCGTATTGATGGATGAAAATGCACGACTTCGCCGAGGCCTGATGGTCCTCCCCGCGCAACAGCCCGGGCAACGCCAGCCCCAACGAACCAATCCCGCCCGCCTGCAGCAGGCGACGCCGGGAAAGGGGCTGATTGAATCCGCGGTTCATTTCAGTCGCACGAGCAATTCTATCCGCGCATTCGCGTTAGTAAATGACCAATTGCGAGCCAACGCTTCTCTGCCGAATCCACCTCACAACCGGTTTAGGGGAGGGCGAAGCTCCTGCTGAGCCGAGTCGTGGGATCCGCATAAAATATGACTGCGCATTTTCATTAACACGCGGCTCAGCGGGAGCTTCGCCCTCCCGTATGCTGGAGATTATTTGGCGTTTTCAATGCGATACAAATAGCTGCCGGTGCGGATGATAAAGGCGTTGCCGTCAACGGCAGGGGTGGCGAGGAGCGGCTGCGGGGCGAGGGCGTTGGTGGCGATGACCTCAAACTTGCGGCCCGGGCGCAGGAGGGTGGCGGTGCCGGTTTCGTTAAAAAGATAAATGCTGCCCTTGGCATAAATCGGCGAGGCGGAGTAGGCGCCTTTGAGGCGTTCCTTCCAAACCTCCTTGCCAGTTTTGGCCTCGAGACAGGTGGCGATGCCGCCGCGGTTTACAAAGTACAACAGATCATCGACCAGCAACGGCGAGCACCGCTCGGGCATGCCGCGTTTTTCGCTCCAGGCGATGTGGGTATCGGTGATGTCGCCCTTGCCGTCAGGTCGAATGGCCCACAGCTCGGGGTTGTCGCGATCAATCGTGGCGAAGATCAGGCCGTGCCCGTAGATCGGTCGGGGCGCCACGGACCAGCCGCGATGGCGCATGTGCCACAGTTCTTTGCCGGTCTTCGGATCATACGCATAAAGGCCGCGGCCGGCGGGGCTGACGAGCTGCTGGCCGTCGCCCCGCGGAACGAGCATTGGCATGCAGTAGGCCTTGCGATGATGCACAGGGAACTTGGTGTAATCGAGCGAGCGGGGCGTCTTCCACACCGTTATGCCCGTGGCGATGTCCAGCGCGATGATGTACTGCACATCGCGGCCGTCCACGTGAACGATCATCGTGTCACCGAAAAGCATCGGTGAACTGGCCGGCCCGGCGCCGGCCTCGTGGTCGCAATTCAAATCGCGCCGCTGCCACAGCACCTTGCCGGAGGCGGTATCCACACACGCCGTGCCGTACGTGCCGAAGTGCAGAAACACACGGCCCTTCTCGATGGCCGGCGTGGGTGACGCGTACGTGTTATCCCGCGTGATCCGTTGCGGTTTGGCGACATCGAACAGATGCAGATCATGCAACACCTTGCCGGTGTCTTTATCGATGCAAATGCCGAACAGCTTCTTCCCATCTTCCGTCGCCGTCGTCAGCCAAACCTGTTTGCCATAAATGACCGGGGACGAATATCCCCGATCATGAATCGCCGTTTTCCAAGCGACATTCTTGGTCTCCGACCATTCGACCGGCAAATTTTTCGCCGTCGTATGCCCATCCCCCCGCGGCCCGCGGAACTGTGTCCATGGTTCGGCCTCGGAAAGTGACGGCACGATGAACAGGGCGATGATCGCCCAAATCGATTGGAGAGATTTAATGGATATTCGCACGAGGAATATCGTGACGCATCCCGTCGAGTGGATCAATACGCGCCGACAATTTTTCCGTGAATCCGGTCGTCGTACAGCGCGCGCAGTTGGGCATGGGTTTGCCCCGGCAACGCGGGCATTTCGGACACGGCGGCGTTGGACTCGGCTTGGGAGAGGCGGCTGGCGCCGGGGATGACGGTGGTGATGGCGTCGTGATCGAGCACCCAGCGGAGGGCTTGCTGGGCCATGGTGTAGTCGCCGCTATTTGAAATGGGGGGGAGCGTGTCGCGGACGGCCTCGGCGAGGGTGGCGCCGTTGTTGAGGCCGACGCCAGCGAAGGTTTCGCCGATGTTGAAGCATTGGCCTTCGGCATTGTAATGGCGGTGATCGGCCTCGGGGAAGGTGCTGTCGGCGGTGAACCGGCCGGCGAGCAGGCCGCTGGCGAGCGGCACGCGGGCGATGAGGCCGACGTCTTGGGCCTGCGCGGCGGGCAGGAGTTCGTCGACGAGTTTTTGGCGGAAGATGTTGAAGATGATTTGCAGGCTGGCGAGGCCGGGTTGCTCGAGGCACAGCAGGCCTTCCTCAACGGTCTCGACGCTGACGCCCCAGTGCTGGATGAGGCCTTCGCTTTGGAGGGTGCGCAGGTGCTCGAAGACGTCGCCGCGGCGGAGTTCGTCGGTGGGGATGCAGTGGAGTTGGGTGAGGAACAGGGAATCGACCCCGAGATGGCGCAGGGAATCCTCGGTGTGGGCGCGCATGGTTTCGAGGGTGAAATTCTGCGGCCAACCGTGCGGTTCATCATGGCGCCGGCCGAGCTTGGTGGCGATGTGGAGTTGGGCGTCCGTGCTCTTCAGAAACTCGCCGATGGCGCGTTCGCTGTGGCCCATGCCGTAGACATCGGCGGTGTCGATGAAGTTGACGCCGAGCTCGACGGAACGCGTGAGGATGGCCTGGGCATCGGCGGGATCAACCGTGCCCCAGTCGGCGCTGCCGAGTTGCCAGGTGCCGAGCCCGACCTCGGAGATAGCGGCGCCGGTGTTGCCCAAGGTGCGTGTGTGCATGGCTGTTGATACGGGGCTTGGGCAATCAAATCAATTCAATGTGCTGCCGGCGCCTCCCCGGCAGATGGGTGGTGCAGATTGATGATTGATGAGTGGTGAAAGGTGATTGCTGAAGGGAAACCAGGTCTTGGGTAGGAGATGGGTTTTGGCCTGCCGGCGGGGCGCCGGAAGCACGGTTAGCGTGACAGCTTCAACACCGGCCATTGCTTGACGGAGTAGTGGTACATTAGCTGGGGGAGGTTTTTGCCGTTGGAGTGGTACACGGCTTGGCCGCCGTTGCCGTTGAGGCAGACGGCGAGGAGGGAGAATTGGCGGCCAGGCTTGGGGGCGGGTTGGCTCGGGAAGAGGCTGCGCCAGGGCAGGCGGAGTTCGGCGGTGTAGCCGGTGTCGCGATCGGCGGGCCGATTGAGGGTGGTGTTCGGGCGGAGCCGGGTGGCGCGTTGCACGGTGTGGGTGTCGTCGTCGGGCAGGAAGCGGTCACGATGAAACTTGATGTGGGCGTAGCCGGGCTTCGGGATTTTTTTTAGCTCCGCGGCGGTGGGCAGCTCGATCCACAGTGTGTTCAGGTGATTGGCGGCGTTGTGATGGATCTCCCAAAAGAAACGCGGGTTGTCCGCGATGAAAAACTCGACGAGATCGATTTGCTTTTCCGGCGCGTATTCAATGGCCTGCGGGCGGCGGTTTTTGGGCGGGCCGGTTTCGCGGCCGGTGCCGAGCGCGGTTAATTGCGAATCCGTAACTTCGTAGGCGAGGTACAAATAAAAATCATCCCACACAGCACGCGCGATCATGGGCGCTTTTGCCGGTGGTTTGTGGGTTTGATCGTGCGGGAAAATCACCCGCAATGAGGTGGCCTTTTTCCAGCAAACCTCATTGAGCCGCCCGTCAATCGCTGGCGCCTTATCGGTGTAAGGCAGTGGGAATGGCTTAGGCGCGGCAATCAGCCACACCGGAAGCGCACCGAGCATGAGCCACCATCGGTTCATTGCTGGTTCAACGGCCGGCCGGGCGGTGGGGGTGGGGGCTGTTTCCAGTTCCAGTCGGTGGTGTATTTGAAATTGAGGAACGGCGTGGGGACGACGGCGTTGTTTTTGCTTTTTGAAATGAGCAACGCATCGAGCAGCGCGCTGGTCATCAAGGTGCGCTCGGCGGGCCAGGCGGGTTT
The DNA here is from genome assembly GCA_038145765.1 of Verrucomicrobiales bacterium. Lineage (GTDB taxonomy): Bacteria > Verrucomicrobiota > Verrucomicrobiia > Limisphaerales > UBA1100 > UBA1100. The sequence goes on from JAYQQG010000030.1 coordinate 11,111, forward strand.
GCCGGTGTGAAACATCTGTTCAGTACCGTTCACGAGATAGGTGAAATGCATGTAAGGGCGGGCTTCCTGCGTCCAAAAGGTAGTGGAGCGTTTGCCGCCATCGGCGCGACGCCAGGCCACGGCCCATTCGCCGACGGTATAATTCAGCGTCAGCACGTGTGCGCGGAGGCCGTCGCGGTAATCGATGGTGAAGAGCACGGGCTCCTTCACCTGCTCGCGCAGGGGCGTGTCGAGTCGCTTGGTGACAGCGCTGCCTTTGAGGCGCTTGAGGGCGTCGTATAGGAGTTCGCGATCGAATACCTTGTTTTCCATCGCCTGCCAAACCGCTTCGCCGGTGAGGGTGCGCACCTGCTTCACGCCGGTCTCGCCTCCGGCGCGGCGTTCGGCAAGGCATTGCACCATCTCCAGCGCGTGAAAGCCGTAGGCATCGAGCGTGTGATACGACACGGCGACAATCTCCTTGAGCTTCGCGCCGCGCTCCACATCCACCGGCGGATAGCGCCACAGCACGGGCAACGACGAGCCGGCCATCAGCGGCACCTTCAATTCCGCCGCCGTGTCGTACAGCCATTTGGAATCTTTCCAGTTATCCGCCAAGTGTTTATCGACAAACACCGGTACGCTCTGGCCGGTTTTGCGAAAGACCTTTTGGATGTCATTGAAGAGCCGGCGTTTGGGATAGATGGTGTTGCCTGTGGCATTCTTGGGATACACGCCATGCTCGGCGATCAGCAACACGCCGTCCACCTGAATCTTGTCGGTGCCGAGGGTGAGCGATTCCTCCACGGTTTTGTAAATGGGCACCTTGAATTGCTTGGACCACTTGCGGCTCGTGTCACTCTTCGGCACCTGGTCGGTGTACAGCGAAACCAGCTTGAGATTCGGCAGCTTGCCTTTGCCGTCGAGCGTATTCGTGAGGATCAACCGGCTGACGATCACATCCGCATGCGAGTTGTGCCGGTACTCGGTGACGATGGCCGCGATCCGCTTCGGCGGGGCGGCGCAGGCGGTGGTAAGCGTGATCAGGATCAGGGCTGTTAATTTGAATAGGGAGGTCATTGGTGAGTGGGTTTTTAAATTTTTACCGCAGAGGCACAGGGGGGAAATTTCAATGACCAATTATCAATGTCCAAGGAATTCCCAATTCTCAAATCCCATTTTTGTTCTTGGTTTCCCTCTGTGTTCTCTGTGCCTCTGTGGTGAATCATAGGTCATCGAAGGATAAGCGCTTCGGCAATGTTAAGGTTCAGTGTCACTTTGTTGCCATCCTTTTGAACGGCGGCACCGGTGGCGCTGTTGAGTTTTTTGTTGGCCAGGTCGGCGGGGAGGGTGATTTCCAGGTTCTCAATGGGGCCGGGGGTCCAGTTGGTGAGGATCACGACGCTGCCTTTGGGGGAATCAATGATGTTGGCTTCCACCAGGGTCTCGGAACAGGTGATGTGGCGGTTGGGGGTTTGGAGGAGTTTGGCAACGAGCGGATCGTATTCAGTGGGGATGAGATGAGCCGAGGCACCGGCGTGGGTGCCGCGATCGACGGGCACTTTCGGCGTGGCCGGGGCAAAGTAACTGAGGCCGGGCATAAAGGCGAAATGACCGACAGCGCCTTGACCGTGTTTGCGATGCAGAATGGCGGGCGATTTATCGGCGAAATGTGCCACTGTAAATCCGGCGGCACGCGGGTTGACGGTGAGCCGATCGCGCACGGCGTAAACCGGGAAGCTCGGCGGCTTGGCACTGTCGACGGTGGCCCCGCTAAATTGAACCTTGGCGACGGGCGCGACGAAGGGGAGATCCTGTTTCACCATTTCCACCTGGGCATTTTCGGGAGCGACGAGCTGGGCGGAGCGGATGCCGCGGAGGTTGCGGAGGACGGTGTTGGGTTGGTTGAGCTCATCAAACATGCCCGCGCCGGCGGTGGTCATCAACTGGCCGCCGGCTTTGACCCAGTCGGCGATCTTCTGCGACGCGGCGCGGGAGACGTGGCGGTCGGTGAGGATGAGGCCCTTGTACTTTGAAAGGTCATCGCCCTCGATCACGAAGTCGAGCGGCGTGCCCTGCTGAATGAGACCGGCGTAAAGGGTCCGCTTGCCGGCGGCGAAGGAGCCTTTGTTGTCGCCCCAGATATCGGCGGTTTCGCTGAACCACATCGCGGCCTTGGCGGGGCGTTTGCGGCCGGACTGGATGATGTCCTCAAATTGGCCCAGCTCGCGAAAGCTGCGGAGAATGGTGCGGTAAGTCTCGGGGTTGCTGCAGTGATTCTCGGTGTACGCGGCTTGGACGGGCCGGAACTCGAAGAGGTTCACCACCTGCATGCCATGACCGAGCGCGCCGTAAAAGAGCCGGCGCCAGTTGCCGGGAATCTGCCCGGGCCAGTGCGGCATGCAGTAGTAATGAATCTTTTGGCTCGGCTTGCCGCGCACGCCGGCGCGCAGGAGATCGAGGTTGATGTTGTTCATCTGCTGCGTGGCGACGGGCATTTGGAAAATGTAATCCTCACTCCACGGCTGGGTCATGCCTTCCTCGCGAAAGATGGTGACCCACTTGTGCACCTCGCCGAGGTACCGATGCTCGGCGGGATAATGCGGCGAATAATTCGCGCCGATGCCTGCGTTGGGCAGATGTTTGCGCAGGATGTCGGTGCGGTTCTTGATGGCGCGGATGCCGTAGGCGTGATGATAACGGCGCGACCAATAATACACGCCGGGCCGGGCGGCCTTGGCGGCGTCGGTGGGTTCGTACTTAATGGCGTCCCAGTTCGCCGCGCCGGGAAGGACGTCTTTTGGTTGCAGTTTGCGGCTCTTGAGCCACGTGACCATGTCCGCCGTGGCTTTTGCAGCGGGCGGCTTGGGCAGGCTGATTTCATCGCCGAGGCTGACGACACGAATCTGCTGCGCGCGGGCGCCGAGGTTTTTGCAATACTCTTCAAGCTTGGCGGTCGGCACACTGCGGACGTCGATATAAGTGCCGGTCTTTGAGGACGTTTCCTGTAGCGCGAACATCTTGCGGAACTCAGCAACGCCTTGGTCATACTTCGCGCCGAGGCCGGGGGCGAAAGTGAAGCCGTAGATCGGCGTCTCGGTAGGCAGCCGGCCGCGCCGCGGTTCCTTTTTCACTTCGGTGAGTAAATCAAACAGCACATCTTCCTGCCGGCGCAGTCGGCGCGAGTAGCGCGTATCCGCATCGGCGGCGAGCTCGAGGGTGCCCTCACCATCAAAGGCGGCGATGGGGGTGAATTTGCCGTTGGCTTCTTTCACGGCAAACTCCGCGCGGTATTTGCCGTTGCCGGTGAAATTCCATTGGCCGTCATTGAGCGTGTCCATCGTGCCGCCGACCTCCACCCAGTCGCTGGTTTTACCGGGAGCGACTTTTACGCTTACTTTCGGCCAGTTGCGCAGGTGAACCCAATAGGGCGAATGCTGCTGCCAATTGCCGCCGCCGATGGCCGGGCTGCCGGCGAAAGTCAGTTCCGCCGCGCCGCGATTAGTCACCTTCACAAACACATCGCCCGCCTGGGTGAGCATGCCGTCGAGCGGCAGATAACGTTCCTTCTCAATGCGCATCTTCACCTGTTCCTCGTCGGTGGTGAGAAGCAGACAATCGATGTTGCGCTTGGCAGCGGGCGCGGGTTGCTTGCCCGTGGTGAGCGTGATGGTGGCAATGCCGGGCTGCAGATTGGCGTAGGCATTGTGCCCTTCCCACACGATGTTCTCCGAGGCCCCCCAACTCCACGCGTGCTCGGCCTTGAGCTTTTGGCTGAAAGCCCAAATCTTCAGATTCTTCCGCGCACCATACAACCGGTTCAGTGCCGCCTTGCCGTTCTGCTCCACCTTCACCCGAAACTGCGTCTCAAACCGATAAGCCGCCTCGTACCGCACGAGCACGAGATACCGCCCCGCCTTTGGCACCCGCACGCGAATGGTCGCCGTGCCCTCCGCCTGTTCGGTAGCCCCAAGATACGCCTTCCGGCTCAGGAACGAATTGGCAAACGTCGCCGCATAATAATTCTCCCCCCAAGGCTTGGCCGCCCACGCGTCGTTGGCGGGCGAAAATTCCTCCGCTTCGACTAGCATGTTGCCATCGGACTGCGCGGTGACTAGTTCGCTCCCTCGGAAGGAGTCAGGCGGGATAGGTGCGTGTTGAGCTTGAATGGCCACACAGCCCGTCAGGCCGAGGGACAGCAACACAAGGGCAAAGGAGGATTTCATTAGGCTTTTAGATCTATGGATTCTTGCTTGGGCGGAAAGTCAATTCGACCACGCCATAAACGAGGAAATTCGGGATCGAAACGGTGATGCGTTGTTCATGGATTTCTGTGATTAACAGTTGAGGTTGGGATTGTTCAGGGGTGAGAAAGGTGACGCGGTCGAGTGTCTTGCCTTGCGGCAGGGTGAAGGTGAAGCGCACACCCTCAGCGGCGATGGGTTTTTCGTCATGGATGCCGCCACCCGCGCTGCGGGGGTTCTTGGGTTCGGTGCGATTGTAATTGACGAAATGCAAGTGCAGCGCGTCGCCCTCGGCGGGTTGGCTGAGTGAGGCCCTTACCGTCTTGGGCGCGGTGATGCTGAATGGGCCGGCGGGTTGAGGCTCGGGTTGGCCCACACGAAAGACGGCGCCGTAACGAGCGAGGGCGTCTTTTGTGGCCAGGTCATCCGGTAAAATGTCGAATAGCACATGGCGATCGAGCAGGCGGTCGCCAAGCTTGAGGAATTGTTGAACGGCCTCGACGTTGCCGGCGTGCACGGCGGTGCGGGGAAAGAGCAGTACGTTGGCGGCAGCGTGTTGGTTGCGGCGATAGATGCGGTCGTGCCGCCGGATGAACTGGTAATATTGGGTGATCACCTTGCGCGCGTTGGGATCGGTGTAACGCGTATAAAACCCCATGGGCGCGCCGCCGTTGGCGATCAACTCGCCGATGGCGGCGCGAATCCGGGTGCCCTCGTATTTGCCGAGCGTAAAGGGTTTGCCGCCGGTGGCGCCGCGAATGTAGCGCGAATGCAGGGTGCCTTCGCCGAGGTAGCCATTCTTCAAGTCCGTGTAAAAGGCGGATCCGCCGGTGCTGTACCATAGGTAATCCTCGTCCTTCGCCCACAGTTCCTTGGGCAACAGGCAGCGTTCGTCGGAGTTGATCTGACCGAAGCGGCCGAGGTGGTTCCATTGGCCAACGATCAAACCCGGTTTGAGGGAGCGACCGTATTTCACAAACACTTCATCAAAACATTCCTTGGTGGCGATCTGCGAGAAGCGCAACTGTTCACGTTTGTATGGTGTGCTTTCCTTGGGGTCATGCCACGCGCCGATTTCAGTGAACCGATGTTGAGCAAGGTTGTTGATCCCGAACGGTATTAATTCATGAGCTTCAAATCGTTCGCCAAGATAGTCGCGAAACTTTTCCTGGCAATGCTGGCACAGGCAGTTATGCCGGTAAAAATAATTGATCATGAATCCGTCCACCCCGGCGGCGATGCCATGGCGCACCCATGCTTTGAGCACCGTGCGCCAATGCGGATTATTTAGGCACGCCCAGTACTCTTTCATGCCGCCGATGGAGTAATTATTGTTGGAAAGCGGCGTTCCATCGGCGTTCTTCTCCAGCAGGTCCAAGGGATCCTGTACCGGCTTGGGGCCGAGCGTTTTTTCATCCCACAGTTCGTGGTAGAATTTAAAAAAACCGCGCGGGCCCTCGGCATGGTTCGGATCGCCCACGAGAAACTCGATGTTGAAGTGACCGATCACCAGAGTGTTCAGCTTGCGTAGATCGCGATTGCGTTGGGCGAACCAGGCTCGGTTTTCCTTGAGGCCGATCTCGGGGAAATGCCCGGGATAACCCTGCCCGTGCTTGGTGTGACCCAGACTCCAGTAATGCGCGCCGTAAAATCCAATCTGCGCCAGCTCTGGTCGCGCTTCGCGGACGAAATCCAGATACTCCGGCTCAGTGTACTTCGCCCAATGGGCGATCATGGTGGTAAACTCCAACGGCCGCTGCGGTGCGGATTGGCATCCCGTGAAAAGAAGCGGAAGAAGAAAGCACAGGTATTTCATGGGTGACATAATCTATTCTTTGGGTTTGAGCCCGGACACCCATCGGGTAAACAAGGCGATCCATTGCGGATCGGGAAGCACTCCGCCGACCGGCGGCATGCGGCCGCGGCCGGTGCCGCTAATGCGTTGCATCATCACTGTGTGACCCAGCTGGCCGGGGGCCACAATGCGGGCTTTGGGGCCGAGTTCAAACCGACTGTGCACGGGTTCGGCATCCACCGTGCGGGTATCGGCGAGCGGCCGTCTCCACTCGAGTTCCATCTGGGCATTGCCGCCGCCGGCTTCCACGTGACAGTGTGCGCAGTTGGCCTGCCAATAAGATCGCACACGTGATTCCAACTCAAGCGAATCGTCGTAGGGATTGGGTAATGCCTGTTGAGATCGTTTGCCCCCCGCTTCGTAGTCCTCGGCCTTGGCACCGGTGAGCCGTTCCTGTTTCAGCCAGTGCGCGATCTGGTTGACCGGTTGATTGTCGACCTGGATCGTGCGGTTGAGCTGCAGTTCCGTCAGTCCGAGAGTGTACTTGGCCGCCCGGCTGTGGCACATCATACACTCTGCGCGGCTGGGGATATTCCACATGCGATCGTTGGGCAATGTGAGTTGGCGGCCCTCGGCTTCGACCAGCGTGGCATCTTTCTGGTCGCTGTCCCAAAGGTAACTGTAGCCGGCCCACTCACCTTCCTGTCGCGTCAGGAGGCGCGTCTCCAGGTGCTGGCCTTGGCGCGTGAGGGTTTGTACGAGTACGGTGCCGTCGGGGGCGTTCCAGCCGCGGTTGCCGGTGAACTGGATGGATTCACCTTGGGGCAAGGCCACCCAGTGACGCGCGCTCGCGCCATCGTTCCAGTGGGGGACATTGACCTGATAGGGTGTTACGCCCGCAGCGGGCCGGAGTTTGGGTGTGTCGGTAAACAGACCGGTTTTACTCAGCTTGGTCGGGAAGTTTACGGGTCGACCGTGCGCGGGATTGGTTTCCAGCGTGTAGAATCCGGATTGCTCATCAATCACGATCAGGTTGCCTTGGGTATCCTCGGCGAATCCGGTGATCGCCAGCGTGGTGTCGGCAATTTCCTGATGCCAGACAACCTGTTTGCCGTCATGGCGGCCGGCCCAGATTTTGCCGGTGGAATAATCGCCGTAGACATAGGCACCCTGCAGCGAGGCATGCTTGCCGCCGTGATAGACCACGCCGCCGGTGAGGGAGCGTGCCTCGCGATGGTGATGCTCAAAGGTTGGCTTGGTGAGTTTGCCTGGGCCGAGCTTGCGTTCGAGGTAAAAGGGGTGGCTGCCCTCGAATTTGCTCCAGCCATAATTCGCGCCGGGCACGACGCGTTTCACGGATTCCCACAGGTCCTGGCCGTTTTCGCCGACCCAAATATCGCCGGTCTTGGAATCGCTGGTGATTCGCCACGGGTTACGGAAACCATGCGCCCAGGTTTCCGGCGCAGCATTGGGCGTGTTCAGAAACGGGTTATCGCGCGGGATGGAGTAGGGCCGGCCTTTCGAGGGGCGATCGACATCAATGCGCAATACTTTGGACAACAATAGATCGATGCGCTGGCCGGTGACATTGACATCTGAATCGCTCGTGCCGTCACCCGAGGTGATGTACAGCATGCCGTCATTGCCGAAAACCAGCCCGCCACCATCGTGGCCGTTGGAATCCCACTGCAGGATCACCCGCTGAGACTGAGGATCAATACGGTGCGATTGCCGGTCCATCGTCCAGCGCGTCACTTGGCAGAAACGGTTCTTACTGCCCTCACCCCGGCGCGGGCCCTGAGTGTGCAGGTAGATGTACCCGTTTTTCTCGAACTGTGGATGAAAACAAAACCCGTAGATCAATCGTCGTTCCAGAGACAAGGCCTCAATTTGTTTGGATACGCCGGCCTTGGCCTCGAACACCCACACCGAGGAAATGGACTCCTTACTTTCATGATGATCGGCATAAACCATCCAGCCGGGGCAGCCGGGAAGGTTTTTGAGTTCCAACGGTTTCTTTACGGGCAATTTAGACCACACCGGTTTCGCGACAAAGGGAAGTGGCGGATCCGGTGTTCCTTGGATGCGGGTTTCCCACGGGGCCTGACCGAACATCGAAAAGGAAAACAGGCACGTAAAGGCCAAGCCGAGGGCGGGGAATCCGTTGCGCATGAGGATATTGAGCCGTGTTGGCTGAGTGTTGTCAACCGGCATGAACTATCCCCGGACTTACATCATGCCACACACTTTGAGGAGTGTTTCATGCACGGTCAGGTCGTGTTGATAGCTCCAGACGAGTTTCTTTTCGCCGCGGATCACGCGAGCCAAATCCGCGAACTCGGCGACATAACTGCGGCCGCCTTGGAGCTGCACGCTCTGGGTTCCCTTTTTGTATGGTCCACGGGCTTGGTCCAGGTTCAGCGTAAACCGACCGGATTCGAGTTGTTGAATTTCCATACCGCCCCGGGTGCCGGCGATATGAAAACGCCGCCGCGGAAAGCCGAACGGATCGTTATGATTACAACGCAGAGTCGCGGTGGCCTTGGGGTAATCGAGCACAGCCAGTTGATTATCGGCAAAGGTGTCTCCCGCAGCGGCTTGGGTGCGGAGATTGATGCCCATCACGCGGGAAGGTGTGCCGAGTACATGGATGGTGGCATCGAGAATGTGGCAGGCGAGCTCGAAGAAGCCGCCGCCGGAAAACTCCGCCAATTCTTTGCGCAGCCCGGCAGTGGCTTTTTTGCCCATCATGGCGTCCAGCTCCATGATGTCCCCAAACCAGCCTTCCTGCACGGCGCGAAACATAAATTCGAACGCAGGGTTGTAGCGGAGCATGTAGCCCATTTGGACGCAGAGTTTTTTTTGCTCGGCGGTAGCCAACAGTTTGCGGAATGGGGCCAGCTCCGGCCCGGCAGGTTTGTCGAGGTGGATGTGTTTGCCCGCTTCCACCACCGGCAATGCAGTGGTCACCAGGTCGCGCACGCGTGTCTCGATGGCCACCGCCGCGAGCGCGGGCGTGTTCATCAGTTCCTCCAGTGTAATGAATTTCACACCTTGGGCGCGGCGCCGCAGAGCGGCATCAGGTTCCACCACGCCGACCAATTCATAGGTGTCTTTCAATTGCTGAATGGCCTGCAGCTTGCCGGCTGCATGCGGGTGTGCCAGGCCGATTTGGCCGATGCGCAATCGCGGGGGAGGCGTACGGCCCAGGATAACCGGGGCGGACAGGGCTGCCGTGGCGGCGAGAAAGTGGCGACGGTTCATGGCTCAAGGCTAAAGCCCGCGCCGCATCACGGAAAGTCCGAACCGGCGCATTTTAATCTTCTTTCCCGCACAGCACACGGGTCAAATGGCCGCCGATGAAACCGGGCGCACGTATGGCCTCTGCAATGGAGGCGCTGGATGAGATGGAAACCAACTGGGTCGAGGGCGGTCGAGCACCGGCGGATGCGGTGCTCAACCAGTTCTTTCGCAAACGCCGGTTTATCGGATCCAAAGATCGGGGCGAAATCTCCCGGGTAGTTTATTCTGTCCTGCGCAATGAAATGGCGCTGGATTGGCAATTGGAACAGGGGGGCTTGGCAAAGAGGCCCCGGGGCCGCGTCTTGGCGGAATCGGTACTGCTGGGTGGCGTTGAGTTGGAAAATCTTAAGGAATTGTGCGACGGTCAACAATATGCGCCGGCGCGCCTGAGTGAAGATGAGCAGACGTGGATTAAATCGCACGCAGGTCAACCGTTGACGGACGAGGCCATGCCGGACTCGGTCCGGCATGGGTTTCCTGAATGGTTGGCGCCGCGATTCACGGAGTTGTTCGGGGAGGATTTACCGAACGCCATGGCGGCCCTGAACCGGGAAGCGCCGGTGGATTTACGGGTGAACACGCTGAAAACCAACCGGGACGAGATGCTGGAGGCTCTGGCCCAGGCCGGGTTGGAGCCCGAACCGACGCCGCATTCCGCCGAGGGTATTCGCCTGCTACGGCGCGGCGCGTTGTTTGCCACCGAGGCGTTCCGAGCCGGTTGGTTTGAAATGCAGGATGAGGGATCCCAATTGGTGGCGGCACTGGTGCAGGCCAAACCCGGTGATAAAGGAATCGATTTTTGCGCCGGAGCCGGCGGCAAGACGTTGGCATTAGCAGCGCAAATGGAGAACCGTGGCCGCATTCTGGCGTGGGACACTTCCGGTAAACGACTGGGTCAAATGCGGCCGCGTCTGGGCCGTGCCGGCGTGAGTAATGTGCAATCGCGTGTGTTGAAGAGTGAGCGGGACAACGTGGTGAAACGCCATCGTGATTCAGCCGATTGGGTGCTGCTCGATGTGCCCTGCACCGGCACGGGCACGTGGCGGCGTAGTCCGGATCTCCGCCGGCGAACAACGCCGGAAGCTCTGGCGGAAGTGCAGGAACATCAACGCGCCATTCTTGAGAGTGCGGCGAGGCTGGTAAAATCCGGCGGTCGATTGATTTACGCGACCTGTTCGATTTTGCCGGAGGAAAATGAGCATCAGGTGGAGGCCTTTCTTGAAAGCCACGCGGGCTTCACGCGTACAGCCGAAGACCTGCGCCTGTACCCTCACACGCACGGCACGGACGGCTTCTTTGGTGCGGTAATGCAAAAGGCATGAAACTCAACTGCGATTTGGCTGAAGGGACGGGCTGCGAAGCGGCTGTGTTACCGTTCATTGATCAGGCCAACATCGCTTGCGGCGCGCATGCCGGGGATGAATCCCTGATGCAATCCACGGCAGCCTTGGCACAGCAACTCGGAGTAAGCATCGGCGCGCATCCGGGCTACCCGGACCGCGAACGGTTCGGGCGGGTTTCGTTGGCGACAGGACCGGATCAAATTCGGCAATGGGTGGCCGACCAAGTCCATTGCCTGACGGCCATGGGCCCGGTGGATTACGTGAAACCGCACGGCGCCCTGTATCATGATATGGTGCGGCAACCCGAGATCCTGGCGGCCGTACGTGAAGCGATCGGCGAGTTGCCGCTGATGGGGCCGGCTGGATTGATGGATGGTTGGGAATGGAGCGAAGCTTTTGCCGACCGCCGATACCAAGCCGATCAGCAGCTCGTGCCCCGCAGTGAACCGGGCGCGGTGCTGGATGAAGCTGAGACGCTGGCGCAAGTGCGGCGGTTGATTACGAAAGGGGAAGTCACCACGATCGATGGCACCCCGCTTTCGTTGTCGGCGACTACACTGTGTGTGCATGGGGATAATCCGGTCGGGGTCAGTTTGATTCGGGCCATTCGGGAGATGCTGGATGAAGGCTGAAGCGCCGGCGTTCCCACGCGTGGAGATCGCCGGCGAAAATGCGGTGATGGTTTATTTGGGGGATGCCATCTGTCCGGCGGTTGCAGCGAAGGTGCGACAGGTGGATCAACGGTTACGGGAACAACTGGGCGATAAACTGATCGATACCGTGCCTTCCTATGCCTCCGTGCTGGTGCTCTATCAAGCTGACCGGATCCATTTTGAGGCATTGCGAAAACTGGTGGTGGACTGCGGCAAAGGCCTGAACGAATCGGTTTCGGATGACGTCGGGCGCCACATCATCTTGCCGGTGTGGTATGGAGTTGAGGCCGGGGCCGACTTGGCAATGTTGGCCGAGGCAAACGGGCTGACTCCTGAAGCGGTGGTGGAACGGCATCAGGATCGGGATTATCACGTGTATGCCATCGGGTTTGCCCCCGGTTTTGCGTTCATGGGTGAGGTGCACGCATCAATCGCGCGACCCCGCCTGGCGACACCTCGGAGAGCTGTGCCGTGGGGTGCGGTGGGCATCGCGGATCGCCAGACCGCGGTGTATCCGGCTGTATCGCCGGGTGGTTGGAATTTGATCGGTCGTTGTCCCGTGCGGATGTTTGATCCAGCCGCGGAAGAACCGATGCGGGTGCAAGTGGGTGACCGGGTTCGGTTCAAATCGGTAAGCCATGCGGAATATCTGGAGTTAGGAGGGACACCGTGAACGGGTTCCGGGTTCTGAAGTCAGGAGTCTTAAGCCTCATGCAGGACGGCGGACGGTGGGGGCAGCATGCGCTGGGGCTTACAACCGGAGGCGCAATGGATGGCGAAGCATTTTTTTGGGCGAACCGGCTTGTGGGCAATCATTCCGATACCACGGCAATGGAGGTGGCACAAGGGGGGCTACAACTGGAATGCGAGGGGACCACGACACTGGCGGTGACCGGTGCGGCGATGCCGCTCCGAATTAACGGACAAACCAAGGCGCTATGGCGGAGTTATCAGGTCCATGCCGGGGATAGGGTGGAGTTGGGGCACGCCGTACGCGGTCTGCGAGCATATCTGGCGGTAGCAGGCGGGTTTGAGGCAGAACCGTTTTTGGGCAGCACCTCAACCGTTCTGCGCGAAGGCATCGGCGAGCCCGTGAAAGAGGGCCAATGGCTTCCTTGCGGTAAGCCGGCGGAATCCAACTGGGCGTTGCCGATGGATCACGTGCCGCGGTATGAACCGGCGGTTTCGTTACGGGTAGTGCAGGGATATCAGGCGGCAGAGTTTTCCAACAAGGCACGCGGGCATTTTTATGAAAACTCCTTTAAAGTGTCACCACGTTCCGATCGGATGGGGTATCGCTTGGAAGGTCATGTGGTGGCGGCGCCGACTGGAGATCGTTTGTCCGAAGGCATTGCATACGGGGCAGTGCAGGTGCCGCCGGACGGCCAGCCGATCATCTTGCTAAACGATCGGCAAACGATCGGTGGCTATCCAAAACTGGGCGCCGTGTTATCGATCGATTGTTGGAAGCTGGCACAGTGTTTGCCCGGGGAAACAGTGCGGTTTAAGCCGATTACCTTGACGGCGGCGCAACAGCTTGTTGGTGAGGCAGCCGGGGTGAGGGCCAGCGTCAGGTTGAAGCGCTGTGAGTGATCAGGCACGGGCATCGAGGGTTTCCCACTGGTCGTAGGCCTCGAGCAGTTCGGCTTCCAACGACTCCAAACGCGCAGTGACCGCGACGGTTTCCTCGTGTGGACGTTTGAAAAAATCAGGGTCATTGATTTTTGCTTGGAGCGATTCTTGTTCGGCCTCCAATTCGGCAATTCGTCCGGGCAAACCCTCCAACAGTTGTCGCTCTTTGAAAGTGAGTTTCTTTGGCTTGACGGTGTCGACAATCGGTTTCGGCTTGGCTTTGCGGGTGGGTTTACGATCGGGAGCCGGTGCTGGGCGTTGAGCGAGGTAATCGTCGTAACCCCCGGCGTATTCTTTCACCCGGCCGGCTCCCTCGAACACGAGCGTACTTTGCACGACGTTATTGAGAAAAGCACGGTCATGACTGACGAGCAGGAGTGTGCCGTTGAACGCTCCGATGACTTCCTCCAGCAACTCCAGCGTTTCGGCATCAAGATCATTGGTCGGCTCGTCCATCACGATGAGGTTGGCCGGTTGTTGAAAGAGTTTGGCGAGTAACAATCGGTTTTGTTCGCCGCCGGACAAGGTGCCGGCCGGTTTGCGTGCCTGATCGGGGGTGAAGAGAAAATCCTCCAGATAGCTGTACACATTGCGGCTGCGGCCATTGACGATGACGGTCTTACGGTCGTCGGCCACATTTTCGAGAATACTCAATTGATCATCAATCTGTTCGCGTAACTGATCGAAGTACACGATCTCCAGTTTGGTGCCACGGCGCACCTTGCCGTCGGTGGGCTGCAGTTCGCCGAGTAGCAGCTTGATCAGCGTGGTCTTGCCGGCACCGTTTGGGCCGATAATGCCGATTTTGTCACCGGCGGTGATGACGGTGGATAGCCCTGCCACTACCGGGGGGCCATCGTATGAAAAACAAAGCTCACGCGTCTCAACCACCAATTGGCCGGACCGATCGGCCTCCGCCGCCTCCATTTGCACCGTGCCCATGCGCTCGCGGCGTTGGCGGCGTTCGGCCCGCATTTTCTTGAGCGCCCGCACCCGGCCTTCATTGCGGGTGCGACGGGCCTGGATGCCTTTGCGGATCCATACCTCTTCCTGCGCCAGTTTCTTGTCAAACTGGGCATTCTGTTTCTCTTCGGCCTCCAAGGAGGCTTGTTTGCGCTGAAGAAATGTTTGGTAATTGCAGGTCCAATCGAAGAGATGCCCGCGATCAATTTCCAAAATTCGCGTGGCAACGGCCTGGAGAAAGGCGCGGTCGTGCGTGACAAATAACAGTGTGCCCGGATAGGCCTTGAGGAAGCCTTCCAGCCAGGTGATGGATTCAATATCCAGATGGTTCGTGGGCTCATCCAGCAGCAACACATCCGGCCGATCAACAATCGCCTGTGCCAACAAAGCCCGCCGCTTCATGCCCGAGGATAAGCTGTCAAAATCGGCATCGCCGTCGAGCTGCATTTGGGTAAGCACGCGCTGGACGGCTTTGTCTTGCCGCCATGATTCTTCGGCGGGCACGGCAAGCGCGCTGGAGACCAGTTCATGCACGGTGGTCGAATTGCCATGGGGCACTTCTTGCACCAGGCGGGTGATGCGCAAGTTTTGTGCGCGATTGACCGAGCCGTTGTCCGGGGAGATGTCTTGAGCCAACAGTTTGAGCAGGGTGGATTTGCCGCAGCCGTTGCGGCCAACCAAACCGATATGTTCACCGGCATTCAGATTGAGCGTCACCTGATCCAGCAGGTTGTCGCCGTCCCAAGAATAGGAAACATCGTTGAGGTGAAGCAGCGACATGTGCCGGTTACTCGGCGGAAACGGTCACAGGTAGAAAACGAATGGCCGCCCGCATCGCATCACGGATTTCGGGGCGCCATAGCTGGCCCATGTGACCGCCAGTTTCGGAGTACACGGTGCGGCTGCCCGGAAAGCGTTCGCGGAACCAAGCGAGGTCCTCATGGGTCAATAGGAAATCGTTGCTGGTGAGCACGAGTTTCAGATTCTGTGCAGCAACCAAGCCCGCCTCGCGAGTGCGTAGATTGCTCGCCTCGGCCAAAGCGCTGCCGTTGATATTGCGGGCGGCCAAAGCGGGGGCGACCAACTTCGAATAATAATCCTGCCAACTCAGTGCGTTGATGCGCTGGTAGGCGCGGGTACTCGGGCGAATTTCCAGACTGCTGAGGATGGTTTGGGCGAGTGTCATCCGGTAACTCAAGCCAATGAGGTATGAGGCCTCCTGATCACTAAATGGCAAATCCGCTCCGGCTTCCGGCGCGGAGTTCTGGCTCACCAACAATTTGACGAGCGCGGAATCCTTAACGGCTTCCAAGTCATCCGCGGCCGCGGGGGCGCGGTACAAGCGGTCCAGTGCGGCAAGGCCGGTGGTGAGATCGAGAGGAGGATTGATGGCCAGGGCGGCGGAGTAGGTGTCCGGCGCGCTGGTGGCTGCAAGATTCAAGGTATACCAGCCACCCATGGAAAAGCCCATGACCGCGGGTTTGGCCGTTGTTTGGAGAGCCAATGCTTCCGACAAGGCGGCGTGCGCTTGGCGGAGGTACTGCAAATCGTCATCCAGAAATCCAGGCAGATAACCCGCCGGGGCTGCTTGGATGAATTCCCAGTTCAAATTGTTGCTGAAGCAGGCAACATGGTATCCCTCCATAAAGGCCAACTCGGCCAGGGCTAAGGCACGGCTACTCAGGCGGTGCCCCCCCAAACCAGGAAGGACAAATGCCACCGGCGCGTCACCCTCCTGCAGCCACACCGAGGCCGGGAGCGGTTGGCGGAATCCTTGGGGGTTCACCGGAATGACTCGGGCATGCTTGGCGAAGTTCGGGTCCTGTGGCCGGTTGAACACCGTCATTAACGTCTGCGTTTGCGGCGTGTTGTCGCCTTTCATGGCCGGTTGTGTATCGGCCACTTCAATGGCGCGTTTGCGTGAGTAGTACAGTTTGTTGAGAGCGTAGGGATCCAACTCGGTTGCGAGCAATTGACGCGTTGAGGCTGCCTGATCCGTCTTGTTGTTGAACCGGACGGCGGCGGGCAACCCATATACGTAGGAGGAAGGGTTGAGAAAAATGTCGCCCACTTCTCCCGCCATATCGCGGCCTGAGGATGCTCCAAAGATCGGGATATGCAAATACACCGAAGGTTGCCAACCCCAACGCCCCAACGCCTGCCCTAAATCCTCGTCGGCCAGATAGATTTGGTATTTCTTCGTGGCCGGATCACCAAAACCCAGCACGCCCTCAGTAGTGTTGATTAGAAACCGCTTGGTTTCCGTGCCGGCATGGGCCCATTCGCCTTGAAGGAGATTGCTCGCCAGCCGCACGGGATAGGCGACATTGTGGCCGAAATTCCGAATACCCGTGCGGGCTTTAGCGGGAATGATTTTCCGGTAACCGCGTGAGGCCGGCTCCATGGCATATTCAAACAGCACCTCATCCACCGCGAAGCTAAACCGGTTCATGGGCTCGAGTGGATCCGGGGTGGATTGCAGCATCAGCGCGGCATCCTCCGGATGCGATGGTGCGGGTAATGCTTCCAGCGCCGGGTCGGGCCGAAAGCAGGCACAACCCGACATGTAGAGGAGCAAAAATGACAATCCTAATGTCCGCATCTATGCTGGGAAATTGTCCGAGGGACGGGTTCATAATGATGTGTTCCCGGGCGTAACGCAAGCCCATGATGATGAAACACTTCGGCCTGAAAGGACCGAAGGTAAGGCATTATTCCCGGATCGCGTCCTGCATTCCCTGCCAAGTCACCTCGCCCATACAAAATAGAGACCAGCCAAGCCTGGCAAACATCACATCCCGGCCTCGGCGCGCGATGGCGTATTGGACGCCGAACTCGGGATTTAGACCGAACAAAGCAAATAACCCGACGATACTGAAATCCTGGATGCCCAGTGACCCAGGCACCAGCACATTAAATCCCCGTGCCACTCCAATAAACGCTTCAATAGCAAACGCCTGGGGCCAGGATAGTTCATAGCCGAGCAGGTACGCGACCACCATGATTTCAACCGTGTCGAAAATCCAGCCGGTGAAATAGGTGGCCGTACACCATTGGAAATGAATTCGGTCGCGTTTATAAAAATGATGAATCTCCTCATCCAGCTCCTTGATTTTCGCGGAGTGAGTCGTGGCGGAATCCAGAGTAAAACCGAGCTTCCGAATCCACCCAACCAATGTGTTCACCATGCCGTGTCG